>URST01000005.1 GCA_900550585.1 uncultured Eubacteriales bacterium
ACAGACAGACAGACAGACAGACAGACAGACAGACAGACAGACAGACAGACAGACAGACAAGCCTAACGCCCTAAATCGTCTGTGTCAATATGTTTCTGAATTTATTTTCGTTAAATTAAGCGATATTTCCGTGAACTGCGATAGCCTGAGGAAACCCGTTACCAGCGGAAATCGTGAAGCTGGTAATATTCCGTACTATGGTGCATCTGGCATTGTTGACTATGTAAAGGACTATATTTTTGATGGTGATTATCTGCTGATTTCCGAGGATGGTGCAAATCTATTGGCACGGAACACACCGATTGCATTTTCTATCAGCGGGAAGAACTGGGTTAATAACCACGCTCATATTCTCCGATTCAACAATCGCATAACACAGAGATATGTAGAAATTTATTTGAACTCTATTGATCTATCGCCGTATATTTCAGGTGGCGCACAACCAAAGTTAAATCAGCAAAACCTTTACAAGATCCCTATTCCATTACCGTCGTATCAAAAGCAGAAAGAAATTGTTACCATTCTCGACCGCTTCGACACCCTCTGCACCGACCTTTCCTCCGGCCTTCCCGCCGAAATCGAAGCCCGTCAAAAGCAATATGAATATTACAGGGACAAGCTGTTGACATTTGGAGAGAGATTCAATTAGGAAGGGAGCGCTATTGATGCCAAGCGAAGAGAATAATGGATATGTTTTTCCCATATTGAATGGCATTTCCACCTTCATGCAAGGCGCAGTAGCTGTTTTCAAAAAAGCTGGTGAATGGTATCGTGACAACGAAGAAACCATCAGAAACTTTATAATCAGTTTTTCGAATTTTAGCACTTGTTGTTCTGCAATAGAAAAGATGGCTCAGCGCCAAATTATGTTTTCTGATGATATTTCCATCGATTTTGCAGAAGCAATTTGCAATTCTGATAATATTGATACGCTGGTAGAGGATTATTACTTTGGCACAGATACTCATTATATTGATATTGTGATGAATCGGTGCGACAAGGCTAAATGTTTACGAGACTATCAGAATTTGTTTTTACAAATCACCGATACATACAGCCGGCAACAGTATCATCTTGCTTGTATCGGACTGTTTGCGATTGCAGACGGACTAATGGCAGATATTTCGACTATGAAGAAGTCCACCAGTTTTGAGAAACGGATAAAATCCATTGAACAAAAAATGGCGGATAAAATTGAACTGGACACCATCGATCGTCGGACATTTTTCATACACTTGCAGTTTGACTCTTTGGGTGACAACCTCTCGAATTCTGTATTCGGCTTTTCTGATTTTACCAGGGACGAACCCAACGAACTGAACAGGCATTGGCTTCTCCACGGAAGAACACATAAAACATATAGTCGATATGATTTTTTGAAAATATTGCTTTGGATTGATCAATTGGTATTCTTGGATAGTATAATCAACATTACAAGCGGAGGTGACGATAAGTGAGCTATTTCAATATAGTTGCTCAAAGCAGCGAAAGCACGGTTGTCACCGAATACAAGCCGCAGTCGAAGCGCTCGGAGGCGTACCAGAGCGAAGCGGACTTGGAAAAGGAGTTTATCCGCCTGCTCTGCGAACTGGGTTATGAGCACCTGACCATCCATAAAGAGGCTGACCTGATTGCCAATCTGCGGACGCAGCTGGAAAAGCTGAATAGCTATCGCTTTACGGACGGCGAATGGAAGCGTTTCTGGGACGAGGTGCTGGCAAACACCAACTCCGGCATTCTCGAAAAGACCCGCCTGATTCAGGAGGACTGTGTGCAGGTGCTCCGCCGGGATAACGGGGAAAGCAAAAATATTCAGCTTATTGACAAGAAGTGCATCCATAATAACAGTTTGCAGGTCATCAACCAGTATGCCATCTCCACAGAGGAGGGGGCAGCTCATGACAATCGCTATGATGTGACGGTATTGGTCAACGGCTTGCCACTCATCCATATCGAGCTGAAGCGCCGGGGCGTTCCCATTCGGGAAGCGTTTAACCAAATCGATCGCTATCAACGAGACAGCTTCTGGGCATCCAGCGGACTGTATGAATTCGTGCAGATCTTCGTGATCTCCAACGGCACGAATACGAAATACTATTCCAATACCACCCGTTTCAATCACATCAAGGACGCCAAAGCGCAGAAAGCCAAGAAGTCCAAAACCAGCAACAGCTTTGAGTTCACCTCGTTCTGGGCGGATGCGAACAACCGCATTATCCCCGATCTTGTAGACTTTACCAAGACCTTTTTCTGCAAGCACACCATTCTGAATATCCTTACCCGCTACTGCGTGTTCACGGCGGAAAATATGCTGCTGGTGATGCGGCCATATCAAATCGTCGCCACCGAGCGCATTCTGAACCGGATTGAAATCGCCAACAACTATAAAAAGTACGGCTCTGTGGCAGGCGGCGGGTACATCTGGCACACCACCGGCAGCGGCAAAACACTGACCTCTTTCAAGACGGCGCAGCTTGCCACGAAACTGGATTACATCGACAAGGTGCTTTTTGTCGTGGACCGCAAGGATCTGGACTATCAAACGATGAAGGAATATGACCGCTTTGAAAAGGGCGCTGCCAACAGCAACACCTCTACAGCGGTGCTGAAGCGTCAGTTGGAAGATGACAACGCCAAGATCATCATTACCACCATCCAGAAGCTGGCAACTTTCATCAAAAAGAACGCCGGACACAGCGTTTTTGATAAGCGAGTTGTTATCATTTTTGATGAGTGCCACCGGAGTCAGTTCGGGGATATGCATCAAGCCATTACGAAGTATTTCAAGAAGTACAACCTCTTTGGCTTTACCGGAACGCCGATCTTTGCGGTCAATGCAGGCGTGAGCAAGAATCCCACACTCCGCACGACAGAGCAGGCTTTTGGCGATCAGCTCCACACCTATACCATTGTGGACGCCATTAACGACAAAAATGTACTGCCCTTCCGGGTGGACTACATCAAAACGATGGATGCCGAGCCGGATATTGACGACAAGGAAGTTTGGGACATCAACCGGGAAAAGGCGTTTCTTGCCCCGGAACGCATCCGACTGGTCACGGATTACATTCTGACGCATTTTGACCAGAAGACCTACCGGGGTGATAAAACCTATACATACAGCGTATTGCAGAATATCGCCGAGGTTGCCTCTGCCGGCAGCAAGCAGCAGATCGAGGAAATCAAGCAGAAGCAGCGGGTCAGCGGGTTCAACTCCATCTTTGCCGTGTCCAGCGTGGATGCTGCAAAGCTCTACTACGCCGAGTTTCAGAGGCAAATGGCGGAAAATCCGCAGAAGCGGCTGAAAGTTGCCGTCATTTACAGCTATGGCGCAAACGAAGAAGAACCGGACGGTATCCTCGACGAGGAAAATCCGGAGGACACCTCTGCACTGGATCAGAACTCCCGTGATTATCTGGATGCTGCCATCTGTGACTATAACCAGATGTTCCACACCAACTATTCCACAGACGGGGACAAATTCCAGAATTACTATAAGGATGTTTCCCTGCGGATGAAGAACAAGGAACTTGACCTGCTGATTGTGGTCAATATGTTCCTGACCGGCTTCGACGCCACGACGCTGAATACGCTGTGGGTGGATAAAAACCTGAAAATGCACGGGCTGATTCAAGCATATTCCCGCACCAAC
Source organism: uncultured Eubacteriales bacterium (assembly GCA_900550585.1). GTDB lineage: Bacteria > Bacillota > Clostridia > Oscillospirales > Oscillospiraceae > Vescimonas. The sequence continues at coordinate 3,653 of URST01000005.1, forward strand.
CGGATTCTCAATTCCATCAAGGTGTTCGGCAACATCGTTTGCTTCCGCAATCTGCAAAAGCGTACCGACGATGCAATTTCTCTGTTTGGCGATAAGGAAGCGGGCGGTATCGTCCTGATGCGTGGCTATAAGGATTACTACTTTGGCTACGAGGATGCCGACGGAAAATATCACCCAGGCTACCAAGATATGATTGAGGAATTGACAACGAAGTTCCCACTGACAGAGGAACGCATTACCGGCGAACAGCGGCAGAAGGAGTTTATCGTTTTGTTCGGTGCGATTCTGCGTATGCGCAACCTGCTGACTTCGTTCGACGAGTTTGCCGGAAGCGAAATTTTGAGCGAGCGGGATTTTCAGGATTATCTTGGCCGCTATCAGGACTTACGGGATGAGTGGAAAAACCGCAAGCCCAGTGGCGAAAAAGAGGACATCACCGATGACATCGTTTTTGAAATCGAGCTAATCAAGCAGATCGAGATCAATATTGACTACATCCTGCTTCTGGTACAGAAATACCACGATTCACACTGCGATGACAAGGAAGTGCTTATCACGATCCGCAAAGCAGTGGACGCCAGTCCTGAACTGCGCAGCAAGAAGGCACTGATCGAAACCTTTATTGCAGGTATCAACGATGTATCAGATGTGATGCTGGAATGGCGCACCTTTGTCGCCGAAGAAAAAGAACGGCAGCTTGTTGCAATCATTCAGGAGGAAAACCTGAAAGACGATGAGACTCGCCGCTTTATGGAGAGCTCTTTCCGTGACGGCTCTGTCAAAACGACAGGCACGGATATTGACCGGCTGATGCCGCCGATCTCCCGCTTCGGCGGTGGAAACCGTGCAGAGAAGAAGCAGACCATCATTGAAAAGTTGAAGGGTTTCTTCGACCGATTCTTCGGCATCGGGTAAGCAGGTCTTAGGGTGTCCCTAACGAGGCCTTTTGCGCAGTTCGGCAGAACGGAGTAAAAAGGCACTGCTCGCTCAGATGGCGCAGGCATCGGGGCGACGCACTGTTTTGCTCCGGAGGAGTACAAACAGTCTGCTCGCTAAGATAATGCAGACCTATTTCAGAGCAACGAAAAAGGGGCGCAGCCGGTGCTTACCTGCATCTGACTGCGCCTCTGATTTCTATCAAATTTTGTTGCTGCTCACACGAAAATGACCTCTGCATTTACGATTTCTGTGGCTCGATTGCGGATGTTATTGCTCCGCCTGACCCATTCCAGCGGGTCACTTGCCTTGAGTTTTTCGTTCAAGTTTTCTTTTTCGGACAGTTCCTTCACAAGCGTATCAAACATCGCCTGTGCCAGGGATTCCACCTCAGCAAGATAATCGTTCAGCGTCCCGGTGGTCAACAGATTGTAGTATCTCACCCGGTGGTTCTCCTTCAAAAATCGCCGGTGTCGCTGTCCCCAAACACCAATTTGCACCTCAATTTGATTATCAATCTCGAGATTCGGCAGATAATAATCACCCGCCTGTCGGTATGTGCCACCCAGCTTTTCAAACTCCGTCATTACGCTTTCCTCCATTCACCCCGTGTAGACGACCTTGAACTTCTTGCGCTTTGCACCGATAATTTTCAGCAGCACTTCGTCAACAGCGTCGGTATATCTGCCCTCTGTGAAGAGCCTGCTGCGCAGATCATTCAGACTTCCAATGAGAAGCCGCCGCTCTGCATCATCCATTGCAAGATGATATTTCTGTTTCATATTCTGCCCTCCTTGTGTTATCATTGTATCGGATAGGTCAGTAAAAATCGAATGTGCGAATAAAATTCTAAAGAAACTGTTCGTGTGCGAGATGAAATATATGTGTTTCTGCCGGTTAATTCATTGTTTTATGAAATCCGTTATCAGCACTCGTACCAGAAAAAAGAAGCGGTACGCATTGCGTACCGCTTCTTCTTTTGATTCGACGGTTTTGCCGCAGCGCTTGTATGCGCCGCAGCCGCGTGGTATACTTTTCAAAACGATTCAGAAAGGGATGAGCGTATGGACACCGCCGCCGGCCTGCGGGCTTTGGTCCGTGACCTGAAAAATGCCGCTTACGATGAGCAGGTACACATTCTGCAAACGCTGGGCGGCAAGCTCATCAACAACTATCGTCTGGAGACCCTGGGCGTGACCATCGAGCCGCTGTGGGTGGAGGCGTACTACTATGACGAAGCGCGTTTTCCCGACTGCAATACGCACCGGAGCAGCAAGCAGAAAAACCGGTTCGGACAACTGTATTTCCACGAACGCGGCTACGGCGGCGTGGACATCTGCCTGTCGGATTCGGAGGACTTCTGCCTATCCTTCCTGCTGAAGGCCACCCTGGCCAACGGGCATTTTCTGACGCAGACGCAGCTGCCCCGCGTCCTGCTGGGCACAGGCAGAACGAAAGCCGACTTTGAGCGTCTGGACGGCATACTTCTCCCCGCGGACGCCCGCCACACCATCTGCTGCACGACCCGCGTGAATCTGACCAGGCCCTGCTACGGCAGCGCCCCGCTGACCACGTTTGCGCTGGATGCGCTCCCCAGGTATGACTTCCGGTTCGCCCGGAAGAACCTCCGGGAAAATGTGCAGGAGTACCTGTCAGCTTACATGGCCGCGCATCCAGGCTGCACCCGGCAGGAATGCCGGGCGGCGTGCCGCCGGGTGTTCGGATGGGTGCCCGACCTCGTGCAGGAGCTGGTGCATACCTGAGATGCACCACACACTCTCTCCATCTGCCCGGAAAAAACATATCGCGCCCCGGTATGCGGATTGTGCCGCATACCGGGGCGCTGCTTTTCCGAACCGGGCGGTGCCGTTTTCCCGCGCGGCCCGGAGCCGCCCTTTACAGCTTCCAGCCCTCGGCCTGCTGCCGGATCTCGGTGAAGCGCCTGTACAGGCCGTCCTGCCGGATAAGCTCATCGTGGGTGCCCTGCTGGGCGATGCGCCCGTCCTCCACCACCAGGATCTGGTCGGCATTCTGCACAGTGGCCAGACGGTGCGCGATGGTGATGATGGTCTTGCCGCGGGTCAGCTCGGAGAGCGCCTGCTGGATGAGGTGCTCGTTCTCCGGGTCGATGCTGGCAGTGGCCTCGTCCAGAATGATGATGGGCGCGTCCTTCAGGATAGCCCGTGCAATGGAGATGCGCTGCTTCTCGCCGCCGGACAGGGTGCCGCCGCCCTCGCCCACCACGGTGTCGTAGCCGTCCGGCAGCTTCATGATGAAGTCGTGGCAGCGGGCTTTCTTTGCCGCCGCGATCATCTCGTCCTCCGTGGCGTCCGGTCTGCCGAACAGGATGTTGGCGCGGATGGTGTCATGGAACAGATACACGATCTGGAACACCATGGAGATGTTGGTGAGCAGGCTGTCGCAGGTGAACTCCCTGAGGTCGTGGCCGCCCACGGTGATGCTGCCGGCCTGGGGGTCGTAAAACCGCGCCAGCAGGCCGCATATGGTGGTCTTGCCGCTGCCGGAGGGGCCGACGATGGCGGTGGAGGTCTGCTCCGGGATGGTGAAGGTGACGTTCTTCAGCACCTGCCGGGAATCGTAGCCGAAGTCCACGTTTCTGAACCGGATGTCATAGTGCTCCAGTGCGATGTCCCGGCCGCCCGCGTCGATGAAGTGCTCACTGCGCAGGGCGTCCAGCTGGTCCATGGCATCGTCGATGACGCCCAGCGTGTGGGCGCTGTCGCTGATAGGCTCAAGACTTGCAAAAATGCTGAAGGAGAAGAACACAAACAGCAGCATCAGGGAGAGATCCATTTCCCCGCGCAGGCACTGCAGCGCCGCCGCCAGTGCCAGTCCCACGCTGCCGCATTTCAGCGCCAGCAGGTGCAGTGCGTTGCCGGGCACATAGCCCCATTCGATCTTCAGGTGGATGTTCCTGCTGTCCCGGACGGCGCGGGTCACGGCGTCCATGGCCGCGCCGCTTTTGCCGAAGGACTTGACCACCGCCAGACCGCGGGCGTATTCCAGAACGGCGCCGGTCATGTCACGGTTGGCCTGCGCCTCCACCGGAGCGTTGACGCGGCTGTAATGGGAGATGACCAGCATGAAGCACAGCGACAGCGCCGCCGCCAGCAGCGCGATGAGCGCCGTCACCGGGCTGCACACCGCAAGCCCTATGAAGATCACGGCAAAGTTCAGATAGCCGCCTACGAAATTGTCGATCATGCGGATACCCATGGTCTCCAGCGTGGAAAGCCCCGTGGTAATGGAGTTGAGGATATTGCCGGTGCTCACCTGCTGGAAATATCCCAGCGACACCCGTTTCAGGGCGTCGCCGATGGCGAGACGGTCCCGGGCGGTGAGCTGATAGCCGATAGGCTCCTGCAGCCGCGCCCGGAGGTAGTCAAACAGGAACCGCAGCAGCACCAGCACCACCTGTATGACGATGACACGCCAGATCCATGCGGTATCGAAGGCCGCGCCGCCCTGCTGTGACTCGATCAGGAGCCCCACGGTGTAAGCGGCCAGCGCCAGCGGCAGCGCCGCGAAAATGTGGGAGAAGAAGGTCATGACGAAGCCGAGGTACAGCTTGCCCTTGAACTCTCCGCACCAGTCGATGATGCGTTTGACAGACTTGAACATTTCTCACGCCTCCTTTGCCGCGGACGATACCGCCCAGTCTCTGGCGCCGATGTGGGCGCGCCACATGTCCTGATACAGCGGGCAGGACGCCAGCAGCTCCTCCTGCCGCCCCTGGGCGATGACCGCACCGTTCTGCAGCACCACGATGTTGTCCGCGTTTCTGATGGTGGACAGGCGGTGGGCGATGACCAGCAGTGTCTTGCCCTTTGTCAGCGCGGCGATGCTGCGCTGGAGCTTGTCCTCGTTTTCCGGGTCTGTGAAGGCCGTGGCCTCGTCCAGAATGACGATGGGCGCGTTTTTCAGCATCATGCGGGCGATGGCGATGCGCTGCTTCTCGCCGCCGGACAGGCGCCTGCCCGCCTCGCCGGCCGGGGTGTCGTAGCCCAGCGGCAGCTTGGCGATAAACTCCTCACACTGGGCGGCGCGGGCCGCGGCCCTTACCTCCTCGTCCGTGGCATTGGGATCGCCCAGCCGGATGTTCTCCAGCAGGGAGCAGCGGAACAGGAAGTTGTCCTGCGTCACAAAGCTGACATACTCCGACAGCTGGGAAAGCGGCATATCCTTCACGTTCACGCCGCCGATGGTGATGGCGCCGTCGGTCACGTCCCAGAACCGGGCGATGAGCTTGGCCACGGTGGATTTGCCTCCGCCGGAGGGGCCGACCAACGCGGTATAGCTGCCCTCCGGCAGCGTCAGGTCGATGCCGTGGAGCACCTCGTCCTTTTTGTCGCCGGTGTAGGAAAAGCGGACGCCCTTCAGCGCCACATCGGTGTGCTTCATGTCCGCACGGCCGTCCGGCTCCGGCAGCGCGGGCATCTCCAGAAATTCCTCCAGCTCCTCCACGGTGAATTTCACCTGCCGCATATTCTCGGAAAAAACCTCCAGCCTGGCAAGGGAGCCTACCATGGAGATGGACAGCATCACCGCCAGTGCCGCCTGGGGCGCGGTGATGACGCCGCCGTTGGCCAGCGCCAGCGCCACCGGCAGCGTGCCGATAAGCGTGGAGGGGAACAGGGCGAAGCTCAGCTTCATGGTCACGAAGGTGGAGGTGAGCCACTTCACCACAAAGGTGCAGAAATCGGTGATGCTGCCGGCGTACTTTTCGTAGCTGACGCCGGCGCGGCCAAAGGCCTTGATGACCTCGATGCCCTCGATGTACTCCACGATGGCGCTGTTCATGGCGCTGTTGGCGCGGTCATACTGCTTGAAGCTGTCGCCGCTGATCTTGAAGGTAAGCCCCATGCAGAGGAAGGAGACAGGAAAGGTCACCAGCGATGCCAGCGCCAGCCGCCAGTCCAGCACGGCAAGGGCGATGATGCTGACAATGGGCAGCACCACATGCCCGGTGCCCTCCGGGATCATGTGAGCCAGCGGCGGCTCGATGCCCTCGATCTTGTCCACCATCGTGCTCTTGATCTCGCCGATGGAATGGGCCTCCACATCGCCCAGCGGCGCGTGGAGAAAGCGGTCTGCCAGCCGCAGGCGCAGGCTCTCCAGAATGGTGTATGCCATGGTATGGGAAACGCCGGTGGACAGGCTGAACAGCAGGATCTTCCCGGCATAGCACAGCAGCGCCAGCAGGCACCAGCGGACGACCTCGCCGGCGGCCGCCCCGCCGGCGGCAAACAGGCAGATCATCCGATACATGCAGTAAAACGGCAGCAGCCCCGTCATAACGCTGAGGACGGACAGGACAATGGACAGGAGCATCCGTTTCCTCTCCCCCTCCGCATAGGCGAACAGCGCCTGCAGCCAGCTTTTCTTTTCAGTTTTCACCTTGAATCCCCTCTTTCTCTCCGATATTCCGACGGCGTCAGCTTCATGGTCTTTTTGAAGGCCGCGGCAAATTTGCTGGCGCTGTCATAGCCCACCCGGCCGCCGATTTCGGCGATGCCCGCCCCGGCATCACCCAGCAGAAGCTCCGCGGCGCGGTTCATCCGGCAGTCTGTGAGCCACGCGCCCATGGAGGCACCGTAAGCGGAGCGAAAGCAGGTCTTCATGGCCGTCAGCGGCAGGTCGAAGCGCCGGGCAAGCTCCTCCTGGGTAAAGTTCTCCGAGAGATTTTCCAGCAGAAAATCGTGGACGGCTGTTACCTTCTCCACCTGTGAGCGGTAGAAGTAGGGACGCTCGCCGTCCTCGCCCGGGATACTGATGGTGTCCAGATACAGCAGCATTTCCAGAATTTTTACCTTGAAATACGGAATGCGTATTTTCTCCGGCACCCGGTACATCTCGCCGAACACATGCTCCATGGCGTCCACACCGTGGACGACCCGCGGATAGCCGCCCAGCTGCCAGCGCCAGATGATGTGCTCCAGCGTCACCGGAAAGTCCCGCATCTCGCCGGGCAGGGCGGTGCGGGCCGTGTCCAGATCGAACGCCACGGTCAGGCCGTGATAATGACTGGACGGGAACCGAAAGACGCCGACGTGCTGTTTCCGCAGGTCCAGCTTCATGTCCCCGGCGCCCGTATAGGCCACGGCGTTGGCGCCGGCGGCGTATTCCATGCGCCCCTCCCGGCAGTGGTCGATGGCAAGAAGCGGCCGCCCGGCCACATAGGCGCTCTCATAGCGCGCCATGTGGAAGTCGTTGAAGCTGAGCATGACGCCGGGAAACACGTCGTAAACGGTCATAGTCCCGTCGCCGCTTTCATTCCGGAACTGCCACACGGCACAGCCGTCATTCCGGGCCAGGAGCCGCGCGCCCTGCTGGGAAAGCTCGCTGCCGGGAAAAAGCAGATCCTCCTGTTTCATAGACCTTACCCCCTTTCGCAGACCGCCGCGTGCAGCCTCCGGTGCGCCCCGGCTGCCGCCGCGCAAAGCGGTTAGATGAGACTAACTGCAAGGAGTATAGCATATCTTTTGCGGTATGTCTGCACCATTTGGGCAAAAATGCTCCGGTTGGACAAAAATAACGGCTGCGCGGCGGCATACAGCATATCAGGGGACCGGGAAAACGGCTTGACAACGGCGCGTTGGACAGCTACAATGTGCGTTACCGAGTGGTCACTTCTATAAGGAGGATGCGTATGGCCGGAGCAACGAAAGAGCGGATCCTGGAGACGGCGCTGGAGCTGTTTGCACAGCGCGGGTATCTGGGAACATCCATGAGTGATATCGCCCAGCGGCTGGGGATCACAAAAGCGGCCCTGTATAAGCACTATGCCAGCAAGCAGGATATCCTGGACCGGATCGTGGAGCAGATGGCCCGGATGGACTATGCGCGTGCCGAGGCATACGGCATGCCGGAGACGGACGACTTTGCGGAGGCCTATATGCACACGCCGATGGAAAAGATCCGCGCGTACAGCGCGGCGCAGTTTGACCATTGGACAAAGGAGCCGTTCTCCGCAAATTTCCGCAGGATGCTGACGCTGGAGCAATACCGCGACCCAAAGCTGGCGCAGCTCCACCACGACTGTCTGGCAGACGGCCCCCTGAAGTACATGGCCGCGATCTTCCGCAGGCTGACGGATTCCGACGGGGCCGCCATGCAGCTGGCGCTGTCATTCTACGGGCCGATCTACCTGCTTTACAGCGTCTATGACGGCGCGGAAAACAAGGAGGCCGTCTCCTCCCTGCTGAACGGTCACATCGACCAGTTCATCGCCGGGATGACGTCCGGCGGCGGAATGAACGGGAGGCAGGCATGACGGCGGAAAGGCGGTACGGTATGCAGACGATCCTCATCATTGACGATGACGCCGCCATCGGCGATCTGGAGCAGGAGGTGCTGGCGCGGGCGGGCTACGCGGTGCTGCGGGCCTATTCCGGTACGGAGGCGCTGCTGCTCCTGCGGTCGAGCCGCCCTGACCTTATCCTTCTGGATCTGATGCTGCCGGGGCTCAGCGGCGAGGAGGTCCTGCCGCAGATCCGGGGCATCCCTGTCATTGTGGTCAGCGCCAGAGCATCGGTGCAGGACAAGGTGGCGCTGCTGCTCGGCGGCGCGGCGGATTACCTCACCAAGCCGTTCGACACAAAGGAGCTGCTGGCCCGCGTGGCCGTGCGGCTGCGGGAGGCATCCCGTTCCCCGCTGGCGGCGGTCTGCACCTGCGGCGACCTGACGCTGGACATGGCCTCCCACGCGGTCCGTGTGGGCGGTGTCCCGGTGCAGCTGACCCGGACGGAGTACGCCATTCTGAAGCTGCTGATGCAGAATCCCGGGCAGGTGCTGGCGAAATCCGTGCTGCTGGACCGCATCAGCGAGGATACGCCGGACTGCACGGAAAACTCGCTGAAAACCCACATCAGCAACCTGCGCGGCAAACTGCGGGGAGTCTCCGGTCGGGACTACATCGAAGCGGTCTGGGGCATCGGTTTCCGTCTGGCAGCGGGATCTTGACGATTTCTGGAAGATCCTCTTGACCGTTTTCTTGACCTTTGCCTGATAGCATACGGTCGATCAAGCAAAGGAGGTACATCAAATGGAATATGTGCTTGAAGCAAGCGGACTGTGCAAGCGCTACCGCGATTTCACGGCACTGCACGGGCTGGACATGCACATCCCGAAGGGTTCGATCTACGGCTTTGTGGGCAGGAACGGCGCGGGCAAGACCACGCTCATCCGTCTCATCTGCGGCCTGCAGGATCCCACGGGCGGCAGCTTCACGCTGTACGGTGTGCGGAACACGGACGCGAAGCTCCCGCGCTGCCGCCGCAGGATGGGCGCGGTGGTGGAAACACCGTCCATCTATCTGGACATGACGGCGGAGGAGAACATCCGCCAGCAGTATCTGGTGCTGGGACTGCCCTCGGCGGACGGCATCCCGGAGCTGCTGCATCTGGTGGGGCTGGACGGTACAGGGAGGAAGAAAGCGAAAAACTTCTCCCTGGGCATGCGGCAGCGTCTGGGCATCGCCGTGGCACTGGCGGGAAATCCGGACTTTCTGGTGCTGGATGAGCCGGTCAACGGCCTTGATCCCCAGGGCATCATCGAGATGCGGGAGCTGATCCTGAAGCTCAACCGGGAGCACGGCATCACGGTGCTGATCTCCAGCCATATTCTCGATGAGCTTGCAAGACTGGCCACCCATTACGGCTTCATCGACGGCGGGCACATGATCAAGGAGATGAGCGCGGCGGAGCTGGAGACCCACTGCCGCAAATGCGTCCGCGTGGAGGTGTCTGACAGCCGGGTGCTGGCGCGGGTATTGGACCGTCTCGGCGCGGAGTACCGCATCGTGGACGATACCCGGGCGGATGTCTTTGCCGATGTGCAGACCACCCAGCTGGTGACGGAGGCCGCCAGGGAAAACTGCGTGATCCGCAGCATGAAGGAGCGGGACGAGAGCCTGGAGAGCTTCTATATGAACCTGATCGGAGGTGGGCGCCATGCTTAAGCTGCTGCGGGCCGACTTCTTCTGTCTGCGCCGGAACCGCGCGTTCTGGCTGTGCACGGCGGCGGCGTTCGTCCTGTCCTCCGCCTATATGCTGCTGGCCGATGGGGACAGCGCGCAGACCCTGGAGCAGCATCTGCTGCAGGTGTTTCCGTTCCTGCCCATTCTGCACGCCGCGTTCGTCAGCCTTTTCCTGGGGCTGGAATATCAGGACGGCACACTGCGCAACAAGCTGATTGTGGGCCACTCCCGGGAGCATGTATACCTGTCCCGGCTGCTGGTGAGCATCACCGGCTGCTTCGGCATTCTGCTGGCATGGGCACTCAGCGCCTTCACCGGCATCTCCAAGTTCGGCCGGTTCACCGCGCCCGCCGGCACGCTGCTGCTGGCCGCCGCTGTGATCCTGCTGCTGACGGCGGCACTGGCCGCCATCCTGACCATGCTGTGCATGCTGCTGACGAACCGCGCCGTCTCGGCCGTGACCTCGATACTGCTGATGTTCGGCCTGCTGGCGCTGGCCAGCGTCTTTTACAACGCGCTGTGCGAGCCGGAGATGGCCTCCGCCGCCATCGTGACGGTAAACGGCTTTGAGGTGGGCGAACCGCTGCCCAATCCCAACTATATCTCCGGAACGCTGCGCACGGTATACCAGTTCGCCGTGGACGCGCTGCCCACCGGGCAGGCGATCCTGCTGGCCAATCAGGAGCTGGCGCGGCCTGTTCTCTCCCTCGCCGCCTCTGCCGGTCTGGTGCTGCTTTGCAGCGCGGCAGGCATGCTGGCATTCCGCCGCAAGGACCTGAAATAAAGAAGCAAGGAGTTTTTTATGGAGCTTCCGTGGATCATTCTGACCGGCGCGCTGGCGCTCTGCGTCCTCTGTCTGCTGTTCCGCCTGCTGGTGCTGCGCCGCTCCATCCGCGAGGTGGCGGAGGAGCTGGAGGAAAAGCTGCAGACGGATACCAATACGCTGATCTCTATTTCCGCCGGCGACAGGACGATCCGGATGCTCGCTTCACAGATCAACCGTCAGCTTCAGGCGCTCCGCCGGGAGCGCCTGCGGCTGCAGACGGGCAATGACGAGCTGACGACCGCCGTCACCAACATCTCCCACGACCTGCGCACGCCGCTGACAGCCGTCTGCGGGTATCTGGATCTTCTGGAGCAGGAGCCGCAGTCCGAAAACTCCAACCGCTATCTCGCCGTGATCCGGGAGCGGACAGACGCCATGCGCAGCCTGACGGAGGAGCTGTTCCGCTACTCCGTCATCACCGCCACGGCGGATGCGCTGGACACGGAGCCGGTCTGTCTGAACGATGTTCTGGAACAGAGTCTTGCCGGGTTTTACGGCGCGCTGTCCGCCCGCGGCATTACGCCGGATATCCGTATACCGGCGGAAAAGGTCGTCCGGCAGCTGGACGCCGCCGCGCTGCGGCGCATCTTCGACAACATTCTGAGCAACGCCGTGAAATACGCGGACGGCGATCTGGCGGTCGCCCTGCTGCCGGATGGCGCGGTCACGTTTTCCAACAGCGCGGCGGCCCTCAGCCGTGTGCAGGCGGAGCGCCTGTTCGACCGCTTTTACACCGTGGAGGCTGCCCGGGATTCCACCGGTCTGGGTCTGTCCATTGCAAAGCTGCTGACGGAAAAAATGGGCGGCACCATCGCGGCGGAATACAGGGACGGAGGACTGTGCATCCGCGTTGCCTTCCCCTGTCCGTTATCCGTGTGCCCCGCCCGCGGCGCGTGAGCGCCTCCGCCGCATCGTGCCGGAAATGCCGCTGCCCTGCATCCGGCAGCCGGGCAAAAAATGCAGAGCGGAGGAATGCCCCGGCTGATAAAACAGCCGGGGCATTCCTCCGCTCTTTGCTCGTCTTTGATACAGGGGCTGCACCGCGCAGATCATGCGCGGCAACAACGCTTACGGGATCGTGATCGTTTGCAGCCAATCATCCAGGATATGCATACAGCTGCAGTTCAACCGCGCCGCGCCGGACACAGCGGCAGCGCGGAAATGCTCCGTGTCGTCCTCCGCAAAGGGGAGGTGGCAGACGATGATATGATCGGCGGATATGTGCTGCTCTATAAAGTCGCGGCCCTTCCGGAGCGTGACCCACGGAAAGTTCAGCAGTGCAAGACGAAAGTGCCGCTGCGCCGTCAGCGGCAGCAGCGCTGGCGACGCCACGGCACAGTCCCCCGGCAGCAGGATCATCTCCGCACCGTGGGTAATGGTCAGTCCGTAGTGGGGCACATCATCGGTATAGCTCTGGCTCTCATGAGGCAGCCGGTAAAAGTGCAGAGCAGCGCCGCCCACTGCCGCCGTGTATGCACTGCCGGACACCAGCTCCTGCTCCGCGAACTCTCTTTGCGGCAGGAACAGCCGGGCCTTCGGCCAGCGGCGGCATGCTTCCTCCGTGAGCTGCGGTGCGTAGTGGTCAGGATGGCAGTGCGTGCATACGATGGCGTCCGGCGACTGAAATGCCTCCGCCGTCCACAGCTGCCGGAGCTGGCAGTCATGCAGGGTCGAAAATCCCGGCACTTGTGTGTCATGCAGGGCATCCACCCAAATGCGGACACCGCCTGCCTCAATGGCCACGCCGGCATTTGCACTGAGCGTTACCCGAATGCTCATTCCGCATCGCCTTTGTTGCAGATGGTGTCACGCACCTCATCCGCTGTAATGGTACCGAAATATTCCGGCAGCGGAAACTGCTGCAGCACACGGGCAACAGCCTCCGGCTCCACGGCGCAGCCGCGCAGAGCCTCTGTCACCGGAGTCAGTTCCCTGCGGGACAGGAAATCGCCGGTAAACCTGATCTCCTGGATCACGGCGTGCCGGGCATTCATGCATACCTCCAGCGTGCCGCCGGGAAAGCGCCGGTGGTTCACCATGTCATACGCCGGGGATTTGCCGTAATTCCAGTCCCATGTGGCGTATTTCTCATCCCGCAGGCGCTGTACCTCCCGCAGCTCCTCTGCCGTCAGGACCGTCTCCTGAAACGCACCCTGCGCAAGGGCCGTGCGCAGATAAGCCCAGAACGCAGGCAGCGTCATGTCCTCCTGCAGGAAGCTGCGTATGTTGCCGATACGGGCCCGGACGGATTTGGCACTCTTGGACTGGAACTTCTCCGGATGCACCGCCAGGGCACCGGCCACCATGGAGGGGTCGGAATCGAACAGCAGTGTGCCGTGGTGGAGGATGCGGCTGCCGCACAGCCGCTGGGCCGTGCCGGATACCTTGCAGTCTCCCACCAGTATATCGTTGCGGCCGCTGGCGGAGGCGGGAAGCCCCAGGTCACAGAGCGCCCTGACGACAGGCTGTGTGAAGCGCGCGAAGGACAGCTCCTCCTTCTCCCCGGCATCAGTGATGAAGGAGTAGTTCAGATTGCCCATATCGTGATACACGGCGCCGCCGCCCGTACCGCGGCGCACCACGCGGATGTGGTGTGCCTCCACAAAGTCGGCATTGATCTCCTCCGCCGTGTTCTGGTTGCGTCCCACCACCACCGTGTTGTCATTCTGCCACAGCAGCAGGTGATCCCCCTCTGTGCGGTGGGTGAGCACATATTCCTCAAACGCCAGATTGTAATAGGGATCGGTAGATTTTGTTTCGAGATAATAGACCATATATGCCTGCCTTTCCAGTCAGGAATACGCACCGATGGTTGGCGGCACCGGTGCGTATCCATGATTTGAGGAGAGTATTTGTGGAATGAAAAAGACAACTGCCAACTGTTATATGAAAAGGTCCGTCCTGTTGACCCTTACATATCGCTTGCGTTGGGACCGCAGGCCCCCGTTCAGTTTCTGGTGTGGATCGCGCGCCCCATGGCGTTCAGCGCAGCCTCGCGGATGGTCTCGGTAACGGTGGGATGGGAGTGGATGGTAGAGATCAGCTCATCTACCGTGGCCTCCAGCCGGATAGCCAGTGCGCCCTCGGAGATCAGATCGGTGGCACGCGGCCCGATGATGTGCATGCCCAGCACCTCGCCGTATCTGGCATCGGAGATGATCTTGACCAGACCCTCACCGCCGTTGATGATCAGCGCCTTGCCGTTGGCGCTCATGGGGAATTTGCCCACCTTGTAATCCAGCCCCTTGGCCTTGCACTGCTCCTCCGTCAGGCCGACAGACGCGGCCTCCGGCTCCATGTACACGCAGGTGGGATTGGTTTTTTCATCGTAGGTGCTGCTGTGGCCCATGATATTCTCCGCCGCCACTTCACCCATGGCCGAGGCGGTATGGGCCAGCTGCGCCTTGCCGAACACGCAGTCGCCGATGGCATAGACGCCGGGGACATTGGTCTCCATCCGGTCGTTGACCAGAATGCGGCCGCGGTCATTGCGGATACCGCCCGCCTCCAGGTCCAGAGACGCCGTATTGGCCTTCCGGCCGATGGCCACCAGCACTTTCTCCGCCTCAAACGTAACGGTATCGCCGCTTCTGGTGGTGCAGACCACCTTTGCCCCCACAGGGGAAGGCTCCACGGACTGCACAGGGCATTCCAGTGCAAAGGCGATGCCCATCTTCTTCATGTGTGCAACGCCGACTGCCGTCAGATCACCGTCCAGCATAGGCAGCATATGATCCATAGCCTCTACCACCGTGATGCGGGTGCCGAAGGCCGCGTAAGCGCATGCCAGTTCAAGGCCGATCACACCGCCGCCGATGACCACCATGCTTTCCGGCAGCTTTTCCAGGCTCAGTGCGCCTGTGGAGTCAATGCAGTTGGGGTTTTCGCGGATACCAGGGATCGGCGGAACGGCGTTGACAGAGCCGGTGGCCACGATGATGGCGTCGGCAGTCATTTCCTCGGCGGAGCCGTCGGGCTTTGTGACACGGATGCGCTTCTGCCCGACAAAGGCGGCCTCGCCGTCGATCTTCGTCACCTTATTCATCTTCAGCAGGCCGGCGACGCCGCTGGTCAGCCGCTTGCTGATGGCGTTCTTATGGGCAATGACCTGGGGGAAGTTGACCTTCACGCCCTCCACCTCTACGCCGATCTCCTTGCCCTGGTTTTTGATATCCTCCAGCAGCTCCGCACTGTGCAGCAGGCACTTGGTGGGAATGCAGCCGACATTCAGGCAGGTGCCGCCCAGATGCTGCTTTTCCACCACAGTGACCTCCGCGCCCAGCTGTGCGGCGCGGATGGCGGCCACATAGCCGCCGGGGCCGCCGCCGATGACGATGACGGTCTTTTTACCCGTAGAGGCGGCGGCAGGCGCAGATGCAGCAGGGGCCGCGGCGGCAGGCGCGGACGCAGCCGGTGCAACAGCGGCAGACTCGCCGCCGGGCACAGTCTCACCGGCCTCGCCGATCCAGGCGATCACGCTTTTGCAGGGGGCTGTCTCACCCTCCGGCAAAAGGATCTTCAGCAGGACGCCGTCGGCGTCACACTCCACATCATTGGTCAGCTTATCGGTGGCCACGGAAAACAGGATGTCGCCCTTCTTGACGGCATCGCCCTCCTTGAACTTCCATTCCTCAACGGTACCCTCCGTCATGGTCAGGCCCAGCTTGGGCATCAATACTCCGGTTGCCATAGGAACACTTCCTTTCCATAGTTTCGATCCTGTGCGGGAAAACAGGAGAGCAGACGGGGCACATACGTCCCCGTCTGCTCTGTATCAGATCAGTAGCAGGTAGGGATTCTCCAGAAGCTCTGCCATGCGCTTCAGGAACTTGGCGGCCATCACGCCGTCGATCACCCGGTGATCGGCCGTCAGGCTCAGATTCATCATGGGACGGATCACTACCTCGCCATTGCGGACAACGGGCGTATCCACCATATCGCACACGCCCAGGATCGCCAGCTCAGGCTGATTGATAATGGGAGAAAAGCTGATGATACCGTAGGGTCCCAGGCTGGAGATCGTAAACGTTCCGCCGGTCATATCCTCCATGCCCAGCTTGCCGGAGCGGGTGGCCTCGATCAAAGCCTCCGTCTCCCTGGCGATCTGCGCCAGGCTCTTGGTATCGCAGCACTTGACATTGGGGACGATCAGACCGTCGCCCTTGGCCACTGCCAAACCGACATTGGCATGACGGTGGCGGGTCAGCATATTGTCGGCAAAGCTGGCGTTCACATCGGGGAACTCCATCAGCGTCTGTGCCGCCACCTTCATCAGGATGTGGTTGAAGGTCAGCTTGATCCCCTGCTCCTTCAGGGTATCCTTCAGGCGGCTGCGCAGCTCCTTCATGGCGCCGGCATCCACCGGGCGGGTATACGTCACCCGGGGAGAGGTCGTCCAGGACGCGGTCATATTGGCGGCAATGCTGCGGCGCAGCGCGTTCACCTTTACCGGCGGCAGGTCGTTGCTCTCACAGCTCCCGCAGGCAGCTGCCTCGACGGCGGGTGCGCCGGCACCGGCTGCCGACAGCACATCGGCCTTCATCACGCGGCCCTGTACATCCAGCTTGGACAGGTCCACGCCCAGCTCCGCAGCCAGCTTGGCGGCCATGGGGCTGGTCTTGGGGCCAGCCGTGAAATTCTCCACGTCCCGCGCCACCACGACACCGTTGGGGCCTGTGCCGGGAATATCGTGCAGGTCATAGCCCTTCTCCTTCGCCAGCTTCTTGGCGCGGGGGGTCGCCAGCACATAGGCGCCGCAGGCGGGCTTTGCAGCGGGAGCCGCAGCAGCCGGAACCGCAGGTGCGGCAGCGGGCGCAGGCGCAGCCGGAACCGCAGCGGCAGATGCGCCGTCGGGCACAGCTTCGCCGGCCTCGCCGATCCAGGCGATCACACTCTTGCAGGGAGCTGTGTCTCCCTCGGGCAGTAATATCTTCAGCAGAACGCCGTCGGCATCCGCCTCCACGTCGTTGGTCAGCTTGTCCGTCGCCACGGAGAACAGAATGTCTCCCTTTTTGACGGTGTCACCCTCCTTGTACTTCCACTCCTCGATGGTGCCTTCCGTCATTGTCAGGCCCAGCTTGGGCATCAACACTTCAGTTGCCATATCGCATTCTCCTTACTTGTCGCTATCAGAACATGCCCTTGATGCCCTTGTACAGATCCTCGGGATACACGCGCACCATTTTCTCCAGCGTGGGAGCAAACGGAATGGGGCAGAACGGCGCACCGTAACGCAGAATGGGCGCGTCCAGATACTCCATCAGCTCCTCCGCCACCACAGCGGCGATCTCAGCGCTGAAGCCGCCCTGCTTGACAGCCTCGTGGCAGATGCACAGGCGATGGGTCTTCTTCACGGACTCGAACACAGCCTCACGATCCCACGGGGACAGCGTAATCAGGTCGATGACCTCCGCTTCGATCCCCTCCTTGGCCAGTAGCTCCGCAGCGCCCATGGCCGCCTTCATGCCAATGGAGTAGGAGACGATCGTCACATCCTTGCCCTGGCGAACGATCTTCGCCTTGCCCAGCGCATAGGGCTGCTCATCCTCTTTTTCAGGCACCTCTGCCTTTTCCTTGTAGAGGATCTTATTTTCAAAGTAGATGATGGGGTCATCGGATCTGATGGCCGCCTTCAGCAGCATCTTGGCATCATAGGGATTGGAGGGGGTGACGACCTTGACGCCCGGAATATGCGTTACCCACGCCTCCACGCTCTGGGAATGCTGGGCAGCGCCCTGGATCGTCATACCGTCGGGCGCACGCAGCACCAGCGGCATCTTCGTCTGGCCGCCGAACATATAGCACATCTTGGCCATCTGATTCAGGACTTCGTCCATGGCGACACCCAGGAAATCAGCAAAGTGCATATCCACCACAGGACGGGTCCCGGCGATGGCCGCGCCCACGCCGCCGCCGATGATGAACGTCTCCGAGATCGGGGTGTCCAGCACACGGCCGGGGAACTTTGTGGCAAGGCCTTTGAACTGTCCAAAGACACCGCCCTGACGGGCAATGTCCTCGCCCATGACAAAGATCTTGTCATTGAGACTCATTTCTTCTTCCATCGCTTCCAGCGTTGCCTGAGAAAAGGAAATCTTACGCATTCTTTCTACCTCCCCTTAGTCAGCATAGACGTATTTCATGTACTCGGACTCGTCGGGATATTCGCTCTCCATGGCAAACTTCTTTGCCTCCACGATCTTGGCGTCGCACTTGGCATCAATGGCATCGCACTCTGCCGCGGTCACCAGGTCGCCCATGGCCGCCATCTTCTCCCGGAACTTCTTCAGCGGATCCGTGTCGTGGAAGATCTTCATGGTTTCTTCCTTCTTGCGGTACAGCTCCGGATCGCCGATGAAATGTCCCTCGATACGGTAGGTCTTGCACTCCAGGAACGTGGGGCCTTCTCCGGCACGGGCACGCTCTACGGCGGTCTTTGCCGCCTCGTAGACGGCAAAGGGATCCTGTCCGTCCACCACCACACCGGGGACATGATAGCCCGCCGCGCGGTCAGAAATGTTTTCCACGTTGCAGGTGGTACGGTACGGCGTAGTGGAGGCCCAGCAGTTCATCTCATTGACAAAGATGACCGGCAGCTTCCATGCGGACGCCACATTCATCGCCTCGTGGAATGTTCCGCGGTTGCTGGCACCGTCGCCGAAGAATACCACGGCGACCTGATCGGTCTTTAAGACATTCTTGAACGCCAGCGCAGCACCGGTGGCCAGATTGTAGCCGCCGCCCACAACACCGTTGGCGCCCAGCATACCAATGCCGAAATCCGCGATGTGCATGGAGCCGCCGCGTCCCTGGCACAGGCCGGTCTTCTTTCCGAAGATCTCCGCCATCATGCGGTTGACATCAGCGCCCTTGGCCACACAATGCCCGTGACCGCGATGGGTGGAGGCGATCACGTCGTCCTTGCGCAGCGCCGCGCAGATACCCGTGGCGATCGCTTCTTCACCGATATAGGAGTGGGCGAAACCGGGGATCTCGCCCGCCAGAAAATCGTGCTTGACGCACTCCTCAAACTTGCGGATCATGCTCATCGTCTCATAGAGCTGTTCGGCAAATTCTTTTGTATAAGCCGCATTATTCGACATAAACAATATGCTCCTTCCGTGATTTTTCGCTTATTTTTACCTGTTGGACCCTAAAAAAGTGTACAAAGGGGGAAGGAGGTCATCTGCCGCCGTTTTGCGGCAGGTGTCCTCCTTCCTTGAGGAGGCAGTTTCAGGACGTAGGTTCAGGACTTTTCGCCTACCGTAACGCCCATTTTTTCCTCATAATAGCGGACCATCGCCGCCTGATCCTCGTCGATGTAGCCGTTGTCGTTCATCCAGTCCATAACATGGAGGACCACATCGGTCAGCGGCAGATCCACGCCCAGCTTATGGGCGTAGTGCTTGGCGTTCAGGATATCCTTGCGGTGCACGGCTACCCTGCCGCCCGGCTCATAGTCGCGGTGTATGATCTTGGGCACCTTGTTGTCGTACATGGGGCCGCCCGCGAAGCCGCAGCGCGTTGCTTCAAAGGTGGTCTGCAGGTCAATGCCGGCTTTGGCTGCAAAGGCGTATCCCTCGCAGACCGCCACCAGCTCCGCGCCGCCGATCATGTTGTTGACCAGCTTGGTAACGCTGCCGCTGCCGCTGGAGCCTGTATAAACGGGATTTCCCATCGTCCGCAGCAGGTCCTCCACCCTCTCAAAGGCGCTTCGCTCACCACCGCACATCATCGCCAGCGTACCGGCCTCTGCCATGGGGTTCCCGCCGGATACCGGGCAGTCCAGCAGGAACATACCGGCAGCCTGTGCCTTTTCGTGAAGCTCCAGCACGATATCCGGCGCGGTGGAGCTGAGATCCACGATCACATTGCCGGGCTTGCCCAGCTCAACAGCGCGCTCCACGGAGTGTATGATGATGGGGTGGGTAGGCAGGATCTGCATCACCACATCGCAGGTGCGGTAGATCTCATCGGGATCGGAGGTGGTCTCACCGTCGAGCTCCTTAAACTCCGCCAGACGGGCCTCCGCCACATCGTAACCCAGAACGGGGCAGCCGCACTTCTTTACGACATTCTTCGCCATAGGCAGACCCATGACGCCAAGACCCAGAAAACCTATCTTCATATGCCTGTCCCTCTTATTTCACCAGCCACAGCGTAAACGACGGCCAGTATGTAACGAGAATAAGGATCACCGTAGCGATCGCCAGGAACGGCAGTATCGCCTTGAAGCTCTTGCCCATGGATGTATTGCCCAGCTTGCAGCCCAGCAGCAGGGACACGCCCACCGGCGGCGTCACGCAGCCGATATAAACGTTGACCGCCGCCATCACGCCGAACTGAAGCAGGTCAATGTTGAACGCCTTCACCAGCGTCAGCAGCAGGGGGACCATCATCACAAGGATGGAGTTGCAATCCATGAGGCAGCCCAGAATCAGGAACACGACATTGATGATGAGCAGCACCACGAATCGGCTGCTGGTGATGGAGGTGATGAATGTGGAAACCATCTGCGGCATCTGCGCCGTCGTGACCACATACGCCGCCGCCTTCGACATGCCCACCAGTATCATGATCGCGGACACGGAAACAGCGGAATCCGCCAGAACCTTGAGAAGCCCCTTGAAACTCAGGGTCTTGTACACAAACAGGGCGATGATCGCGGCATAGATGCAGGAGATGGCGGCCGCCTCGGTGACGGTGGTGGCGCCGGAGAAGATCAGGCCCAGCACGATGACCGGCAGCAGCAGTGCCCACACGGCGTCCAGCAGGATGTGTCCCGCTTCCTTTGCCGTCTTTTTCGGCTGCTTGGGCAGATCCTTTTTCTTGCCGTACCACAGGGTGTAGGCCAGGAAACCAACGGTGCACAGGATCGCCGGCGTCAGCGTTGCAATGAACAGCTTCTGCACGGATGCGTCCGTCAGACCGGCATACACGATCAGCGTGATGGACGGTGGGATCATGGGGCCCAGCAGCGAGGCCGCCGATGCCAGCGCCACGGTGTAGTTTTCGTCATACCCCTCCTTCTTCATGGCGGGGATGGTCATGCCGCCGATGGCCGCCACAGTGGCCACAGCGGAGCCGGAAATGGCACCGAACAGCGCGGATGCAAGCACCGTCACCGCACCCAGCGCGCCGCGCACCCGTCCCAACAGGACATTGGCGACATTGATGAGCTTCTGCGTGATGCCGTGCGCCATCAGGTTGCCGGCCAGAATGAAGAACGGGATACTCAGCAGCGCCGCGGAGTTCAGTCCCAGAAATGTTTTCTGCGCCAGAGTCTCCAGCGGGAACCCGCCGTACAGCATAGCCAGCATGGTGCCTGCCGCCACCGCTTCAAAAACGGGGAGTCCCAGGAAAGACAGCACCACCAGGACAACAAATACGATCACACCAGGATTCATTCTGCGGCACCGCCTTTCTCCTCTGCGCCGGGCAGCGCAGGCACTTCGCCGTCGTGGAAGAAGCCCACCATGTTGCGGGCCACGATCTCAATGGAATACAGGATCAGGATAAAAGCGCTTACCGGGAATACGGTGTATATCTGCTTCATGGTGATGGGCAGCGTCACGGAGCGCGCTGTGGCGTGTTTTACCATCAGGCTTATGGCGTAATACCCGAAAACCAGCATGATGACAATGGTAACAACGGACCAGATCGCAGTCATCAGGCAGCGGATCTTCGGCTTATACAGGCGGGTCAGGAAATCCACCTGCAGATGGCTGTCAATGCGGCTGGCAAGCCCCAGGCCCAGCATGATGCAGAAGATACCCAGGTACAGCGCCAGCTCCTCGCACCACGGCTGTGCATTCACAAAGACGTAACGCATGACCGCCTGATAGAACATGATGAGCACCATGGCCGCCAGCAGGGTCAGCAGAACGGCTCGGAGTATCTTTGTCAGCACATTCAGAAATTTTGAGTACGCATTCAATGCTTTCACGGAAACCCTCCTTTGAAAAGCACTGCCGCGGCGGAGACGGTACGTCGATGCCGCCTCCGCCACAACAGTCAATATACCGCTTACTTCGTGGGATCTGCCTCAAGGATCATGTTGTAGTACTCCGTCAGGTTGGGGTAGTTCTCCTCCACAAATCCGTCCATGGCATCCTGCCACTCCTTCAGATCCACCTCATAGATGGTCGCTCCGGCATCCACAAATACCTGCTTTGCCTCTTCGGCGCTCTCCAGATACAGCTCGGTGCAGACATCGCCGGCCGCTGCGGCGGCCTCCTCGATCGCGGCCTGATAATCCGCAGGCAGGGAACTAAAGAACTTCTGATCCATGATGAACGTGGTCATGGAGTACACATGGTTGGTCTCGGTGACGTAGCTGCAGACCTCCTGCAGGGACATGTTGGCACTGTTGGTGTAGGGGTTCTCCTGGCCCTCCACGGTCTTCTGCTGCAGGGAGGTGAAGATCTCAGAGCCGGGCAGCGGATTAGCCGCAGCACCCAGCCACTGCCAGGTCTTCAGGTACACGTCGATGGTCGGCACGCGGAGCTTCAGGCCCTTGACATCCTCCACGCTCTGGACAGGCACGGTGGAGGTGACAACACGCACGCCCTGCAGGCCGCTGCCCATGATCTTCAGGCCGGTGGCGGCGCCCACATCGTCAAAGATCTTCTTGCCGACATCGCCCTTCCACACGGCGTTGAAATGGTTTTACCATTTAGATGATTGATGCAATTAGAGTACCTTTTCTGGCTGCTGTTGTCAATACGGGCAAAATAGTTAAAATGTCATACCATTTGTTGTCTATTCCGACAATCCTCACGCGAATTTATTGACAGTTTCTGTACGCTATATTACTATAATGTACGAGAATAGGCCTTTCTCTGTCGGCACTGTGGTGTCCGTGCAGGAAAAGCCGTAGAAAGGATGTAATTCATATCGACACCAAAACCAGCACTTCGGTCTCTCCCAGCTTTGCCCCTGCCTCTACAAAGCGAGCCTCCGAAGTCATTTATGAGCAGATCTATCAGAAGATCGCCTCCGGCGAACTGCGCCCCGGCGACCGGCTGCCCGCGGAGCGCGTGCTGGCAGAGCAGTTCCAACGCAGCCGTCCCAGCATCCGCGAGGCGCTGCGGATGCTGCAGCAGAACGGCCTGATCCGCATTGAAACAGGGTGCAATGGCGGCGCCGTGATACAAAGCTTTACCGCCAATGACATCAACTCCTCCCTGCGGCGGCTCATCAGCTTTGGCGCTATCAGCGCCCGCGATCTGGCGGAGTACCGCAGGATCAATGACCTTGGCTGTGCCCGCCTTGCCGCCCTGAACCATACCGAGGAAGATGCCATCGCTCTGCGGCGGGTCATGACGGAGTATCATGACGCCCTTGATGATCCGGCGGCTCTGCGGGCTGCGGACACGGACTTCCATCACGTTCTCTCCCTCGCCAGCCATAATTCCATGGTCATTGCCGTCAATGATGTCATTACCGAAATGATGGTCAAGGTATTCTGGGGGATCACCGGCACACTTCCGCCGGAGGAATCCACCGCTATTGACCACAGCGCCTATCATACACATCAGGCTTTGACGGACGCAGTGCTGCAGCGTGATCCTGTATTGGCAGAAACCCGGATGGGCGCCATTATTGACCGGTTCTTCAAAACACTGCAGCCTTCCCTGTAAGTCCCCCGCTCTCCACCGCGCGAAAAAGCCCGCCGCCTAATGGCAGCGGGCTTTTTGTTATGCGTACCGGCAGAGCACCGCGGCTCAGGGGATGTACACGCGGGTGATGCCTGTCACCTTGCCGTTCGCGACATGGGCCGTACCGTTCAGCGCGGTGCAGGAGAAGTCCACCGTGTCCTGCATGGTCAGCAGGTCACCGGCCAGATAGGTCCGCTCCCCCTTTTCCAGGTCGGCACTGTCGGTATAGACGAAGCTGTCCCCGTCCACCGGCAGCGTTACCTGCCCTGCCTCCACATAGTTGTAGGGGAACTCGGTCACGGCAGAATTGCTCTCGTAGAACACCCCGCCGCTCTCAGCTGCGGCCAGATCCACGCCGCCGTTTTCCAGCCCGCCGTTGACATGGACAACACCGTTCTCGCTGTCCACGGTATCCACGGCGATCTCCTTCCCGCGCACCACCAGTGTGTCGCCGGACTTCATGGCGGTGACAGCCGCCGCGTCGAACAGCTCGTACTCCCACGCGGTCATATGGATGACCAGAACGCCCTCGTCATTCAGCTGGATGTCGCTGTTGGCAAAGGACACGCTGAGATCGCAGTCGTCCAGCGCCGCCGGGTCAAAGCCGGAGGGCATCGGTTCGATGCGGCTGGCCGCGGTGCCAGGCTGGTCGCCGCCGGGAGCCGCGGGCTCCTGGTTCTGATCGCCGCAGCCTGTTACGGCGGCAGCCAGCAGCAGGATCGCCGCCAGCATGGCGGCAAAATGTGTAAATTTTTTCATAGTCCGTTCCTTTCTCAGAAGCCGGGGTACTGATGCCCGCTGTTGGGCTCAGGCGCCCCTCACCCATATAGACGGCCCGCCGCGCCATTTGGTTGCACGGGCCTGCATAAGTCTTCAGGACAGGGACGGTCCCGACCATGCTTCAAAGGGATAACCGCTGTGATAGCTGTGCGGCAGCTCCGTATCGTCCGTGCGAAGCTGTACCGCCACGCTGTCCGGCCCCACAGGCGCGGCCAGCTCCGGCAGCACATGGTACCCGCCCAGCTTGCCGTAGCGGCGGCTGTGGAGCCGGGTGAAGTCCGCCGCGAAGTCCTCGTTCCGCATCAGCGCCGCCGTCAGCGTCAGCAGCTCCTCCGTCTCCGCATCCGTCAGGGACGGCGCGGCCACCGTGATCTCCACGCGCTGCGGAAAGCCGTACTGCACCTTGACGCTGCCGCCGCAGATGCTCTTGACCGCCGCGATATAATTCCCTGTCTCCTCCGTCCGCAGGGGAAGTCCGCCGCTCCCGTGGTACCGGCCGTACCACGCCGCAAGGATCAGCACCGCCAGAACCAGTACCGGTATCAGATACCTGATGACTCTGTTTTTCTTTGCCATGCCGGGTACTCCTTTCTCCGCTCTGAAGTGGTGCCGTCATTGTACCATACGGCGCGGAGAAAATCCATCTCATAAGCGGCCCAGCAGCAGGTGCGTGCCGGCCAGCAGCAGCAGCGGCTCCGTTTCCCAGCGGCCCCAGGACTCCGGCAGCGGGATGTCCTGCGGCTCGATGAGGGTGCCGTCCAGCGCCGTCAGCTGCCGCTGGACGCACAGCACGCACCGCTGTGCCAGGCTGGACAGTGTCAGGCTGCTCTGGGGCGACGGGCCGCAGGACACCACCTGCCGCGCCCGCAGCGGCTCCGTCCATGCGTCCTGGGGCAGCAGCACCGTACCGCACAGCGGCATCCGGCCCTGTCCGGCCAGCCGCCGGGCGCCCTCCCGGTCCAGCACCAGCAGCGCCCAGTACCGCCGCAGCGCCGCCTCGTCGCCGATCCGCTGCAATTCCGGCGGCAGCGCCCGCTGCCATGCCGCGCCGCTGCCGCGATAAAAGCCATACTCCGTCATGCAGTTCACCTCCCGTTTAGTCTGCCGCGCCCGAAAAAACTTATGCCGCCGATTTTTTTGCTGTGCATTTCCCCGCGCTTGTGCTATACTGGAGGCACGTTCTTTCAAAGGAGGCCGTTCCATGCAGTTCCGCGCCCATCTCCATACCGTGAACCGGCACCGGCGTCTGGTGCGCCGTTACTGCCTGAAGCTGGGTCTTGTGTGGCAGGGTCTGACCCACGACCTTTCCAAATACAGTCCCGTTGAATTCTGGCGCGGCTGCAAATACTATCAGGGCTGGCGCAGCCCCAACGACCAGGAGCGCCTGGAAAACGGCGTCAGTCTGGCGTGGCTCCACCACAAGGGCCGCAACCGCCACCACTTCGAGTATTGGATCGACTACTGCCGCCGGGAGGACGGCACCATCTATATCGGCGGCTGCAAAATGCCGAAAAAGTATGTGGCCGAGATGTTCTGCGACCGCATCGCCGCCTGCCGCGTCTATCAGGGGGAGCAGTACACCGACGCCTCGCCCTACGACTACTACCAGCGCTCCAAGGATCTCAAGCGCACCGACGCCAGCCGATTCATGCACCCGGACACGGCGGCCCTGCTGGACCGCTGGCTCCTGCTGCTGAAGGAGCAGGGCGAGGACGCGGCCTTCGCCCGCATCCGGGAGGAGCTGCGAACACCCACGTATTGATACTTCGTTAAGAAGAAAACAACTATTTTTGTATGTTTTCCTTGCTTTTCCCCATCTTTTGATATATACTATTTCGGTACATTCACATGAGAGGTTATCGATAACATGACCCATCCCTATAAGACCCGGGAGGGCGGCGCTACCGTGACGGTCTTTGTCCCCTACGACTGTCAGAACCACTGCCCCTTCTGCATCAACAAAAAAGAATACGCGGACTGCACCGGCTTCAGTCTGGAGAAGATCATCGACAGTATCCGCACCATGGACGCCATCACCCCCCGGTGCGACTTTGTGTTCACCGGCGGCGAGCCGCTGGCCGATCTGGATGCGCTGCAGCGGATGCTGGACGCCATCCCCACCACCCACAAGGTGTATATCAACACCACCTTCCCCGCGCAGGAGACCACCACCTTTGAGGAGATGCTGGCCTTCACGGAGCGGAACCGGCACAAGATCACCTGCATGAACATCTCCCGCCATCTGGTACACTATGTGGAGGAGAGCCCCGACGAGGTGCTGGGAAAGATCGCCTGCCCTACCCGCATCAACTGCGTGCTGTACAAGAATTACCCGGCGGACAGGCTCATCGCCTATGTGGAGCGGTTCCTGCCTTACCGCATCCCCATCCAGTTCCGCTACGACTACACGGAGACGACGCCGGAGAACCTGTACGAGCAGGACAATGACAAGATCCTGCAGGATCTGAAGCGGCTGTTCACCTACAAGGGGCTGGACGGCTGCCGCATGCGCAACGGGTTCCACTTCGAGTACAAGGGCCTGCACATGACGTACCACAAGACCCTGCCCTACTCCACCATTGAGGAAAAGGGCGCGGACGGCGTGACCTACGACATTCTGTATGACATCCTCATCAAGCAGAACGGCGACATCCACAGCGACTGGACCGGTGTGAAGATGGACGTGGACGCCTACCGCAGGGTGGTGTTCGAGCCCTACGACCTCCATGTGCTGGAGGGTACCGTGGATTTCTGAGACAGCAAAAAAAGATGACCGCACCGCGGTCATCTTTTTTTGTTTATCCCAGGTTCAGCTTGAACAGGTTGCCGTCAGCGGCAAAGTTGGTGATCTCGTACAGCACCAGGATGTCGTCAGCCTCATCGGCCAGCGGCTGCAGCTTCTCCCGGCAGTACCGCAGATCCACCATGGTGATGGTCTCGTAGTCCCCGGCGAGGAAGGGCACAAAGCAGTTGGCGAAGGAGTCCTTGATGAGCAGCAGATGCTTCCCGTTCTCCGTGCCGGTGCGGATCACCGCCTTGGCGTAGTTGCCGCCCAGAAACAGCTCGTACTTGTCCTTCTTCTCCAGCGCCGTCAGGTCGTACAGGCTGTCCCGCTCCGTGCCGTCGCAGTCGGCGGAGACGATGGTGATGTCCGGGCAGTAATCCACGGCGTCATATACGCTGTCCGGCAGCAGCACCTTGGAGTACAGCGTGCCCCGGAAGCTGTCGGTGGCCTGCGTCAGCGTATAGCTGCGGGCGGTATGGCCCGTGGCCGCCGCCCACACGCCGTAGGCGGCCTGCGCGCCCGCCGTCGTCCAGTGGTGGTCGGTGTGGTAATAGGAATCCGCCGTCCCGGCCAAAGCCGTGCGCGTGTCCGCAAAGGCCGCGCCCAGCTGCTCCTCCAGCATGCCGAAGGCCCTGCCCTCGTCGTAGTAGGGCGCGTTGGCCGGCAGCTCGGCTCCCAGCACCCCGGCGGGGCTGGGCACCATCAGCACAGTGCAGTCCTTGCCGCTGTTGGCGGCGAAGAACGTCTCCACCGCCGTCAGGTTCTTCTGATAGTTGTCCCAGTCGAAGGTATCGTCCGTGACCTTGGCGAAATAGCGGCCGTCCGCACCCAGATAGGTGCCGCTGATGTCCTGCCGCCCCTCCAGCCGCTGCAGGGCCGAGCGGGCGCCCGTCCAGAAGTCCCGCAGCAAGATCTGGTCGCTGGTATAGTTCTCTGTCTCCGTCATGAATTTGCCGGAAAGCACGTTGTCCGCCGTCAGCTCCGGCGTGGTCTGGAGATAGCGGTTTTCATTCTCGGAAAAGGCCCGGTCCGGCGTGAAGAAGAAGCTGCCCACGGACAGGCCCAGCAGGATCACGCAGATGGCGATGAGCGGGGCCGGCATATTTCGTTTCA
The DNA here is from genome assembly GCA_900550585.1 of uncultured Eubacteriales bacterium. GTDB lineage: Bacteria > Bacillota > Clostridia > Oscillospirales > Oscillospiraceae > Vescimonas. The sequence continues at coordinate 31,750 of URST01000005.1, forward strand.
TACGCACCCCTCCTCAGAAGCGGAAATACAAAAACGGGTTGTAGCTGTCGCCCACCAGAAACGCCATGGACACCAGCAGCACCAGCACCACCCACACGGTGCGCAGCCCGTCGGACGCGGCGGCGGACAGGCCGCCCTCCCACCGGCTCCACAGCCGCTTGGGCAGAGACGTACAGCCGATGACTGCCAGCACCAGCACCAGCCAGAAGCTGCGCAGCAGGTAGGCGGCGGTGCCGTCGAAGAACGTACCGGAGAACATGTGTCCCAGATAGGCGCCCAGCTGACCGAAGTCCGTGATGGCAAACAGCACCCAGCCCAGGATGAAGCACAGGCAGGTGTATACATGCCCCACCCAGCGGGGCGCGCGGTCCAGCTTTTTCAGCAGGAATGTCTTTTCCAGCAGCAGCAGCGCCGCGTAGTACACGCCCCACAGCACGAAGTTCCAGCTGGCGCCGTGCCACAGGCCGGTGAGGAACCAGACGATAGCGATGTTCAGCAGCTGACGGCCCAGTCCCCTGCGGTTGCCGCCCAGCGGGATATAGACATACTCCCGGAACCAGGTGGACAGGCTGATGTGCCAGCGCCGCCAGAACTCCGTGACCGTCCGGGCCTCGTAGGGGTAGTTGAAGTTCTCCAGAAACCGGAAGCCGAACAGCCGTCCCAGGCCGATGGCCATGTCGGAATAGCCGGAGAAATCGAAGTAGATCTGGAATGTAAAGGCCAGCGCGCCCAGCCATGCCGTGACCACGGAGGGCGCGGACATGGCGGCGATCTCCTCCCACACGGTGCCCATCTGGTTGGCCAGCAGCACCTTCTTGCCAAGGCCGATGACGAACCGCTGCATCCCGGCGCTGGCTCCGGCCAGCGACTCCCGGTGCCGGTTCTCCAGATCGTCCGCCACCGTCTTGTACTGGACGATGGGCCCGGCGATGAGCTGCGGGAACAGCGTCACATAGGCGCTGAAGTCGATGATGTTCCGCTGGGGCGGCACCACGCCCCGGTACACGTCGATGGTGTAGCTCATGGTCTGGAACGTGTAGAACGAGATGCCGATGGGCAGCAGCAGCCCCAGTGCGGGGATGGCCGTGCCCAGCAGGCCGTTGAGGTTGGCGATGGCGAAATCCGTGTACTTGAAGAAGCCCAGGATGCCCAGGTTCCCCACCACGGAGATGATGAGCACCGCCTTGGCTCCCCCCGGCTTCCCCACGGCGCGGAAATGGCCGATGGCCAGGCCGTTGCAGTAGTCGAACACCGTGGAAAACAGCATGATGAGGATATATTTCGGCTCGCCCCAGCCGTAAAACAGCAGGCTGAACACCAGAAGCAGCGCGTTGCGCAGCTTCCGGGGACAGAGGAAGTACAGAATGCCCACCAGCGGCAGAAACGCCAGCAGGAACGTGGTACTGCTGAAAACCATGTGTCGGCTCCTTTGTTCAGTGGTCAAAAATGGGGCAGGCGAGCCTGCCCCATCCGCGTGTGTTTACTTGACGCCTGCCAGCTTGCCCATCTGGTAGCTGCCCCGGATGGCGGACAGGTTGTTGATGAAGATCACATCCGTGACTCCGTTGGTCCTGGCGAAGTCGGAGACGCTGCCGCTGTAATAGCGGTAGTCGATGACGTACACCGTCTGGTAGTGGTCCACCAGGAACGGCACGAAGGCGTTGCCGAAGGATTCCTTCACCACCACGCACTTGGAGCCGTCGGACAGGTCGGGGTTCTCAATGACGGTGTAGGGATTGTCGCCCATGATGAACGTGCCGTACTTCAGGCCGGCACCGGCATCGGACTCGTCATAGATGACCTTGCCGGGCGTCAGGCTGTCCGCCGTCTTGCCGTACTGCATCCGAGCCTCGGTGCTGATGGGATGGTACGCCGTGACGGTATCGGGGTCGGCATACATGGCGTCGGGCTTGCCGGCATCATTGTAGAACGAGCCAAGGAAGCCGTCGAACTGGCTGACCTCATACTCCGACAGGCTGTGGGGCGTGATGCCCTTGGCGCCGCAGAACTCCCGGTAGGCGTAGTAGGCGCCCAGTGCCGTCCAGTGATGGTCCGTCCGGAAGTAGATGTACTCGCTGCGGTGGGACATCAGCACATCGTGGAGGGGCACCGTTTTTACATTGTTCCCCATGGCGGCCAGAATATCCTTCTCCGCCTGAGCCTGGTCGCTGCCGGGGATATCGCTGTACAGCGCGTCCGGCAGGGTGATGCCGCTGGACAGCGGCACCGCCAGCGTATACACCGTGCTGACGCCGGACAGCTGATCGGCCACGGATGTCACGATGTCCGCGTAGCTCTTGGCCAGGCTGTCCACATAGTTATACATCTCAAAGCCGCTGCTGCCCACTACATACACGCCGCCGGACTGATAGGGCGTGGCGTCGGTGGTGATGGTATCCACCGTCTTATTGCCGGCGGGCTGCTGGCTGTCGTCCGGCGCGGTACCGCCGGTCTGCCCGTCCCCGTCAGGGGGCGTCTGGACATCATCCGGCGTCTGGGTATCGTCCGGCTGCGTCACTGCGGGGTCATCCGGTCTGTCGGCCGGTGTGTCCTTCTTGAAAATGTCCGTAAAAATGGCCAGTGCACCCAGCACCAGTGCCGCCAGTACGATCACCAGCAGCAGGGCCGGCAGCGGACTGCGGCGGCGGCGATAGCGGCGGCCGCTGTATCTGCGGCTGCTCACTTGACGTACTCCTTGATGATGCTGCGGGCCGTGTCGGTGTCAGAGGTGACACACAGCACCACGCAGGTACCGTAGGTCTCGAAGATGGCGCCGTTGATGCGGTCCACCTCGGCGGGCAGGTAGCGCTCCATCTCGGTTTTCTGGCTGTCCAGGAAATCCTTCATGGACGCGCGCATCGCTGCGGCGGACGTGCCGTCGTAGCACTCGACGACAAAGATCTCCTCGGCGGTGGAGCCGGAGGACATGTAGGCCGCCGCATCGCACTTGGCCGGCAGCTGGAAGTAGTAGCCCAGCTCCTCCTCGGAGACGGCGGTCAGCTCGGATTCAAACGCGGTCTTATCCAGCAGCGCCTGGGCCAGGCCCTGGGCATTGACGGTGGTATCCTTCGCGCCGCAGGCCGCCAGCGCGAAAACAGTCATCACGGCAAGCAGCAGTGCAATGATTCGTTTCATAGTGATCTCCTCAAATCGTTCTTATGTAGTGCGGGGAAAGGCGAACTTTCCCAAATACATATTATAGTACAAACCGCCGGAAAGGGGAAGAGTCAATTTGTAACAAAGCGGTTAATTTTCCGGGAAGGACACCGCCGCGCCGAAGATGCCGTGCCTGCCGGACGCCGCTCTCTGCTCCTTATGACGGCGCCGCGCCCCGCACGGTTCCGGGTTTCGTCTCTCCCTCTTTACAAATGTCCGTTTTTTGTTATAATAGTACCATCGGTTGACAAGGGCAAACGCGCCTGCCATTGCGTCTTTCCGGCGCTTTTTGCCCTTTTCGCCTTGGTGGGCGCCAGCCCACCTGCGTCTCAAAAACCAAAAAGCACTCGAATATCCATCGCTGGCAGGTGCGGACAGTTTTGCCGGAGCAGAAATGTGTCCAGACAAGGAAAGGCCCGCAGAGAATACTGCCGTATTGTCAAGGGACTTGACGCCGTATGCGCGCATTTCTGCCCGGCAAAACCGCGTCTGCCCTTGCCAATCGATGGTAAGACTAAGAATTTTACAGGCATAAGGAGATACGATATATGGCAGTCATCGAATACGACGAGTACAAGCAGAAGCTGCTGGCGCTGGAGCCCACGCTGGGCGAGCTGGAAAAGGCACTGGGCATCCCCAAGGCCCGGGAGGAACTGGCCGCTCTCCAGAAGGAGACGGAGCAGGAGGGCTTCTGGAACGATCTGGAGCGCAGCCAGCAGGTGAGCCGGCAGGTCAAGCGTCTGGAGAACAAGATCAAGAAGCACGACAAGCTGGTGTCCGAGTGGGAGGACACCCTGACCCTGTGCGAAATGGCGCAGGAGGAGGATGACCCCTCCCAGCTGGAGGACGTGATCTCCGGCTATGAGACGCTGGAAAAGGAGATCAGCGAGCGCCGTCTGGCGGCGCTGCTGTCCGGCGAGTATGACGGCAATAACGCCATCCTCACGTTCCATGCCGGCGCCGGCGGCACCGAGGCCCAGGACTGGACGGAGATGCTCTACCGCATGTACACTCGCTGGGCCGAGCGCCACGGCTATACCTATCAGCTTATGGACTACGAGGCCGGTGATGAGGCGGGCATCAAGTCCGCCACCATCCTCATCGAGGGCGAGAACGCCTACGGCTATCTCAAGAGCGAGAACGGCGTCCACCGTCTGGTGCGCGTCAGCCCCTTTGACGCCAACGCCCGCCGTCAGACCAGCTTCGCCGCGCTGGAGGTCATGCCCGAGCTGGATGATGACAGCGAGATCGAGATCCGTCCCGAGGACATCGAGATGCAGGCCTGCCGCTCCTCCGGTGCCGGCGGCCAGCACATCAACAAGACCTCCTCCGCCGTCCGCCTGACCCACCTGCCCACCGGCATCGTGGTGTTCTGCCAGACGGAGCGCAGCCAGTTCCAGAACCGGGACAACGCCATGAAGATGCTGCGGGCCAAGCTGGCAGAGCTGAAGCTGCAGCAGCATGCCGAAAAGATCAGCGACCTGAAGGGCGTCCAGATGAAGATCGAGTGGGGCAGCCAGATACGTTCCTATGTGTTCATGCCCTACACGCTGGCCAAGGACACCCGCACCGGCTACGAGATGGGCAACATCCAGGCCGTGATGGACGGCGACATTGACGGGTTCATCAACGCCTACCTCACCGCCGCCGCCAACGGCGAGATCAAGAAGTAATTTCCCGCAAGCGGCCAGATCACCCTGCGTATCCAATACGCAGGGTGATCTTTTTGCCGAATTATACGTTTTGTTGTCGGTTTTTGCGGTGGTGGAGCCACGTTCCACGCACCGCATAAAAAAAACAGAGCCGCTGGCGCGGCTCTGTTTTTTTATGTACCTTCAGCTGTGCTTCAGCACTTCTCGAACACCACAGCGGTGCCCATGCCGCCGCCGATGCACAGGGTCGCCAGACCCTTCTTGGCCTCAGGACGCTTCTGCATCTCGTGCAGCAGGGTGACGATGATACGCGCACCGGAGGCACCCACGGGGTGACCCAGAGCGATCGCGCCGCCGTTGACGTTGACCTTGCTCATGTCAAAGTGCAGCTCGCGGGCCACAGCGATGGACTGGGCGGCAAAGGCCTCGTTGGCCTCGATCAGGTCGATGTCGTCGATGGTCACGCCGGCCTTCTTCATGGCGTTGCGGGAAGCCACCACGGGGCCAACGCCCATGATCTTGGGATCCACGCCGCCCTGGCCCCAGCCGATCAGCTTGGCCATGGGCTTCAGACCGTACTTCTCCACAGCCTCGCCGGAGGCCAGCACGATGGCGGCGGCGCCGTCGTTGATGCCGGAGGCGTTGGCGGCGGTGACGCGCTGGGTGCCCTTATCGGCAGCGTCCTGCGCACCGGTGACCTCGAAGGTGTGCACCACCTCGGGATTGGGGGACTCGGGACCCACGGGGAACGCGCCCTTCAGCTTGGCGATGCTGTCAGCGGTGACGCCGGCCTTGGGATACTCGTCCTTGGCGAAGGGGACCATGTCCTTCTTGACCTTGACCATCACGGGGACGATCTCATCGTCAAAGCGGCCAGCGGCCTGGGCGGCCTCCGCCTTCTGCTGGGAGGCAGCGGCGAACTCGTCCTGCTCGCGGCGGGTGATGCCCCAGATGTCGTTGATGTTCTCAGCGGTGGTGCCCATGTGGTAGTTGTTGTAGGCGTCCCACAGGCCGTCCTTGATCATGGTGTCCACCAGCTTCTTGTCGCCCATACGGGCGCCCCAGCGGGCGTCGGGAGCGGCATAGGGGGCAGCGCTCATGTTCTCGGTGCCGCCGCAGACCACGATATCGGAATCGCCGGCCAGGATGGAGCGGGCGCCCTCGATGACGGACTTCATGCCGGAGCCGCAGACCATGCCAACGGTATAGGCGGGCACGGAATAGGGGATGCCGGCCTTGATGGAAACCTGACGCGCCACGTTCTGGCCCTGGGCCGCGGTCAGGATGCAGCCGAACATCAGCTCGTCCACGTTTTCGGGAGCGATATTGGCGCGCTTCAAAGCCTCCTTGACCACCACAGCGCCCATCTCAGCGGCGGGGGTGTTCTTCAGGGAACCGCCAAAGGAACCGATCGCGGTTCTGCAGCAATTGACAACATACAGGTCTTTCATGAAAGTTACCTCCTATAAAGATTAAGCTCATTATACAGCTTCGTATAACGAATGTCTACGCCCATGATAGTCAACTTTTTAACAATAGTCAACCATGAATTGCAAGTTTGTTAAAAAATCGTCAAAAGGTGCATAGTGGGCCGCCGCTTTCCGTCATTTTGACGGATACGGGCCTTACTGCGCGGCCTGCTGGGGCGTCTGACCCAGCTCGCTGCGCAGCTGCGTCAGCTTCTCGTAGAACGTGCCGGTGTCGATGGCGGCGTACAGCTCCTCGTTATAGACCACATGGGCCTCGCTGCGCCGGGCCTGCAGCAGCGTGTTGAAATAAGTGGGCAGCACGGCGGACAGATCCGTGTCCTCCCGCAGGAAGATATAATAGCCCTCGTCCATGGCCACCACGCCGGTCAGCTCGTTGGGCTGCAGGCCGGAGACCGTCTGGCTCAGTGCATCGCTGAGGGAATCGCCTGCCGCGGCGGAAAATGTGATGCTGTCCAGCTGATCCACTTCACGCTCCTGACAGATGGCGGCATGCTCGGCAATCTTGTCCTCTGCCTCCTGCATCCGCTTGAGGTAGCCGTTGGCCTCCTCCTCGGCGCCGTCGCCGGCGGGCACATAGATGACCTTGCCCGTCAGATAGCCGTTGTCCGCAGCGTACTGCGCCAGCGCCGCGCTGTCGGGATACAGGGCGCTGCCCTCGGTACAGAACTCGCTCTGCAGCCGCTGGTACAGGTACGCCGTCTCGTTGATGCGGTCATAGACCTCCTCGGTGATGCCCTGGGCCTCCAGCTGCTGCTGATAGGCCTCCTCGCCGCCGTAGTACGTCACATACTCCAGCCGCTGGGCGTCCAGCGCCGCCTGATCCTCCTCGGTCAACGTCACGCCGGCCTCCTCCGCCCAGGCGCGCACCACGCTGTACAGCTTCACCGTCTCCAGCGTATCGGTCTTGGCGTAGTCGCCATAGGTCAGGCCCTCCGTCAGCTCCGCGCTCCAGTCCACACCGGGCACATAGGTGCTCAGATACTCGCAGTCGTAGGCCAGCCAGTACAGATACTCCTCCGCCGTCACGGTCTGGCCGTCGATGAGCAGCAGCTCCGCGTCGGGATGGAGCCCGCTGGCCTCATACAGCAGGCCGTCGGTGCGGCTGCCCTTCTTCATGCCGCCGGTGAGGGCGATGGCGCCCACCAGCACCACGGAGACCAACACGCCGGCGATCAAACGCACCCAGTTATTCTTCATGGTCATTTCCTCCTTCTCGGGACTGCTGTCCCTGCATCTCATTCTGCTGCAAGCGCAGCTGTTCTACAAGGCCGCCTGCGGCGTCCAATGCATTCTCGTTGGGCTGTAAAAACAGCGTCAGCCGGGGCGATGTCCCCGCCGCCAGCTGCAGGCGGTTGCGGTAGCCCGCCATGGTGCACACCGCCAGCAGCGCCGCCGGTTCGATGCGCGTGTCGAAGCTGAACAGCAGCTGCCGTCCCTTCTGGGTGATGTCGGTGATGCCCGTCTCCATAGCCGCCGCACGCAGCATGGCCACGTCCAGCAGCGCCGCCACCGGCTTGGGCACATCGCCGTACCGGTCCAGCAGCTCGTCCATGAGGTCGCCCTCGTCCGCCGGCGTCCGCAGCGCGGCGATGCGGCGGTACAGATCCATCCGCTGCTCGGCGGCGGGCACATAGCCCTCCGGGATATAGGCCGGCATCGTCAGGTCGGCGGAGCACTCCGTCCGCACCTCCGCGCCCCGGCCCTGCTGCTCCAGTACTGCGTCATTCAGCAGCTTCAGGTACATGTCGTAGCCCACGGACATCATGTAGCCCGACTGCTCCGGCCCCAGCAGGTTGCCGGCGCCCCGGATCTCCAGGTCCCGCATGGCGATCCTGAAGCCGGAGCCGAACTCCACATACTCCCGTATGGCGGTGAGCCGCTTGGCGGCCACCTCCGTCAGCACCTTGCCGGTGCGGTACGTCAGATAGGCGTAGGCCCGGCGGGCCGACCGGCCGATGCGTCCCCGGATCTGGTGGAGCTGGCTGAGCCCCAGCCGGTCCGCGTCCTCGATGATGAGGGTGTTCACGTTGGGGATGTCGATGCCCGTCTCAATGATGGTGGTGCACACCAGCACGTCGATGCTGCCCTCGGCCATACGGCCCATGACCCGGCTCAGCTCGCCCTCGGCCATTTTGCCGTGGGCCGTCTCCACCGTCACGCCGTCCCCCAGCAGCTGCTGCAGGCGGGAGGCGGCGGCGGCGATGTTCTCCACCCGGTTGTGCAGGTAGTACACCTGCCCGCCCCGGTCCAGCTCCCGGCGGATGGCCTCACCGATGATGCCCCAGTCGTGCTCCAGCACATAGGTCTGCACCGGCTGGCGGTCCTGGGGCGGCTGCTCGATGGTGCTCATGTCCCGGATGCCGCTGAGCGCCATGTTCAGCGTCCGGGGGATGGGTGTGGCGGACAGCGTCAGCGTATCCACCTGCCGCGCCCGCTCCCTCAGCTTCTCCTTATGGGTCACGCCGAAGCGCTGCTCCTCGTCGATGATGAGCAGGCCCAGATCCTTGAATTCCACATTCTTTGCCAGCAGCTTGTGGGTGCCGATGAGCAGGTCCACCCTGCCCTCCTTCACCCGGGCCAGCACATCCTTCACCTGTGCCGGCGTCCGGAACCGTGACAGCACCTCCACTGTCACGGGGAACGCCCGGAACCGGGCGATGGCCGTGGCGTAGTGCTGCTGGGCCAGCACGGTGGTGGGCACCAGAATGGCGGCCTGCTTGCCGTCCAGAATGCACTTCATGGCTGCCCGCAGCGCCACCTCCGTCTTGCCGTAGCCCACGTCGCCGCACAGCAGCCGGTCCATGGGCGCCGGCTTCTCCATATCCCGCTTGATGTCCCGGATGGCCGCCAGCTGGTCGTCCGTCTCCGTGTAGTCGAAGGACTCCTCGAACTCCTGCTGCCACGGGGAATCCGGCGAAAAGGCAAAGCCCTTCTCCCGCTGGCGCTGGGCGTACAGCTTGATCAGGCCCTCGGCCAGATCCTTTGCCGCCGCCTTGGCCCGGTGGGTGGTCTTGGCCCACTGGTCGCCGGACAGCTTGTTCAGCCGGGTCTTTTCCGCCGCCTCGTCGCTGCCGCCGATGTATTTGCTCACCAGGTCCAGCGATGTGGCCGGCACATACAGGCAGTCGCTGCCGGCGTAGTTGATCTTGATATAGTCCTTTTCCACGCCGTCCACCGGCAGGCGCAGCATCCCGGCGAACCGCCCGATGCCGTGGTGTACATGCACCACCAGATCGCCCACCGTCAGATCGGTGTAGGATTGTATTTTCTGCCGGTTGTCGGCCTTGGCGGGCCGGGGCCGTCTCTTGCTGCCGGACAGCTTTTCCGTGAGCTGTCCTTCCGTCAGCACCGCCAGCTTCAGCCCCGGCCACTCGCTGCCGGCGCTGAGGGCGCCCACGGTGATGCACACCTGTCCCCGCTGGGGCACGGTGCTGCCGGACAGCTCCAGCGCGGCGGGGATCTTCTTATCCCGCAGCAGCTGCTGCATGTTCCTGGCCCGCACCTCGCCGCCGCACAGCACCAGCACGCCGTACCCGGCGGTAAGGTAGTGTACGATGTCGGTGGCCGCCGTCTCCAGACTGCCGCCGTAGCTGGACAGCTGCTTGGCGGGGATGTCCAGCAGCAGCTTCGGCGCCACCAGATACCGGCTGGTGGGCAGGCTCTCCATCTGGCACACAGGGAACCGCTCCAGCTCCGCCGCCGTCTCCGTCTCCGTCAGGGTCAGCCGCCCGAAGGCGCCGGCCATCAGCCCCGCCTCCATGGATGCCGTTACGTCCTGCTTCACCTGCCACACAAAGGCCTTCAGCGCCTCCTGCACCCGGCCCGCCTCGCTGACGCAGACAAGGCAGTCCGCCGGCAGGTAGTCAAAGGCCGTGGCCGCGTCGGGATATACCGCCGCCAGATACCGGTCGCCGCCGGGGGGCGTCACCCCCTGCCGCAGGGACTGGGCATCCTCCTCCAGCCGCTGCCGCAGGGCGGCGGCGTTCTCCTTCTTCGCCAGCCGTCTGGCAGCCGCGTCCATCCGCCGGGCGGCGCTCTCCGCCGTGTCCGCACCGTGAAACGGCAGCACCTCCCCCGCCGGCAGCACCGTGAACGTCTGCCGGTTCTCCACCCTGCGCTGCGTGGTCACATCGAAATCGCCCATGCTGTCCAGCTCATCGTCGAAGAACTCACAGCGCACCGGCCTGTCCGGCCCGGGCGAAAAGATATCCAGAATACCGCCCCGCAGGGCAAACTGTCCCGCGCCCTCTACCTGCTGGGCGCGGACATACCCGGCAGCGGTGAGCTGCGCCGTCAGCGCCGTTACGTCGTACTGCTGCCCCACCTCCAGCGTGAAGGCGGTCTGCCGCAGTACCTCCGGCGGCAGACACAGCTGGGCCATGGCCGCAGCCGTGGCCACCGCCACCCGGGGCGTCTCCTGCGCCAGACGGTACAGCGCCCACAGCCGCCGGTACTCCCACTGACGGCTGTATGCCGCCGCGGGCCGCAGCTGCAGCTCCCGGGCGGGCAGCACCACCGGCTCCTGTCCGGTCAGCGCCCGCAGGTCGGCGGCCTGCCGGGCGCACTCCTGCTCGTCAGCGCACAGCATCAGCAGCGGCCTGCCGGTCTGCGAGGCCGCTGCCGCCGCCACGGCGGCCCGCTGCACCGGGGAGAGCCCCGTGACCGTGCTGTGCTTCTCCCGGCCGTCCATGCCAGCCGTCAGCTCCTGCAGCTGGGGCAGCGTCAGCAGCTGCCGTATCAATCCTTCCATGTGCTCTCCCCTCCTCTCCAAGGCCGGTGCGCCGCCGGCCTGTACTTCCGGTTTATATTCTATGTGGCTTTGCTGAAATTTACCTGAAAAACGTTACCCGTTAAAGCGGTTCATGGCCGTATCCGCCCCCTGCTCCATCAGGCACAGCGCCGCCTCCGCCGCGCGGTCCAGCGTGGCCCGCAGCAGCTTGGCCTCCTCGCCCTGGGGCTTGCCGATGACCCAGTCGATCATCTCGTGGTCGGGATGCTCGGGCATGCCCACGCCCACCTTGATGCGGGGAAAGCCGTCGGTGCCCAGGTGCTGGATAATGTTCTTCAGGCCGTTGTGGCCGCCGGCGGACCCGCTTTTGCGGATGCGCAGCTTCCCCACCGGCAGGGACACATCGTCGGAGATGACCACCACATGGTCCGCCGGCACCTTGTAGAACCGGGCCGCCTCGCCCACCGACTCGCCGGACAGGTTCATATAGGTCTGGGGCTTCATCACCAGGATCTTGCTGCCGTTCCGCTCCAGAATGCCCGTCCACGCCTTGAACCGCAGCTTGGTGAGCTTGAAATTCTCTTTTTCCATCAGGCTGTCCAGCGCCAGCCACCCCATGTTGTGCCGGGTGGATTCGTACTTGCTGCCGGGGTTTCCCAGACCCACCAGGATCCAGTTGACGCCGCCGGTCTGCTTCCGGTTAAAAAACAAGGCTCCCGCCTCCTTCTTGAAAACTAAAGAGGGACTGCAAACGCAGTCCCTCTATTATAACACAGCTTCTGCCGTTTGCAAAGCGTTCAGTTAAACAGCTTGGCGATGGAGATCTCCTGATAGATGCGCTCGATCGCCTCGGCAAACATGGGTGCCACGGACAGGTACTTGATCTTGCTGCAGCCCTCGCCCATAGACTCGGGGATGGTGTTCAGCAGAGCCATCTCCTTGATAACGCTGTCGTTGATGCGCTCCAGCGCCGGGCCGGACAGCACGCCGTGGCTGGCGCAGGCATACACGCTGTTGGCGCCGCCCACCTCTACGATGGCCTTGGCGGCGTTGCAGATGCTGCCGGCGGTATCCACCATGTCGTCAAACAGGATGCAGTCCTTGCCGGCCACATCGCCAATGACGTTCATGACCTCGCACTGGTTGGCCTTCTGGCGGCGCTTGTCCACGATGGCCAGGCTCATGTGCAGCTTCTGGGCGAAGGTGCGGGCGCGGGCCACGGAACCAACGTCGGGGGACACCACCACCATGTCCTCGCACTTCTCGCCGAACTTCTTGGCGTAGTAGTCCACGAACACGGGGTTGCCCAGCAGGTTGTCCACAGGGATGTCAAAGAAGCCCTGGATCTGGCTGGCGTGGAGGTCCATGGTCAACACGCGGTCGGCACCGGCGGCGGTGATCATGTTGGCCACCAGCTTGGCGGAGATGGGATCGCGGCTCTTGGCCTTGCGGTCCTGACGGGCATAGCCGAAATAGGGGATCACCGCGGTGACACGGCCTGCGGAGGCGCGCTTGCAGGCGTCGATCATGATGAGCAGCTCCATCAGGCTGTCGTTGACCGGCTTGCAGGTGGAGTTGATCAGGAACACGTCGCTGCCGCGGACGGTCTCATACAGGGAAACAGAGGCCTCGCCGTCCGCGAAGGATTTTACCTCCGCCTCGCCCAGCTTGATGCCGATGAGCTTGCAGATCTCCTGCGCCAGTGCGGGGTTGGCATTGCCGGTGAAGATCTTGATGTCCTTGCCGTGAGAAATCATGGTGTTACCCTCTCGCTTTCTGTCCGTAACGGAACATTTTTTTGACTGTTTTCTGTGGTGCTGTGCCTGTTAAAAAACAAACAAAAAACGCCGTCGCCCCGCCACTCACCGCTGGAAAAAGCGGCATTCGGCGATGCTGACGGCGCACGCTCCGGCAGAGGAAGCGCACACAGGAAAAATATGGACTTTCGCGCGGCCCAGACGATCCATTGGCCCTTCCTCCCCTCGGTCTGTTTTCTCTGCCCCTATTATAACAGGCTTTGCGGGAAAATCCAGTATTTTTCCCACTTTTTTTGGCAACAATTTTTCAGAGCGGGAAATGCCCATCCAAATCACCATTTTTTCATGGAAACAGCGGCCATTTTTTGTATTTCTACGAAAATGCAGGGATTTTTACCATTTATGAGTTGCATTTTCATTTCTATTGCATTACAATAGGTACGCATTTGAGGAGGGCTGCCGTTTATGCTTCACATCGTGCTGGTCGAACCGGAGATCCCGCAGAACTGCGGCAACATTGCCCGCACCTGCGCCGCCACAGGATGCTCCCTGCACCTGATCCGGCCGCTGGGCTTCGACATCTCCGACCGGGCCGTGAAGCGGGCGGGGCTGGACTACTGGCATCTGGTGACCGTCCGGGACTACGACGGACTGGACGACTTCTTCCGCCGGAACCCGGAGGCCGCCGACGACCTGTGGCTGGCCACCACCAAGGCGCCGCGGGACTATACGCAGGCCCGGTTCTCGCCGGACTGCTGGCTGTTCTTCGGCAAGGAGACGGCGGGCCTGCCGGAGCCGTTCCGCGCGGCCCACTATGACCGGTGCATCCGCCTGCCCATGCGCGCGGAGGCCCGCAGTCTGAACCTCAGCAACTCCGTGGCCATCCTGACCTACGAGGCCCTGCGGCAGAACGGATTCCCCGGCCTGACCGGCGAGGGCGAGATGGCGTGTGTACACTGATATTTATTCAAAAGGAGATGCATCCGTATGAACTACAATAAAAAGACCATTCTGGACGTAGACGTTGCCGGCAAGAAGATCCTGCTGCGCTGCGACTTCAACGTGCCCCAGGACAAGGAGACCGGCGCCATCACCAGTGACAAGCGCATCGTGGCGGCGCTGCCCACCATCCGCTGCCTGCTGGAGAAGAAAGCGGCGGTCATCGCCTGCTCCCATCTGGGCAAGCCCAAGGGTGAGTGGAAGGCCAAGCTGAGCCTGGCCCCCGTGGCCCAGCGTCTCAGCGAGCTGCTGGGGCAGGAGGTCATCTTCGCCAAGGACATCGTGGGTGAGGACGCCAGAGCCAAGGCCGCGGCCCTTCAGGGCGGTCAGATCATGCTGCTGGAGAACCTGCGCTTCGATCCCCGCGAGGAGAAGAATGACCCCGAGTTTGCCAGGGAGCTGGCCTCCATGGCGGAGCTGTATGTGTCCGACGCCTTCGGCACCGTGCACCGGGCCCACGCTTCCACCGCCGGTGTGGCGGCGTACCTGCCCGCCGTGTCCGGCCTGCTGGTGGCCAAGGAGCTGGAGATCATGGGCGGCGCGCTGAACGATCCCAAGCGCCCCTTCGTGGCGGTGCTGGGCGGCGCCAAGGTCAGCGATAAGATCGGCGTTATCAACAACCTGCTGGACAAGGCCGACACCATCATTATCGGCGGCGGCATGGCCTACACCTTCGCCAAGGCACAGGGCGGCTCTATCGGCAAGAGCCTGTGCGAGGACGATAAGCTGGACTACGCCCGCGAGATGATCGAGAAGGCCAAAAAGAACGGCGTGAAGCTGCTGCTGCCCACCGACACCGTGGCGGCGGACGACTTCTCCAACGACGCCCGGCGCCAGGTGGTCAGCACTATGTCCATCCCCGACGGCTGGGAAGGCATGGACATCGGCCCCGACACCATTAAGATATTCTGCGATGCCGTGAAGGGCGCGGGCACCGTGGTGTGGAACGGCCCCATGGGCGTGTTTGAGTTCGACAACTTTGCCGCCGGCACCCGGGCCATGGCTCAGGCGCTGGCCGACAGCGGTGCCGTCACCATCGTGGGCGGCGGCGACAGTGCCGCGGCGGTGGAGCAGATGGGCTTCGCCGACAGGATCACCCACATCAGCACCGGCGGCGGCGCCTCTCTGGAGTTCCTGGAGGGTCTGGAGCTGCCCGGCGTGGCCTGCCTGCTGGACAAGTAAAGGCCCTTGACAGGGGAGGCGCTCCCCCTTTACATCCGATCGTATCAAAGTAATTTGCAGCGATATATTTAGTTTTTTGAAAGACAGAGGAGTAAACGAGTTATGAATCGCAGATACCGTAAGACCATCATCGCCGGCAACTGGAAAATGAACAAGACCGCCAGCGAGACCAAGAAGTTCGCCGAGGAGCTGAAGGCTCTGCTGCCCAAGGCCAAGTGGTGCGACGTGGTGGTGTGCGTCCCCGCCGTGAACATCTCCACCGCCATCAAGGCGTTCAAGGACGCCCGCGTGTCCGTGGGCGCGCAGAACGTGTTCTTTGAGAAGTCCGGCGCCTACACCGGCGAGGTGTCCGCCGATATGCTGAAGGATCTGGGCGTGAAGTACGTCATCATCGGCCACTCCGAGCGCCGTCAGTACTTCGGCGAGACGGACCTCATCGTCAACAAGAAGGTGCTGGCCGCGCTGGAGGCCGGTCTGCACCCCATCATCTGCGTGGGCGAGACGCTGGAGCAGCGTGAGCTGGGCATCACCATGGAGCTTATCGCCCTGCAGGTGAAGTCCGCGCTGGCCGGCGTCCCCGCCGAGAAGCTGCGCAAGTGCGTCATCGCCTATGAGCCCGTGTGGGCCATCGGCACCGGCAAGACCGCCACCGCCGAGCAGGCCGCCGAGGTCTGCACCTTCATCCGCACCACCGTGCGCCACCTGTACGGCGCCCGCATCGCCCGTTCCATCACCATCCAGTACGGCGGCTCCATGAAGCCCGCCAATGCAGCGGAGCTGCTGGGCCAGCCCGACATCGACGGCGGCCTTATCGGCGGCGCGGCCCTGAACGCCGCGGACTTCGTGGAGATCATCAACGCCGCCAATCAGGACTGAACCCAACAGGAGGAAGGCATGAACAAAACTCCGACGACTCTTATCATCATGGACGGCTTCGGCATCGCGCCGCCGGCGGACGACAACGCCGTCACGCTGGCCAATACCCCGGTGCTGGACGGCCTGTTCCGTGACTATGCCCACACCACCCTGTCCGCCAGCGGACTGGACGTGGGTCTGCCCGCCGGGCAGATGGGCAACAGCGAGGTGGGCCACACCAACATCGGCGGCGGCCGCGTGGTGTTCCAGGACCTGCCCCGCATCAGCCGCGCCATTGAGGACGGCAGCTTCTTCCAGAACGAGGCCTACAACAAGGCCATGGACAACTGCCTGCAAAACGGCTCCAGCCTGCACCTGTACGGCCTGCTGTCCGACGGCGGCGTCCACTCCCATATCGACCACCTGTACGCGCTGCTGCAGATGGCAAAGGACAAGGGGCTGCACCGCGTGTATATCCACTGCTTCCTGGACGGGCGCGACGTGTCCCCCACCAGCGGCAAGGGCTTTGTCCAGGCGCTGGCCGACAAGTGCGCCGCGCTGGGCGTGGGTAAGATCGCCACGGTCATGGGCCGCTACTACGCCATGGACCGCGACAAGCGCTGGGAGCGCGTGCAGATGGCCTACGACGCCATGGTGTACGGCGAGGGCAACCACAACGCCGATCCCGTGGACGCCGTGGCCCGCAGCTACGCCAACAACGTCACCGACGAGTTCGTGGAGCCGGTGGTGTGCGACAGCGAGGGCACCATCAGCGACAACGACAGCGTCATTTTCTTCAACTACCGTCCCGACCGGGCCCGCGAGATCACCCGTGCCATCGTGGACCCCGACTTTGACGGGTTCCAGCGGGAGTACTTCCCCACCACCTATGTGTGCAACACGGAATACGATGCCTCCATGCCCAATGTGCTGGTGGCGTGGCCCCGCATCGCCGTGAAGAACGGACTGGGCGAGTACCTCAGCAGCATGGGCATGACCCAGCTGCGCATCGCCGAGACGGAGAAATACGCCCATGTGACGTTCTTCTTCAACGGCGGCGTGGAGAAGCAGTACCCCGGTGAGGACCGGGTGCTGGTGGCCTCTCCCAAGGTCGCCACCTACGACCTGCAGCCGGAGATGAGCGCCGTGGAGGTCTGCGACAAGTGCGTGGAGCGCATCGAGTCCGGCGCCTATGATGTCATCATCCTGAACTTCGCCAACTGTGACATGGTGGGCCACACCGGCGTGCTGGAGGCCGCCATCAAGGCGGTGGAGACGGTGGACACCTGCGTGGGCCGCGTGGTGGAGGCCACCCTGAAAATGGGCGGCATCGCCATGGTCACTGCCGACCACGGCAACGCCGAGGACATGAAGCAGCCTGACGGCAGCCCCATGACCGCCCACACCACCAATCTGGTGCCCTTCATCCTCTGCGGCGCCGGCACGGAGCTGCGCCCCGGCCGTCTGGCCGACATCGCCCCCACCATTCTGGATGTGATGGGGCTTGCCTGCCCGCCGGAGATGGACGGAAAAACGCTGATCGTCAAATAAGCACCATACACCGACAGCCTCCCGGGGCACGCTCCGGGAGGCTTCTTTGCAGAAGGAGCAACTATGGATATCACAGTTATCGGCTGCGGGCGGTGGGGATCCCTCATCACCTGGTACCTCGACCATATCGGCCACCGCGTCACCCTGTACGGCCGGGCCGCATCCCCCCGGATGCAGGCGTTCCTGACCACCCGGCAGAACGACCTGCTGACGCTGCCGGCTTCCGTCGCCCTGTCCACCGACCTGGCGGCGGCGCTGTCCGGCGCGGAGACGGTCATCATCTCCATCGGCTCCCAGAGCCTGCGGAGCCTGCTGGGTCAGCCGGAGCTGCAGGCCCTGCGGGCGCGCACCGTGGTGCTGTGCATGAAGGGTCTGGAGATGGGCACCGGCGCGCGGCTCAGTCAGATCGCGGCGGCGTGCCTGCACCCGTCCAACACCGTGGCCGTCTGGCTTGGCCCCGGCCATGTGCAGGAATTTTACCGCGGCATTCCCAACTGCATGGTCATCGACAGCGAGAATGAGGACGCCAAGCGCCGTCTGGTGCAGGCGTTCTCCAGCGACCTCATCCGCTTTTACTACGGCGGCGACATGATCGGCAACGAGGTGGGCGCCGCCGCCAAGAACGTGGTGGGCATCGCCGCCGGCTTTCTGGACGGCTTTGAGATGTCCAGTCTCAAGGGCGCCCTGATGAGCCGCGGCACTCGGGAGGTGGCCCGGCTCATCAAGGCCATGGGCGGCAGCGAGCTGTCGGCCTACGGCCTGTGCCATCTAGGGGACTACGAGGCCACTGTGTTCTCCCCTTACAGCCACAACCGGCAGTTCGGCGAGTCCTTCGTCCGGGGCCATGACTACCACCAGCTGGCGGAGGGCTATTACACCGTCAAGGCCCTGATGCTGCTGGGCCGGCGGTACGGCGTGGAGCTGCCCATCTGCAAGGCCGTCCACGACATCCTCTATGAGCAGGCCGCGCCCAGGGACGTGCTGGCCGACCTGCTGCGCCGGGGCCTGACGGAGGAGTTCTACGATTAAGCGGCACAGAAATGTGAATAAAAAAGTCTCTGCCTGGTCACAATGCAGGCAGAGACTTTTTTATTCCGGCGTGCCGCAGGCCGAAAACTGCGGCGGTGGGTACGTCCCACCCGAAAGGCGCGTATGAGCAGATTCGACAAGAGCAAACTCCAGGCCATGTTCGGCGGCAAGGGCTTCTACATAGCCCTTGCGGTGTGCCTGCTGGCCGCCGGGACTATCGGCTATATCACCCTGTTCTCCTCCGACTCCCCCGTGAAGGAGCCCGACCCCGTCATCGAGATCAAGCCCGCCCCCGTCACCCCCGCGCCCACGGTGCCCACCAAGCCGGTGATCCAGTCGGAGCCTATCGAGGTACCGGTACAGGAGCCCGCCGTCATTGAGGAGCCGGTGGAGCTGCTGCCGGAGGTCATCTCCCCGCTGGACGGTACCACCGTCACGGTGTTCAGCATGACGGAGCTGCTGTATGACCAGACCATGGCGGACTGGCGCACCCACAACGGCATCGACGTTCAAGCCGATGAGGGCGCGGCGGTCAAGACCGCCGCGGACGGCACGGTGCTGTCCGTCGCCAACGACGAGCTGATGGGCACCACCGTGGTCATCCAGCACAGCGGCGGCTACACCACCCAGTACAGCAGTCTGCAGACGGATGTGCCCGTGGAGGCCGGACAGGCCGTCAGCGCCGGCGATGTCATCGGCTGCGTCGGCTCCACCAGCGCGGCGGAGAGCGAAATGGGACCTCACCTCCACTTCTCCGTCAGCCAGGATGGCAGCGTCATTGACCCCCACGCCTATATCGAGGACTGAACATGCCCGAAAAGGGCGGGACAGAAGCATCTGTCCCGCCCTTTTCTCTTGTCGGAGATGTCTCCTGTGCGCGAAAGCCGCGCGGCCCATGCAGTGTGTGCCGTCCCCCTTGACAGCGCACGGGGCCATCCCGGCTCCGCGCCTTCCCCCTGTGACGGGACCACGCCCCGCGGCGGCACTGCCGCCGGTGGATGCAGTATATTCCCCTCTGCCCGCATTGTACCACATTATTGATTCAAAGTAAATAATCATTTTCTAAAAGAAAATTATAATTTACCAGGAACATTGATAGCATATGTAGGAGGTGAGAAGTATGCATACCGAATATCCCGAAAAATATACGACCCTTGGGTTGAAGATCGCATATTACCGCAAAAAGGCGGGCTACACGCAGGAGACGTTTGCCGAGCTGATCGGCAGGAGCGTCAACTTTCTGGCGCAGGTGGAGGGCACGGGAATGGTACGCGGCATCTCCCTGGAGACACTGTTCAAGATTGCCGACACGCTGCATCTCCCGCCGTCCAAGCTGCTGGAGGATGACTGAACCCCCGAAAAGACCGGCGCATCCCTGCGGGATGCGCCGGTCTTTTGCGTTCAGTTCATGGCGGTCACGGTGCCCAGGAACAGGGGCAGGTTGGCATGGGTGTCCACGATCATGTACACAAACGGGCGGTCCAGCACCACGCGATGCACCTCCGGCGGCTCGGCTGCGCCGGCAGCCGTCTCGATGGCCGTGACGGCGGCGGCCTTGGTGCCGTTCTCGTCCAGCTCCAGATAGGTCTTGTGCAGCACAGCGCCGACGTAGAGCTGGTCGTTGGGCGCGCCGCCCATGGCCCGCAGATCCGCCGCCGCGCTGTCAAAGGCGTCGGTGACGCCCATGGCCTTCAGCGCGTCGCTCAGTTCCAGCGAGGAGGATGCCTTGAACCGGGGGATGGCGGCCTCCACCGTGCCGTGCTGGGGGTCATTCAGCAGGGCGTGGAGCTTGCCGCCGGTGAGCCCGGCCACATAGTCCGTTATGGAGACGCCCTCATTGGGCAGCAGCCCCACAAAGGCGTAGCGGCCGCCGTCGTAATACTTCATAAAGCCGGTGGTGTTGTCGTCGGACAGATAGAGGCTCTCCTGCGACCACAGCAGATCCGCCGTCTGGCGGGTGCCGTCGGCGGCAGTGAACACCCCGTCCTTCTGGATGTTCTCCTTCTCGTAGGGCTTCTTCCACTTGGCGTCAAAGCACACGGCGTTCACCAGATAGAGCATGGTGCGCTCGCCGGGCGCCTGCTCCAGCAGCTTGTCGATCATGCCGTCGGTCTGATCGCTGACCCAGTGGTTCAGGTCGTTTTTCATGGCCTCGTCAAAGGCGGAGCGGTACACCTCCGCGTCATAGTAGCTGACGCAGTTGTCCAGAAAGCTGTCCTCCACCCGGAAGATGTCCCGCACCCACAGGGAGTTGGCCAGCGACAGCTTGCACTTCTTCGTGTTCTCCGGCAGGCTCATGCGATAGGTGTACAGATAGTCGTTGAGTGTGTCCCGGTCCATGCCCGTCACCTGCTCCAGCTGGGCCAGTGTCTCGCCGGAGGCGCCGTTGGCGGTCATACCCAGGGCGTACAGCAGCGATACCGGCGAGAGCAGCACGCTCTCCCTCCCCGCCGTCTGCCGCAGGAGGGCGGCGGCAAAATCCATGACCGCGCTGCTGTCGTCGGTCAGATCGGTCCGTGTATCAATGGTCTGGGCGGTGATGCCGTCGGTGAGACACTGGGCCTCGATCCTGCCGCCGCAGCCAAACAGCGGCAGTGCCATGCAGACAGCCAGCACCAGCGCCGCGATGCGCTTTCCCATGAGATCAGCTCCTTTCGTTCTCTCTACCCTCTTAGACGCAGCCGCGGGCGGAAAGGTTTCCCTTCCGCGCAAAAAAGCGGGCACACGCAGGCGGAAGGCCCCGTCTGTCTGTGTCCGCTTTTTTGTCTCACAGCGCCATATGCTCCAGCGCACAGCGGGCGGCGGCCTGCTCGGCCTCCTTCTTGCTGCGCCCTTCGCCGGTGCCCGCCACCTGTCCGTTCAGCAAAACGCGGAACGAAAACACTCGGTCGTGATCCGGGCCGGCGGTGCCCGTCATCTCGTACCGCAGCACCTGATCGGGCTTGCGCTGCACCAGCTCCTGCAGCTCCGTCTTGTAATCCCGGCGGCGCTCCTCCACCCGCTCCTCCTGCTCCTTGTCCAGCAGGACGCGGTGGATGATATCCCGGGCAGCGTCCATGCCCCCGTCCAGATAGACGGCGGCGAACACAGACTCCGTGGCGTCGGCCAGAATGGACGGACGGCGCCGCCCGCCGCCCAGCTCCTCGCCCCGGCCCAGCCGCAGGTACTCGCCCAGTCCCAGATACTGCGCCACCTCGTGCAGGCTCTCCTCGCACACCAACGCGGCCCGGATGCGGGTCAGATCGCCCTCCGGCAGGTCGGGGTGCTTGGCGTACAGATACTCCGCCGTCACGAACCCCAGCACCGCGTCGCCCAGAAATTCCAGACGCTCGTTGCTGCTGATGCCCGCGCCCCGGTGCTCGTTGGCGTAGGAGCTGTGGTACAGCGCGTTCTCCAGCAGCGCAGGGCTGCGGAAGGCATAGCCCAGCTTCGTCTCCAAGGCGTGCATTTCACACCATCTCCTTTCCCAAAAAGACGACCCCGCGCAGGCGGGGCCGTGTCTCGTTTCCTCTATGTCAGATCAACCGAGCTTGCTGCTGAGATAGCGGACGCAATCGCCGACGGTCTTCAGTGCCGCCAGATCCTCCTCGTCGATCTCGCCGATGTCGAACTCCTCCTCCATGGCCATGACCAACTCGACCAGATCCACGGAATCGGCACCCAGATCGTCCACGAAAGAACTCTCCATGCTGATCTCATCGGTGTCGATAGCAAACTGCTCGGCGATAAGATCCTGCATCGTTTTGAAGATCTCCTCCATTGTCACGGGGTATTCCTCCTTCTTTTTTTCTCCGAATAGAATACGGCAATCATACCGGCCTGTCAATACCTTTTTGCCTTTTTTATTCGGCCGCCAGCTGCATCCTGTCTATATTGGCTGTAATGGCCTCCACAATGCCGCTCTGCGCCACCTGGATAGCCTGTCCGACGGCGTTCTCGATGGCCTCCGCGTTGGAGGCGCCATGGGCCTTGATCACCGGTCTGGAGATGCCGATGAACGCGGTGCCGCCCACCTTGTTGGGGTCGAGTCTGGCCTTGAAGGCGTTGAGTCCCGGCATCACCAGCAGGGCCGCAATCTTTGTCAGCAGATTTTTCTTGAACATGCCCTTCAGCGCGGAGCCTGCAAAGGAGCCGACGCCCTCGATGCTCTTGAGCATGATGTTGCCGGAAAAGCCGTCGGTGACGATGACATCGCAGCCGCCCTTGATGGCCTCCTTGGCCTCTATGTTGCCGATGAAGTGCAGGTCGCCCCGCTCCCCGGCCTGCCGCAGCAGCGCCAGCGTCTGCTTCTGCAGCTCGGTGCCCTTGCTGTCCTCGGTGCCGATGTTCAGCAGGCCCACCCGGGGCTTTGCCACGCCCAGCACCCGCTGGGCGTAGAAATTGCCCAGATAGGCGAACTGCACCAGATACTCCGGCGTACACTCGGCGTTGGCGCCGCAGTCGATAAGCACGGCGCTGCCGGTGGTGGTGG
>URST01000006.1 GCA_900550585.1 uncultured Eubacteriales bacterium
CATACAGCCGGGGGATCATGCTCACCAGCGTGGTCTTGGCGCTGCCGGTGCCGCCCAGAATGCCCACGGTCATGCCGCTTTCGATGTGCAGGTCGATGTCCGTCAGGTTCCAGCCCTCCGCCGTGGGATGATACTTGAAATACACATGCTCGAACCGGATGTCGCCGTTGTCCACGGTCAGCGCCGGGTCGGCCTGGGCATCGGTGATCTGGGGCTGTTCGTCCAGCACCTCCACGATGCGCCTGCCGCAGGCGATGGCACGGGTCAGGATCATCAGCACCATGGACACCATCATCAGCGACATCAGTATCTCGCTGGCATAGGTGAAAAAGGCCATCAGGTCGCCGGAGAGCAGGGTGCCCTCCGCCACGTCGTGACCGCCCAGCCACATCAGGGACACGATGGTGCCGCCCATGATCATGATCATGATGGGCATGAACATCACCACAAAGCCGAAGGCCCGCTCCGCCGTATCCCGCAGCGTGTCGCTGCGGACGCGGAACTTCTTCTCCTCCTCGTCCTCCCGGACGAAGGATTTCACCACCCGGACGGCGTTGAGGTTCTCCTGCACCACAAGGTTCAGGTCATCGGTGGCGCTCTGCAGCGCCGTGAAGAACGGCCCCACATACCGGATGACGATGACCACCGCGATGATCAGCAGCGGTACCGCCACCAGGAACACCTGGCTCAGATCCAGGCTGATCTCCATGGCCTTCACCAGCGCCGTCACCAGCATCACCGGCGCCCGGACACACATGCGCATGCCCATGAACAGCGTCATCTGCACCGACGACACATCGTTGGTCAGGCGGGTGATCAGGCTGGCGGTGGAAAAATGCTCGATGTTGGCAAAGGCGAACCGCTGCACCTGCTCATACTCCGCCTGCCGCACATTGGCACCGAAGCCCATGGCCGCCTTGGCGGCCAGCGCCGCCGCGCCCACACCGCAGGCCAGCGCCGCCATGGCCATCAGGAACATCTTCAGGCCCGTCAGCAGGATGTAGCTCCTGTTGCCGGTGGCGATGCCCACGTCCACGATCTCGCTCATGGCCTGGGGCAGCTCCAGCTCCAGCACGGCCTCACCCGCCGAGCACAGCACGCCCAGCAGGACGTACAGCCGGTAGCCCCGCGTATACGGGGCAAGCTTTCTCAGCATACGTCACCCTCCTCCGTCAGATTCTTCGCCACCCGCAGCAGCAGCGACGTCAGAAGCTGTACCTCCTCCGGAGAGAAGTCCTTTTCCAGACAGTCGTTGACCTCCTGCACGATGGCGGTGAACTTATCATAAAACTGCATGCCCTGGGGCGTCAGCGCCAGCAGCCGGCACCGCCCGTCTGACGGGCTGGCGGTGCGCCGCAGCATGCCCTTCTCCTCCAGCCGGTCCACGATGCCGTTGACCGTGCTGGGCTTTACCATCAGGTGCCGCTCCAGCTGCTTCTGGTTGACCTCGCCCTCCGTCTCGTGAAGGTAGGTCAGCGTCCTGCACTGCATGGGCGATACGTCGTACTGCCGCAGCTTGCGCACCATCAGCTTCTGCACCTGGTGGTCGCAGTAGCCGAACAGCGGGCCGAAATGCTCCGGCCGCTCTGTGATACACTTCTTCACAATGTGCCCCCTTTCTTTTTATTTCGCACGCGAACTATTAGTGCGCTAAATAATAGCACGGCCTCCGCGGAATGTCAAGGGCACTTTTGCGGCGGGCTTGTGAACAATTTGTGAATCCTCTCACAAACCTGTTGACTTTCTGAGCCGCCGTGTTATGATAACATCAGAAAGCATGTAAGTGACATTGTTATTCTCTCTCCTTTACCAAAAAAGAAACCGCGCACCTCTCGGTGCGCGGTTTCTTTTTTGCGCTCCGCACCCGCCGTCCCGCCGCCGCATAGAATGGCCGGAAGCAGCCTGCAAAAAGGAGGAGACGGCCATGGAGCAGTACACAGCGGCACTGGCGGGCAATCCCAACGTGGGAAAATCCACGGTATTCAACGCCCTGACGGGCATGCACCAGCACACCGGGAACTGGCCCGGCAAGACGGTGGCGGTAGCGGAGGGTACATACGTCTGGCAGGGCGCGGCCTTCCGGCTCATCGACCTGCCGGGGACATACTCCCTGCGGGCGGATTCGCCGGAGGAGCAGCTGGCCCGGGACTTCATCTGCGGTGGTGATGCCGACGTAACGGTGGTGGTGGCAGACGCCACCTGCCTGCGGCGCAACCTGCTGCTGGCGGTACAGCTCCGCTGCCGCACCGCCCGGCTGGTACTGTGCCTGAATCTGATGGACGAGGCCCGGAAAAAGGGCGTCTCCGTGGACACGGAGGCCCTGTCCCGGGGTCTCGGCGTGCCGGTGGTCACGGCGGCAGCCCGCAGCGGACAGGGGCTGGACGCCCTGCGCACGGCGATGCTGGATATGGCCCGCCGCCCCGCCGCGGAGGATGCATGGCCGCCGCTGGACGGCGACGACAGCGCCGCCGTGTCCCGCCGTGCGGCGGACATCGCCGACGCCTGCCTGTCCGCCCGCCCGGAGGAGGTCCATGCCCGCGACCGGCGGCTGGACCGGCTGCTCACCGGCTCCGCCACCGGCATCCCGGTGATGCTTCTGCTGCTGGGTGCGGTGTTCTGGCTGACCATCTGGGGCGCCAACGCCCCCTCCGCCCTGCTGAGCCGGTGGCTCATGGCGCTGCAGGAGCCGCTGCGGACGCTGCTTTCCGGCGCGCCGTGGTGGGTACAGGGCGCGCTGGTGGACGGCGTGTACCGCACGGCGGCGTGGGTGGTGGCGGTGATGCTGCCGCCCATGGCCATCTTCTTCCCGCTGTTCACCCTGCTGGAGGACGCGGGCTACCTGCCCCGCGCGGCCTTTGTGATGGACCGTTTCTTCCGGGCCGCCGGCGGCAGCGGCCGCCAGAGCCTCACCATGTGCATGGGCTTCGGCTGCAACGCCTGCGGTGTCACCGGCTGCCGCATCATCGACAGCCCGCGGGAGCGGCTGGTGGCCATTCTCACCAACGCCTTCGTCCCCTGCAACGGACGGTTCCCCACCCTCATCGCCCTCATCAGCCTGTTTTTCCTGGGCGGCACCATGGGGCTTGGCCGCTCCCTGCTGGCGACGGCGCTGTTTCTGGGGTGCATCCTCTTCGCCGTCGCCATGACGCTGCTGGCCTCCCGGCTGCTGACGGCCACGGTGCTGCGGGGCCAGCTGTCCGCCTTCTCGCTGGAACTGCCGCCCTACCGGATGCCCCGTGTGGGGCAGGTGCTGGTGCGGTCACTGCTGGATCGGACGCTGTTCGTGCTGGGCCGTGCGGTGACGGTGGCTGCCCCCGCCGGACTGCTCATCTGGACACTGGGCAGCATCTCCGTCCGCGGCGGCAGTCTGCTGACGGTGCTGGCCGGTGCGCTGGACGGCCCCGGACATCTCATGGGGCTGGACGGCATGGTGCTGCTGGCGTTTCTGCTGGGCTTCCCCGCCAACGAGATCGTGCTGCCGGTACTGCTGATGGGGTATCTCCAGACCGGAAGCCTCACGGACTACGGCAGTCTGGCGGAGCTGTCCGCCGTCCTCACCGCCAACGGCTGGACGGCTCAGACGGCGGTGTGCATGCTGGTGCTGTGCCTTCTGCACTTCCCCTGCGGCACCACCTGCCTCACCATCCTCCACGAGACGGGCAGCGCCCGGTGGACGGCGCTGGCGGCGGCACTGCCCACCGCCATGGGCGCGGCGGTGTGCATGGTCATCCACGGCGTCTGGACGCTGCTGGGTTAGCAAATCGACAAAAAACAGTTGCCAAGCGGCGGAATTTGTAGTAGAATACCTTGGTGAACTCGTCCTCCGCCGATAGCTGCGGGGCCGGTCTCGCGCAATGGATACCCACGAATCATGTCAGGCGGGGAACCGAGCAGCATTAAGAGGGATCATCCATGTGCCGCGGGGACGCCGGCTTCGCGGCTATGGGCGGAGGACGTTTCTATTTTTATTTGACAGGAGGTGCGCCCGTGTATCAGGCTCTGTACCGCAAATACCGTCCCAAGACCTTTTCCGAGGTGGTGGGACAGTCCCATATCACCGATACGCTTCAGCGGCAGGTGGCGGAGAGCCGCGTGGGACACGCCTACCTTTTCACCGGCACCCGCGGCACCGGCAAAACCACCTGCGCCCGTATCCTCGCCAAGGCGGTCAACTGCGAGCATCCCGTGGACGGCGCGCCCTGCTGCCAGTGCGACAGCTGCCGGGGCATCGACGCCGGCACGCTGCTGGACGTGACGGAGCTGGACGCCGCCTCCAACGGCAGCGTCAATGACGCCCGCACCCTGCGGGAGGAGGCGGTCTATCCCCCCTCCGTGCTGAAAAAGCGGGTGTACATCATCGACGAGGTGCACATGCTCTCCCGGGACGCCTTCAACGCCCTGCTGAAGATCATGGAGGAGCCGCCGGAGCATCTGCTGTTCATTCTGGCTACCACCGAGCTGCACAAGGTGCCGGCCACCATCCTCTCCCGCTGTCAGCGCTTCTCCTTCAAGCGCATCCTGCCCCGGGACACGGAGCAGCAGCTGCTGAAGATCGCGGCGGCGGAGGACATCGCCCTGACGGCGGACGGCGCGGAGATCCTGGCCCGCATGGCCAACGGCGCGCTCCGTGACGCCCTGAGCCTGCTGGATCAGTGCCGCGCCGTGGAGGGCGGCATTGATAGCCGCGCCGTGCTGGACACGCTGGGTCTGGCCGGCGGCACCCAGACGCTGCAGCTCATGCGCTGCCTGCTGGCCCGGAACGCCGCCGATGCGCTGGCCCTGTTCGACCAGCTGTACCGCGGCGGCAAGGACGTGGCCGCCCTGCTGGGCGAGCTCAGCGACCTTGCCAGGGACATGACGGTGATGAAGGCCGCGCCGGAGGGCGGCGCCGCCCTGCTGTCCGGCGTCTACGACCGCAAAACCCTCACCGACTTGGGCCGCGACCTGCCCATGAGCCGGTTTTTGTACATGGCGGATACGCTGCAAGGCTGCTGCGCGTCGCTGGCGGACAGCATCCGCCCCCGCACAGCGGCGGAGCTTTGCCTGCTGCGCCTGTGTGACGAGAGCCTGTCCGGTGACCTGACCGCCTTTGACCAGCGGCTGGCACGGCTGGAGCAGGCGGTGCAGCAGGGCGGCGTCCCGCCCCGGCAGCGTCCCGCCCCCCGGCGGGAGACGCCGCAGCCCCGGCCACAGCCCGCCTACGAGGAACCGCCGCTCCCGGAGGAGCCGCCGCTTCCCGAGGAGCCTCCTCTGCCGGAGCAGGCCGTCCGTGACTACGGCCTTCCGGAGGAGCCGCCTGTCCGTCCCGCGCCCCAGCCCGCGCCCCGTCCTGCCCCCGCAGCCCGGAGCACCTCCGCATCGGCGCCCGCCGGCGATACCGCCGTGTGGCAGCGGCTGCTGGATCAGTACAAGGGCCGCCTGCCGGTGAATGTGCGGGTCATGCTGAACATGGTGTCCGGCGTGGTGGACGGTGACTGCCTCACTGTGCTGTGCCGGGACGACTTCACCCTGAAGCAGCTGGACAAGCCGGAGGTCACCGCCGTTCTGCGGGAGGTCACCGCCGCCGACCAGGGCCGCGACATCCGCGTGGCGCTGGAGATCGGACAGGCCCCGTCGGCCAGACGCGCCGCGCCCCGGCCTGCGCCGCCCTCCATGCCGAAACCGGCCCCGCGCCCGGAGACGCAGGAGCCGCCGAAGCCCGTGCCCGCTGAGGACACACCTCCGTGGGAGGCCCCTGTGCCGTCCCCCGACGGCGATAAGCTCAACGAGCTGCTGCAGAACGGTCAGCAGCTGGACAGCTTCCAGATCAAATAAAACCAACGATACAAAGGAGAACAGAACATGGCAAAGGGATACAGCGCCCGCAAGGGCTTTTCCGGCGGTGCCGGCATGATGCAGCAGCAGGCCCAGATGCAGCAGAAGCTGCTGAAGATGCAGCAGGAGATGAACAAGGCCCAGGAGGAGGTGGAGAACAGCTCCTTTACCGCCTCCGTGGGCGGCGGCGCGGTAACGGCGGTGGTCAGCGGCAAGAAGGAGCTGACCGCCCTGACCATCAAGCCCGACGCGGTGGACCCTGAGGACGTGGAGATGCTGCAGGATCTGGTGATCTCCGCCGTCAACGAGGCCCTGCGCCAGGCGGAGGACGCCATGAGCACCTCCATGAACGCCCTGACCGGCGGCCTGAACATTCCCGGTCTCGGCCTGTAAACCCGCACAAAAAGCACCCCGAAGCATGGCTTCGGGGTGCTTTTTTCATCTGTCAAAATACGTCACCAGCAGGTCTGTCACCATGCCGTAGCTGCGGACGCCGTTTTCGTCCCCGTTGGTCTTGAGGAACACATCGTACACCGTCTCCGACGCCTGCGACACCGGCCCCCGGAACTGCGCCCAGTAGGCGCTGTCCGCCCGCAGGTCGGCCCGCACCTCCTCCGGCATCGTCTCCCGGACGGCAAGGCACCGCTCCGGATCCGCCCGGTACAGGGCGTTGGACAGATATACATAGCCCTCCAGCCACCCGGCATAGCGGTAGGCCGGATCCTCGCTGCGCGTGGCCGCCAGGATCCCCACGAAATTGCACTCCTGCTCGGAGATAATGCCCCGCTGGTGGGCCATCTCGTGGCACACCGTGGCCGGCAGGTACGCCGACGGGCTGTCCATGTTCACGTTGGCCTCGCCGGTAAAGGGGAAGTAGAACCCGGTGAACCGCAGGACGCTGAGCGCGCGGGAGCAGCCGAAGGGCTTCACGCGCCCCGTCGCCATCCGAAGAAAGGGAAATTCGTCGTACAGGCCGTCGTAGGCGTCCCCGGCAGCGGCCAGAATGGCTTTCCGGTCCGCAGTGCAGACGCCGTCCCCGCTTCGAGGCACCTCCCCGGCGGCCGCGGACAGCTCCTCCGCAAAGTACAGCGTCACACGCTCCAGCGCCTCTGCCGACACGGGCTGGGCGGTGATGCCGCTCTTCTCCTGAAAGCCGTCGGTGCTGTAGGCAGTGCCCCACAGCAGGCAGAACCCCGCATACACCGTCAGGACGATACACCCGGCGGTCAGCACGAAGTCCGCCAGCACCGCACCCCGGCGCGGCCCCGTTGTGAGCCGCCGCACCGTGCAGGCCAGCCAGATCAGCGCCGCCCAGATGCCCGTCAGGATCAGCACCTCGCCCACGGAGCCGTCAAAGAAGTCGCACAGCCGGGACACCCGGCGCATCACCGGGAAGATGACGCTGCCGCACAGCCAGTTCATGGCGTCGCGGTCGGTGCGCAGCGCGAAGTAGGCAGCAAAAAACAGCGCCAGCGCCGCCAGCCACCGAAGCAGCGGACGGCGCCGGGACAGATACGCCCTCACAGCGGCAGGGGCCGGCCCGTGAAGCACATGACGCAGCTCGCCTGCACCACGGCCCTGCCGTTCTCGTCGGTGACCTCCGCCGAGCAGAAGGCCAGCTTGCCGCCCACCCTGTCCACCTTCCCCACGGCGGTAAGGGTGCTGTCCGCCGGCGCGGCGGCCAGATAGTCGATGCTGGCGTTCACCGTCACCACCATCTCCTGCCGCAGCGTCATGATGGCCATGCCCATGGCCACGTCGCACAGGGAAAACAGGATACCGCCATGGGCGCCGCCCCAGCGGTTCAGACTGTCCTCGCACATGGGCAGCACCACCGTGGCGGTGCCGTCGGACAGATCAGCCGTGTACATATGGTTGTGGGTGAGAAACGGCTCCTTATTGTTGCCGAAATCCAAAAGCGTCTGCTTCAGCTGTTCAGTCATGTTTTTCCTCCGATGTCGCTGTTTCCGGCGTATTTTCCGACCCCGCCGTCCGGGCGCGCTCCACATAGGCGTAGGCCTCCGTGGGCATATCGCGGCGGCGCAGCCGCCGGTCCAACAGATACTTCACCAGCTCCTGCAGGCAGGCGAAAATGGGCACACCCAGGAACATGCCCAGCACGCCGCCGAAGCCGCCGCCCACCAGAATGGCCACGATGACCCAGAAGCTGGATATGCCGGTGGCGTCGCCCAGGATCTTCGGCCCCAGGATGTTGCCGTCGAACTGCTGCAGCACCACGATGAAGATCACAAAGATCAGGCACTGCTTGGGGCTGACCAGCAGGATCAGGAAGGCCGACGGGATGGCTCCCAGAAACGGCCCGAAGAACGGGATAATGTTGGTCACGCCCACCACCACGCTGACCAACGGGGTGTAGGGCATCTTCAGGATGGAGCAGCCCACGAAGCACAGCGCGCCGATGATCAGGGAGTCCAGCAGCTTACCCCGGACGAAGCCGGAGAAGATGCGGTCCACCTGCCGGGTGCCGTGGACGACGGCGTTGGCCTTCTTCTCGTCGAACAGGGCGTAGACCGCCTTGCAGCAGCGGGCCAGACTCTTTTCCTTCATGGTCATCAGGTAGATGGACACGATGATGCCCACGATCAGGTCGGTGGCAAAGCTGACCACACTCCAGATACCACTCCAGATGCCGCCGGTCAGTGTGCCCAGCGCCCCCTGCGCCCAGGGCAGGATGTGGTCCTTCAGCAGCGTCACGCCGTCGCTGTAGTACTTGGTCACGAAGTCCGCCACCCATACGGCGATCTCGTTCTCGCTGTCCAGCAGGCCGTCGGCCCAGTTGTACACCTTATAGTAATACGCCTCGGCGTTGTTGATGAGCATGGTCACGCTGTCCACCAGCTGCGGGATCAGCACGCTCATCAGCAGGTACACCAGCAGGATGGCCACCGCCTCCGCCAGCAGGATGCTGGCAAACCGCAGGACGCCCGCCGCGTTTTTGACGTGCTTTTGAGGAAACGCCTTCTGCCACCCGGTGTGGAGCACCCGCTCGATCCAGTTCATCACCGGCGTCAGCAGGTAGGCGATGGCGCAGCCGTACAGCACCGGCGCCAGCACGGAAAACAGCTTGTCCACAAAGTGCTGGAGCGTGGCGCCCATATAAAACGTATCATAAAACACCAGCACGGCGCAGACGGTGAGAAACGCCGTCAGGCCCCATTTCACATATTGCGTCCGCCGCTTCATCCGCATCACTCCTTTGTCCTCTATCATAGCCGACAGTGCCCGGTTTTGCAAGATTTTTTCTGTCCTCCTGCACCGTGCCTGCCTCGGACACCGCTGCCGCTCTGCCTGTTGCAATTTCTCATATCCTATGGCATAATGATAGGACACTCGCGCACGGCCGACGTGCGCGGCATCATCGGCACACAAGAGGAGGAGAGCCATGAAGAAGCTCCTGTTCATTGTCAATCCCCGGGCGGGCAAGACCAAGTCCAGCGCCCCCCTGTTCGATGCGGTAGCCGCCCTGTCCCGGGCCGGCTATCTGGTGCGCGTCTTTGTCACGGAGGCCGGCGGCGACGCCAGCCGCGTGGCGGCGGAGTGGGGTCCCGACTATGATGTGGTGGTCTGCGCCGGCGGCGACGGCACCCTGAACGAGACGATCTCCGGGCTGATGACGCTGCCGCAGCGCCCGCTGCTGGGCTACCTGCCCAACGGCAGCACCAACGATTTCGCCGCCAGTCTCCACCTGTCCTCCGACCCGCGGCTGGCCGCGCTGGACATTGCCGGCGGCAGCCCTCACCCGCTGGACATCGGCCGGCACAACGACCGCTACTTCGCCTATGTGGCGTCCTTCGGTGCCTTCACCCGCTCGTCCTACTCCGCGTCCCAGGCGGCGAAAAACGCCCTGGGCCACTTCGCCTACATTCTGGAGGGTCTGGGCGATCTGGACTCCCTGCGCCCGTACAGCTGCTGCATCGAGGCGGACGGCGAGGTGTTCGAGGGCGACTTCATTTTCGGTGCCGTGTGCAACTGCACCTCCATGGGCGGCCTGGTGAAGCTGGACCCCAGCCGCGTCAAAATGGACGACGGCCGGTTCGAGCTGCTGCTCCTCCGGATGCCCAAGTCGGCGCTGGATCTGCAGAACCTCATCACCGCCATGACCCGGATGCAGTACGACTACCCCGGCGTCATCTTCCGCCATGTTCAGCGCGTCACCCTGACCACCCAGGCCCACATCCCCTGGTCGCTGGATGGCGAATACGCCCCCAGCGCGGCGCGGGTGGACATCGAGAACCTGCCGGGCGCGGTGTCCCTCCTCCGCTGACCCGCACCTCCTCCAAAAATACGCAAAAGGACGCCGGAGCGTTGCTCCGGCGTCCTTCTTATGTACTTTTTAGAAGAAGAATTCCTTGATCTGCCCGTACAGGATGAGGATCATGCACAGCGGGGTGATGAACTTCACGCAGACCTTGAAGAAGCCATAGCCGCTCATGGCGTGACCGGACTGCTCGCACTCGTCCTTGACCACCTCTGGCCCGATCTCCCAGCCGATCATCAGCGACATCAGCAGGGCGCCCAGCGGCATCATGATGCCTTCGGACAACATATCCCAGAAGTCCAGCCAGTCGGCAGCCCATGTGGGCAATTCGCCCGTCATACCCAGAAGATTACCTGGCGCAAAGCCCGTGGAGCCCAGCGCATCGGCGCAGACCAGAATGCAGCCCAGACCCACGCAGGCCGCAGCGATGAGGGTGTAGGTCTTACGCTTGTCGCCCTTGCCGGCGTCGCGGGCCTTATCCACGAAGTGGGCCACGATGACCTCCAGCAGAGAGATGGAGGAGGACACGGCGGCGAAGACCACCAGCAGATAGAACAGGATGCCGAAGATGGGGCCAAGGCCGCCCATACGGCTGAACACGTTCTGCATGGTGATGAACAGCAGCTTGGGGCCGCCCAGCGTGCCGTCGGGGTCCAGGGCAAAGCGGCCGGGAATGACGCACAGACCGGCCATCAAAGCCACCAGCGTATCCATGACGATGATGAGGATGGCGTTCTTCTGCAGGTTCTCCTTCTTCTGCAGGTAGGAGCCGTAGGTGATCATGGCGCCCATGCCCAGAGACAGGGAGAAGAACATCTGGCCGCCTGCGGTAGCCAGCACCGTCAGGAAGTCGGGAGCCTTGTCAATGACGCCGTTGGCGACAGCCCAGCCGGGAACAAACATGTACTTCAGGCCTTCCACAGCGCCGGGCAGGGTGCAGGCGCGGATGATGCAGATCAGCAGCATCACGAACAGCGCGGGCATACCCACGGAGCAGACCTTCTCAATACCGCCGCCGATACCGCCGATGACGATGATCATGGTGATGGCCACGAAGATCAGACCGTAGATGATAGCCTCGGTGGGATTCCCGAGAAATGCGCCGAACACCTCAGCGCCTACGGAAGTGCCGTTGGCGTCAGCGACCGCAGCCAAGGCGTTGGAGCCGAAGCCCGCGCCGAACAGGTCGCCCACGTTCAGCACGACGTACTTGATGCAGTAGCCGCCCAGCGCGCAGTAGAAGAACAGGATGAAGAACGCGGACAGGATGCCCATCCAGCCCATCCACTTGAACTTCTTGGACAGGACGTGATACGCTTCCACAGCGCCCTTACCGGTCTTGCGGCCGATGGCCAGCTCGCCCACCATGACGATGAAGCCGCACAGGACCGCCAGAATGAGGTAGATGATGAGGAACGTAAAACCGCCGGAGGCGCCCATCTTATTGGGGAAGCCCCAGATGTTGCCCAGGCCGACTGCCGAGCCGACCGCGGCCATCAGGAATCCAAAATTGGTTCCAAAGCCTTTTCTTTCTTCCATGTTTTCTCTCCTTATAACAGAAATTTGCCCTCCGCCTTTCCTCGGAGTGCTGATTTTCTGCTTCCTGTCTATCGACAGGAAACATCTTGAGGCGCCGCCACGCCTCTCAACTCCCCGTCCCTGAAATCAGTGAACGGTTTATGAAAAAAGTATACAGGAAACAAAACCCAACCGCAATTAGCAGTATTGATAAATTTCTCGCGTCATGTTGTACATTTTTAACATTCTGTGAACAATTTGTCATGTGCGGTTTATAAACTTATTTTCACTTTTTAGCGGCTGTTGGCACAGCTTTTTACGGGTTTTTTCTGATTTTTTTGCCGCGATCCCGATTTTTCCTTTAAAGAAACCGTATGTCAAAGAATAAACAGGCAGCTTGCGCCGCCTGTCCTGCGGGTGTTCCGTCCACCGCACCGCGCTTCCGTCTCCCGGCATCCGGGTCTCCCGCCTCCCCGGAGCGCGCTGCCCGCCCCGACAAAATCAAACAGCGCCCGCCGGAATGGCGGGCGCTGCTTTTTCTGTTATTTGGAGAGCATACCGGGATGGCGGTCCCGGAATGTATAACATACTTGTCGTTTCTTCTCTTAGCCGAAGAAGCTCTTGAGCTGACCGTACAGGATCAGCAGCATGCACAGCGGGGTGATGTACTTGCAGCAGACCTTGAAGAACGGATAGCTGCTCATTTTGTGTCCCTCGGTGGCTTCGCACTCGTCCTTGACCATCTCCGGGCCGATCTCCCAGCCGATCATCAGGGTCATCAGCAGGCCGCCCAGGGGCATGAACACGCCCTCGGAGATCATGTCGAAGAAGTCCAGCCAGCAGTCGCTCCAGCCCTTGTAGCCGTCCAGCTTCAAAAGCTCCCATGGCGCGATCCCGTTGGAGCCCAGACCGTCAACGCAGACCAGCACGCACAGCAGGGCGATAAGGATGGAGGCGATGAGGGAATACTTCTTGCGCTGGTCGCCCTTGCCCTTCTCCCGGGCCTCGTCCACAAAGTGGGCCACCACGGTCTCCAGCAGGGAGATGGAGGAGGACACTGCTGCCAGCACCACCAGCAGGTAGAAGATAATGCCGAAGATGGGGCCGATAGCGCCCCCCATGGAATCGAACACGTTCTGCATGGTGATGAACAGCAGCTTGGGGCCGCCGATCGGGCCTTCGGGATCGAGGGCGAAGCGGGCGGGCATCACGCACAGACCGGCCATCAGGGCCACCAGGGTGTCCATGACGATGATGAGGACGGCGTTCTTCTCCAGGTGCTCCTTCTTATCCAGATAGGAGCCGTAGGTAATCATAGCGCCCATGCCGATGGACAGGGAGAAGAACATCTGGCCGCCGGCGGTGGAGATGACGTTGAAGATGCTGGGGGCTTCGGCGATGACGCCATTGGCCACGGCCCAGCCGGGAACGAACATATACTTCAGGCCGTTCACAGCGCCGGGCAGGGTGCAGGCGCGGATGATGCAGATCAGCAGCATCACGAACAGAGCAGGCATACCGATGCCGCAGAACTTTTCGATACCGCCGCTGACGCCGCCCATAACGATGAGCATGGTCAGCACCACGAAGATCAGGCCGTAGATGACGCCCTCGCCCTGGTTGGTCAGGAACGCGCCGAACACATCGCCGCCGTTCATGCCGTTGGAGCCGAAGCCGGCACCGAACAGGTTGCCCACGTTCAGGACGACATACTTGATGCAGTAGCCGCCCAGCGCACAGTAGAAGCTCATAATCAGGAAGGCCGAGGCCACGCCCAGCCAGCCGACCCACTTGAACTTCTTGGAGATGGCGTGGTAGGCGGCGATAGCGCCCTTGCCGGTCTTGCGGCCGATGGCCAGCTCGCCCAGCATGACGATGAAGCCGCAGATGACCGCCAGGATCAGATAGATGATGAGGAACGTGAAACCGCCGGAGGCGCCCATCTTATTGGGGAAGCCCCAGATGTTGCCCAGGCCCACAGCAGAGCCGACCGCGGCCATCAGGAATCCAAAATTGGATCCAAAGCCTTTTCTTTCTTCCATTGCTTTCTCTCCTTACAATTTTTTCTTTCCCTTAACCTTCCTGCACCGGCAGCACGCCGCCGGTGCAGACGACCCACACGAAAGTTTTTCCTGTGGGTTATGTTAAAGTATACCGTATCCCGCTGATTCCCGCAATTAGCAATATTTATAAAATTTTAGCACCACTTTCTCCACTTTTAACATTTTCTTAGCGGTAAACACATGCTCCATTTTCGCCGCAGCGCGTGCTTTCCATCACTATAATTGTGCGAATGCCTCGCAATTTCTGCATACCGCGTATATAATCAGACGGTTTTCCCGTAAAGAAACAGGCGGCCGCTCTCAGATGAGCGGCCGCCTGTTTGTTAAGTCCTTGTTAATCCGATGTTAAGCGCCAGTTAACGCGGCGCCTTACCACTTGTTCTCCACCTTCTCGGCGAAGCCCAGGAAGTTGCTGACATGGATCTCCGTGCCGTCGTCCAGCACCGCCCGGCCGGTGAACCGTCCGAACACCTGATGCTGGTCGGATTTCAGCAGCTTGAAGTCTGTGCAGGCCGCCCGGTCCAGAATGGGCGCGAAGTCCATCTCGAACCGCCCGTCATCGGAGGTGAACGTCCACGGGCTGAGATAATCCTCCCGCCCGTCCTTCATGGGGATGTGGAACCGCACCTGGCTGAGCTTGTGGGCCCTGCCGCCGTAAAACAGCATGTTCTCGCTGGCGGCGTAGGTGTTGCCGAAGCCGTAGCCGATGTTCCAGCCGAAGGGCACGCCGTCGATCTGTCCGGAGGCGCTGCCCCAGTACCATGTATTGTGGTACGTCCACACGCCCCGGCCCCAGTCCAGCACCGCAAACGAGTCCTCCGGCGCGAACCGGTACACCCGCCCCGCAAGATTGATCTCACCGGACACCCGCATGCAGTTGATCTTCTGGTTGTAGTAAAAGTGCCCCGGCTTGTCGAAGGGCGTGGCGATGACCATGGACTCCTCCGGCTCCTCCGTCAGGGTCAGGCGGCCCTCGATGGGCTGCCCGTCCAGAAAGTCCCCCATGCGGAACGTCAGCACCCGGGAATCCCCCACATGGCGGAACGCGATGCCGTAGCCGTTGCCGGTGATGACGGTATCCCCGGCGGCGGAGGTCTCCGGCAGGCCGGTGCGGCCCATAGGGAACACGCGCATGGGGCTTTTCGTCTTTTCCCACCTCTCGTCAAAGTGCAGGAACGAGACGGAGTCCAGCCCCATGTAGCCGTTGTCGGCGATGGTCAGCGCCACGGCGAAATGGTCGTTGGCCGCCAGATAGTAATCCCATTCCTTGATGCGGGCCTTCCCGGCCCGGATGTCGGCGCGGCGGTAGATGGGCAGGAGCCTCTTGGCGTAGCCCGGCTCCCGCAGGCTGCCCTTGTCATTGAGCAGCGGTGCGCTGTGGGTGATCTCATGCTGCATGCTGGTATCCTCCCGTATCTCTTTTTCGGAAAGCGCGGAAAGACACGCCGGCAGGCGTATCTGCCCTCATGGGTGACGGCGCTCCCATTGTACCATACGCGGCGGGAAAAAGATAGTTGACAAACAAATTATTTCGGCTATAATTTGAAAACGGTTTTCATTTTCAAATTCAGGAGGCATCCCATGGCATACATGACGAAACAGCAGCAGGCGGTGCTGGCCTGCATCCGCGGCTGTGCCGACGGCATCGGCGCGGCGGAGCTGACAGAGCTGCTGCACCGGCAGGGGGAGGCGGTGGGCCTGACCACCGTCTACCGCCAGCTGGAGCGGTTGGAGAAGGCAGGCAAGGTCCACAAGCTGGTGACGGACACCGGCGCGAAGTATCAGTTCTGCACCTGCGCCGACTCCGGGCGGGACTGCTTCCTGCTGAAGTGTGAAAAATGCGGCACGGTGCAGCATGTGGACTGCTCCCATCTGGCCCCGCTGTACCGCCACCTGGAGGAGGAGCATGGCTTCGCCATCGACGCCCACCGTACGCTGTTCTACGGCGTGTGCCGCCGGTGCCGGGAGGCGGCGGAATGAGGCGGCTGCTGACGGGCCTGCTGGCGCTGGTGCTGGCGGCGTCCCTGACCGCCTGCGGCCATGAGCCGCCGCAGGAGGATGGGCGACTCCGGGTGGTCTGCACCCTGTTCCCCTACTACGATTTCGTCCGGCAGATCGGCGGCGACGCGGTGGACGTGACGCTGCTGGTGCCCGCCGGGCGTGAGACCCACAGCTTCGAGCCTACGCCCCGGGACGTGATCCGTATCAGCGAGGCGGACGTGTTCATCTACAACGGCGGCGAGAGCGAGCAGTGGGTGAACGACATTCTGGACGCCGCCGGGGAGAGCATCCCCTGCGTCCTGTCCATGATGGACGCCGCGGAGCTGTACGAGGAGGAGTACGCCGAGGGTATGCAGGGCGCTTCCGGCCACGGCCACGATGACCACGATGACCACGACCACGGTGCGGAGGATACGGACGCTGCCTACGATGAGCATATCTGGACATCGCCGGTGACGGCCATGACCCTGTGCCGGGTCATCGCGGACGCCCTTTGCCAGGCTGATCCCGCCCATGCCGAGGGCTACCGCGCCCGGCTGGACGATTACCTGACAGAGCTGACGGCGCTGGACGAGACGTTCCGCGGCGTCGTCGACGGCGGCTCCCGGAAACTGCTGGTGTTCGGCGACCGGTTCCCGCTGCTGTACTTCTGCCGGGAATACGGGCTGGACTACCGTGCCGCATTCCACGGCTGCGCCGGGGACACGGAGCCGTCACTGTCCACGCTGAAGTACCTCATCGATCTGGTGCGGGAGCAGCAGATCCCGGTGGTGTACACCATTGAGCTCAGCAGCCGGAAGGTGGCGGAGGCCATCGCGGAGACCACCGGCGCGCAGGTGCGGACGTTCCACTCCTGCCAGACGGTGAGCCGCGCCGAATTTGACAGCGGCGTCACCTACCTTCAGCTGATGGAGGCCAATGCGGACGCTTTGAGAGAGGGGTTGTCCTGATGGAGCAGACAACGGAAAAGAAAATACTGCTGGACTGTCGCGATGTGTCCCTGGGCTACGAGGGCAGGGCCATCTGGGAGGGTCTGACCTTTCAGGTGCGCAGCGGCGACTACCTGTGCATCGTGGGCGAGAACGGCTCCGGCAAGTCCACGCTGCTGAAAAGCCTGCTGGGTCTGCTGCGCCCCATGAAGGGCGACATCGTGCTGGACGATTCCCTCCGGGCGGGGGCCATCGGCTACCTGCCCCAGCAGACCCGGGCGCAGAAGGATTTCCCCGCCACGGTGACGGAGGTGGTGCGCAGCGGCTTCCTCAGCGGCAAGCGGGGCCATTTCTTCTACACGCCGCAGGAGAAGTCCACGGCGCTGATGCACATGGGCAAGCTGGGCATCCTGGAGCTGAAGGACCGCTGCTACCGGGAGCTGTCCGGCGGTCAGCAGCAGCGGGTGCTGCTGGCCCGGGCGCTGTGCGCCGCCGGGGAGCTGCTGGTGCTGGACGAGCCGGTGACGGGTCTGGACCCCGCCGCCGCCCAGGATCTGTACCGCACGCTGGACTATCTTAACAAGAAGGAGGGCCTTGCCATCATCATGGTGACCCACGACCTGCGCAGCGCCCTGCCCTACGCCACCGCCATTCTCCACGCGGGACACGGCAGCTGGTTCTACGGAGACACGGCGGCGTATCTGGCTTCGCCCTATGGCAAGCGGTTCGGAGGTGACGGGATATGAGCCTGCTTCTCGATATGTTCACCTATCCCTTTATCCTGCGGGCCTTCGTGGTGGGCATCCTCATCGCCCTGTGCGCGGCGCTGCTGGGCGTGCCGCTGGTGCTGAAGCGGTACTCCATGATCGGCGACGGTCTGAGCCACGTCTCCTTCGGCGCGCTGAGCATCGCGCTGGCCTGCGGCTGGGCGCCGCTGCCGGTGTCCATCCCCGTGGTGGTACTGGCGGCGCTGGGTCTGCTGCGGATGACGGAGAAAAGCCGCATGGGCGCGGACGCGGCCATCGCCGTGGTCAGCGCCTCGTCGCTGGCCGCCGGCGTGGTGGTCACCAGCCTCACCACCGGCATGACCACCGACGTGGACAGCTTCATGTTCGGCTCCATCCTGGCGCTGGACCGGGCGGACGTGGCCCTGTCCGTGGGTGTCTCCATCGCGGTGCTGGCCCTGTATGTGCTGTTTTACCACCGACTGTTCGCCATCACCTTCGACGAGAGCTTCTCCCGCGCCACCGGCGTGAAGGTGGGCCTTTACAACACCGTCCTGTCGGTGCTGACGGCCCTGACCATTGTGCTGGGCATGCGGCTCATGGGCGCCATGCTCATCTCCAGTCTCGTCATTTTCCCCGCCCTGACGGCCATGCGCCTGCTGCGCAGCTTCCGGGGCGTGGTGCTGTGCGCCGGCGCTGTCAGCGTGGTGTGCTTCTGCATCGGCCTCACCGGCTCCTACCTGTGGAGCACCCCGGTGGGCGCCACGGTGGTGCTGGCCGATCTGGCGGTATTCCTGCTGGCCTGCCTGCTGGCAAAGCTGAAAAAGCGGGCCTGAGCCCGCGCTTTCCGGCGAGCCGGGGCGCTTTTGCCCCGCTCCGCCGGGATTTTTTTGTCAAAACCGCCGTTTCGACCGGCTTTTTGCGGAAAAATGCTTGCGTTCCCTGCACTTTTATGGTATGCTATGCGCGTGAGTAAGGTATTGACTGGGAGTGGGCTTGACTGTCCGCTCTTTTTGTTGGGCATTTTTGATTTGTTAAAAGCAGGAGGACGCGCCGTGAAAAAGATCACAGATGTAGTCTGGGAGCTGGCGGAGCCGGTGGTACAGGAGCATGGCTGCCAGCTGTGGGACGTGGAATATGTGCGGGAGGCCGGCCAGTGGTATCTGCGGCTGTATCTGGACAAGGACGGCGGCGTAGACATTCTGGACTGCGAGGCCATCAGCCGCAAGGTCAGCGACCTGCTGGACGAGGCCGACCCCATCGAGAGCAGCTATGTGTTCGAGGTAGGCTCCGCCGGGCTGGAGCGGCAGCTCAAGCGCCCCGGCGACTTTGCCCGCTTCATGGGCAGCCCCGTGCTGGTCAAGACCTACCAGAACCGGGACGGCCGCAAGGAGTTCGCCGGCAGGCTGGCGGGCTATGAGGACGGCGCGGTGCTGCTGGACATGGGCGGCGCGGAGCCGGTGCGGTTCGAGAAGAACGAGGTGGCGCTGGTGCGCCTGCGTGTGGAATTCTGACACAACGATCTGACGATAAATATAAGGAGAAATAACATGAAATGTGATGAGATCTTCGCCGCGCTGGCCATGCTGGAAAAGGAACGCGGCATTCCCCAGAGCTTTATGATGGGCAAGATCATCCAGGCGCTGACCACCGCCTACAAGCGTGACCACGAGGGCGTGGAGAACGTCATCGTGGACGTGGACGAGGAGAAGAAGGACCTGAAGATGTTCGTCCAGAAGGAGATCGTGGAGGAGGTGGAGAACCCCGGCTCCCAGATCTCGCTGGAAGAGGCGAAGCACCTGTCCGCCAAGAACGAGCTGGGCGGCATCGTCAACATCCCCGTGGAGAGCGTGGAGTTCGGCCGCATCGCCGCCGGCAACGGCAAGCAGGTCATCATCCAGGGCCTGCGGGAGGCCGAGCACGGCATGATCTATGACGAGTTCAACAGCAAGCAGCACGAGATCCTCACCGGCACCGTCAGCCGCATCGACCCCCGGACGGGCAACGTGAGCCTGCGCATCGGCACCGGCGCCGAGTCCACCGAGGCGGTGCTGACCATGAACGAGCAGGTGCCCGGCGAGGAACTGCGGGAGGGTCAGATGGTCAAGGTGTACCTGGTCGAGGTGCGCCGCTCCACCCGCGGCCCGCAGGTGCTGATCTCCCGCACCCACCCCGGCCTTGTGAAGCGCCTGTTCGAGCTGGAGGTGCCGGAGATCTACGACGGCACCGTGGAGATCCGCTCCATCGCCCGTGAGGCGGGCAACCGCACGAAGATGGCCGTCTGGTCCGACGATGAGAACGTGGATCCCATCGGCGCCTGCGTCGGCCCCCGGGGCCAGCGCGTCAACGCCATCGTGGATGAGCTGCGGGGCGAGAAGATCGACATCATCAAGTATTCCGAGGACCCGGCGGAGTTCATCGCCGCCGCGCTGGCTCCCGCCGACGTTGTCAGCGTGCAGCTGGCCGCCGAGGGCAAGAGCTGCCGCGTCGTGGTCCCCGACGATCAGCTGAGCCTGGCCATCGGCAAGGAGGGGCAGAACGCCCGTCTGGCCGCCCGCCTCACCGGCTACAAGATCGACATCAAGCCCGCCAGCTACACCGGCGAGTAAGTCAGAAAGGAGCGGCAGAGATGCAGAAGCCCCGGAAAATACCTCAGCGGCAGTGTGTCGGCTGCCGCGAGATGAAGGATAAAAAATCGCTGCTGCGCATCGTCCGCACCCCGGAGGGCGAGATCCTGCTGGACAGCACCGGCAAAAAGTCCGGACGCGGCGCGTATGTGTGCCCCGATCCGGCCTGCCTGAAGAAGGCGCGGAAGAGCAGGGCGCTGGAGCGGGCCTTTGAAACGTCCATCCCGCCGGAGGTCTACGACGCGCTGGAGGCGCAGATGGAGGGCGGCCTATGACGGAACACATTCTCTCCATGCTGGGCCTGGCCCTGAAGGCGGGCCGCGTGGAGGTGGGCGAGGAGCCGGTGGGCGCCGCCGCCCGGGCCAAAAAGGCCCGCGTCATCTTCGTGGCGCAGGACGCCGCGCCGTCGTCTGTGCGGCGCGCCCAGTCCTTTGCCCGCACCGGCAGCACGCTGTGCGTGACGCTGCCTGCCGGGAAGGATACGCTGGGCCGCAGTCTGGGCCGTACCAGCGTGGCCATGTGCGCCGTCACGGATATCGGCTTTGCCCAGTCGCTGGTGCAGAAGCTGGCGGCGCTGGACGCCGCCTATCAGGACGCTGCCGACACCCTGGCCGTCAAGGCCAGACGGGCGCGGGAGCGGAAGGAGGAGCAGCTCCGCCACGAGAAGAACCTGCGGCAGGGCAAAAAGCGTGTCCACGCCGAAAAGCCCGCGGAGCCGGAACCGGCGCCGCCGCCTGCGAGACCGGCGGCAAAGCGGCCCCCCCGCCCCACCAGCGACAGGCGCAGGGCGGAGCGTCCCAAGCGGCGGACGGAGCCGCCTGATCGGCGGTTCGCCGGTTCCCTGCCGGTGAAAAAGGGCAAGGGCAGCCGGAAGCCCTCCGGCAAAGGCAAGCAGCAATAACGAACAACTTTCGCGGCCCGCCGCAGGGCAGGCCGATCACTAAGATGGAGGTGGCTTTATTTGGGTAGTATCGTCAACAAATACAGAGTGCATGAGGTGGCCAAGGATTTCGGAGTCTCCACCAAGGAGGTCACGGAGATCCTGACCAAGTACGCCGAAACGCCCAAGAATCATATGCAGGTACTGGAGGACCGGGAGCTCAGCCTCATCTTTGAGTATCTGACCCAGCACAACCCGGTCTCCAATATCGCGGTCATCTTCGCCGAGGGCGCCAAGCCCGCGGAGAAGAAGGCGGCGCCCGCCCCGGCCCCGCAGGCCAATAAGCCCGCCGCGCCCCAGCAGGGCGGCAGCAAGCCCGCCCAGAGCGCCGCACCCGCCGGCAAGGCCCCCGAAAAGGCCGCCGAGCCGGTGAAGCAGCCTATGTCCCGCGTACCCCAGAAGCAGGTGGTGGATACCCGCAAGGCCACCAACGTGAATCTGGACAAGTACGACGAGAAGCTGCAGGATATGGCGGACGCCCGCGGCCACGGCGGCCGGCGGGAGCAGCAGGCTCCCCAGGGCAAGGAGAAGTTCCGCAATAACAAGCGCCGCGACAACAACTTCGCCAGCAGCAAGCGCAAGCAGGAGGAGGCCGACCGTCTCCGCAGGCTGCGTCTGGAGGTC
This sequence comes from uncultured Eubacteriales bacterium, assembly GCA_900550585.1. Lineage (GTDB taxonomy): Bacteria > Bacillota > Clostridia > Oscillospirales > Oscillospiraceae > Vescimonas. Next base: position 21,521 of record URST01000006.1, read on the forward strand.
ATCAAAAAGACCCCCGTCACCGTGCAGATCCCCGATGAGATCTCCGTGGGCGAGCTGGCCAGCCGCATGAAAAAGACCGGCGCAGAGGTGGTCAAGTGCCTGATGAAGAACGGCGTCATGGCCTCCCTGAGCCAGATGATCGACTTCGACACCGCCGCCATCATCGCCGAGGAGCTGGGCTGCAAGGTGGAGAAGGAGGTCGTCGTCACCATTGAGGACCGCCTCATCGACGACCATCAGGACAAGGACGAGGAGTTGGTGCCCCGCGCCCCGGTGGTGGTGGTCATGGGCCACGTCGACCACGGCAAGACCAGCCTGCTGGACTATATCCGCAATGCCCATGTGGCCTCCGGCGAAGCCGGCGGCATTACCCAGCACATCGGCGCCTATCAGGTAGAGATCCACGGCAAGCCCATCACGTTCCTGGACACCCCCGGCCACGAGGCCTTTACCTCCATGCGCGCCCGCGGCGCCATGGTGACGGACATCGCCATTCTGGTGGTGGCCGCCGAGGACGGCATCATGCCCCAGACCGTGGAGTCCATCAACCACGCCAAGGCCGCCGGCATCCCCATCATCGTGGCCATCAACAAGATGGATAAGCCCGAAGCCAACCCCGAGCGCATCAAGCAGCAGCTCACCGAGTACGGCCTGGTGTGCGAGGAGTGGGGCGGCGACACCATCGTGTGCCCCATCTCCGCCAAGACCGGCATGGGCATCGACAACCTGCTGGAGATGCTGACCCTCACCGCCGAGGTGGGCGAGCTGAAAGCCAATCCCAACCGCGCCGCACAGGGCACGGTCATCGAAGCCCGTCTGGACAAGGGCCGCGGCCCCGTGGCCACCCTGCTGGTCCAGAACGGCACCCTGCACCAGGGCGACATCATCATTGCCGGCACCTCCGTGGGCCGCGTCCGCGCCATGGTCAGCGACAAGGGCCAGCGCATCACCGATGCCGGCCCCAGCGTCCCCGTGGAGATCACCGGCCTCAGCGAGGCGCCCTCCGCTGGCGCCACCTTCAACGCCGTGGCCGACGAGAAGCTGGCCCGCGAGCTGGTGGAGCAGCGCAAGGCCGAGGAGAAGGCCAAGGCCAACGCCCCTGTCACCAAGGTGTCTCTGGAGGATCTGTTCAGCCAGATCCAGGCCGGCGAGATGAAGAACCTGAACCTCATCGTCAAGGCCGACGTACAGGGCAGCGTGGAGGCGGTGAAGGCCTCTCTGGAGAAGCTGAGCAACGAGGAGGTCCGCGTCCGCGTCATCCACGGCGGCGTGGGCGCCATCAACGAATCCGATGTCATGCTGGCCTCCACGTCTCAGGCCATCATCGTGGGCTTCAACGTCCGTCCCGACGCCGCCGCCCGCGACAGCGCCGCCCGCGCCAACGTGGATATGCGGATGTACCGCGTGATCTACGATGCCATCAACGAGATCGAGGCCGCCATGAAGGGCATGCTGGCCCCCAAGTTCCGGGAGGTACTGCTGGGCCATGCCGAGGTGCGCCAGACCTACAAGGTCTCCGGCGTGGGCACCGTGGCCGGCTGCTATGTGCTGGACGGCAAGCTCCAGCGCAAGGACTGCCAGGTGCGTCTGGTCCGCGACGGCATCGTGGTCCACGAGGGCGTGCTGGCCTCCCTCCAGCGTTTCAAGGACTCCGTCAAGGAAGTCCCCTCCGGCTATGAGTGCGGCCTGAGCATCGAGAAATTCAACGACATTAAGGAAGGCGACGTGGTGGAGGCCTTCACCATGGAGCAGATCCAAGTGTAACGGACGAGGGGGTGGGCAGACGCCCACCCCCTGTTTTTGAAAGGAGCGATACTATGGCATCCAATCGCATCGGCCGCATCAACGAGGCCATCCGCGAGGCGCTGGCCGGCCTGCTGCGCACGGTGAAGGACCCCCGGGTCACTGAGAGCATGCTGACCATCACCCATGTGGACACCACCAGCGACCTGCGGTACGCCCGTGTGTATATCAGCGCCCTGAACTGTCAGGACGAAAAGGGCCTGATGAAGGGTCTGAAGTCCGCCTCCGGCTATCTGCGCCACGAGCTGGGGCAGAATGTGGACCTGCGCTACACGCCGGAGCTGCAATTCATCATGGACGATTCCATCGCCCACGGCGCCCACATTCTGGACCTTCTGAACCATGTGAAGCCCGCCAACCCCGCCAACGCGGACATCGTGCTGCCGGAGGACCGGGAATGAGCCGGAACACACTGACCGTACAGGACACGGCGTCCTATCTCCGGACGCTGGACGATGTGCTGCTGCTGACCCATGTGCGGCCCGACGGCGATACCGTGGGCAGCGCCGCCGCCCTGTGCCGCGCCCTGCGTGATCTGGGCAAAACGGCGTACCTGCTGCCCAATCCGGAGATCACTGCCACCTACGAGCCTTACGCCGTCCCCTATTGGGCGCCGGAGGGCTTCGTCCCGGCCCATGTCGTCTCCGTGGACATCGCGGCGCTGAACCTGCTGCCGGACAACGCGGCGTCCTGGGCGGACCGCATTGACCTGGCCATCGACCACCACGGCTCCCACGGTTTTTTCGCGGCCCGCACCTGTCTGGACACGGACGCCGCCGCCTGCGGCGAGATCGTCCACGACATCATCGCCCTGCTGACGGCGGTGACGCCGGACATTGCCCTGCCGCTGTATGTGGCCATCGCCACGGACACCGGCTGCTTCGTCTACTCCAACACCACCGCCCGGACCCACCGCATCGCCGCGGCCCTGCTGGACACCGGCATCGACGTCGGCCCGGTGAATAAGGCGCTGTTCCGTACCAAGAGCAAGACCCGCCTTGCCATGGAATCCCGCATGGCGGCGGATATGACCCTCTTTGACCACGACCGCGTGGTGGTCATGACCATCCCCCTGTCCCTGCGGCAGGAGCTGCACGCCACAGAGGCGGACATCGAGGAGCTCAGCTCCCTGGCCGCGCTGGTGGAGGGCACCGACTGCGGCGTGACCCTGCGGGAGCTGCGGCCCGGTGTCATCAAGATCTCCCTGCGCACCGGCCCACGGGTGGACGCCAGCGCCGTCTGCCAGAGACTGGGCGGCGGCGGGCATAAGGCCGCGGCCGGCGCCACGGTCAACGGCACCATGGGCGAGGTGCGCGCCGCCGTGCTCCGCGCCTATCAGGAGGTCGTCGGATAACCTATGGCAAACGGTATCATCATCATCGACAAGCCCGCCGGCTGGACCAGCATGGACGTGTGCGGCAAGCTGCGGAGCCTTCTGAAAACCAAAAAGGTGGGCCACGCCGGGACGCTGGACCCCATGGCCACCGGCGTGCTGCCGGTGTTCGTGGGACAGGCCACCCGCGCCGTGTCCTTCGCTGAATCCGGCGACAAGGAGTATGTGGCCGGACTGCATCTGGGCTGCGTCACCAACACGCAGGACACCTCCGGCGACGTGCTGGAGCGGCGCCCCGTCTCCGTGACCCGCGAGACGCTGGAGGCCCTGCTCCCCCGCTTCACCGGGGCGCTGCTGCAGGTGCCGCCCATGTACTCCGCCATCAAGATCAACGGCCAGAAGCTGTACCAGCTGGCCCGTCAGGGCCGGGAGGTGGAGCGCCCCGCCCGCCCCGTCACCATCCGCGAGCTGGAGCTGCTGGGGCAGGACGCGCAGGGCGACTGGCTGCTGCGTGTGCTGTGCTCCAAGGGCACCTACGTCCGGACGCTGTGCCACGACATGGGACAGGCTCTGGGCTGCGGCGGCTGTATGAGCTCTCTGCGGCGCACCATGGCCGCCGGCTTCACCCTGGCGGACAGCCACACTCTGGAGGAGGTGCAGGCCCATGGTGAGGCGCTGCTGGCTCCCACCGACTCCCTGTTCCGCCAATACCCCGCCTATGCCCTCCCCTCCCCGGAGGCGGAGCGGCGCTGCCGCTGCGGCAACCCCCTGACGGTGGACGTGCCCGACGGCCTGTACCGCGTCTACGATGGCGACGGCACATTTCTCTGCCTGAGCCGGGCGGAAAACGGCACCCTGACTTCCCTGAAAAACTTTTTCGGAGCGTGAACACCTTGGAACGAACTGTGATAGCCCTCGGCTTTTTCGACGGCGTACACCGGGGCCACGGCGCCCTGCTGCAAAAAACGGTGGAGCGCGCCTGCGAATTGGGCGCGGAGCCTGCCGTCTTTACCTTTGACCGCCCGCCCAAGGAGGTCGTCACCGGCCAGCCGGTGTACCTCATCAACTCGGCGGAGGACCGGCAGGGCTTGATCCGCCGGCTCTACGGCATCGACCGGATCATTCTGGCCCCCTTCGACCGCGATATGATGACCATGTCGTGGGAGGACTTCGTCACGGAGCTGCTGGTCAAGCGCTATGGCGCGGTGCATCTGGTGGCAGGCCACGACCACCGCTTCGGCCACAAAAACGCCGGAAACGCCCAGCTCCTGCGGGAGAAATGCGCCCAGCTGGGACTGGGCTGCGACATCATCCCGGAGGTGGTGCACGACGGCATCACCGTCAGCTCCACTTACATCCGCACGCTGGTGGAGGCGGGGGACGTGGAACGCGCCGCCGAATTTCTGGGCCACCGCCACTGTCTTAGCCGCACGGTGGAGCACGGCCAGCGCATTGGCCGCACCATCGGCATCCCTACGGTGAACCTGACCATGCCGCCCCATGTGCTGGTGCCGGCCCACGGTGTGTACATCACCCGGGTCTACCTGCCGGACGGCCGCAGCTTTGCCGGCGTCACCAATGTGGGCACCCGCCCCACGGTGTCCGACAGCGGCGCCGTCTCCGTGGAGACGTTCCTGCTGGACTTTGACGGCGACCTGTACGGCCAGACCATCCGCCTGGACTTCTGCCGCCGCCTGCGGGGCGAGCGGAAATTCGACTCGCTGGAGGACCTGCGCCGGCAGATCCAGCAGAACATCGCCCAGACCCGCGCCTACTTCCAGACCACTCCCTGAACAAAAAAATAACACCGCTTCACGGCGTGAAGCGGTGTTATTTTTTTGTTCAGCTCTTTTTCTTGCCCAGATAGGCCTCCTTGATGGACTCGTCCGCCAGCAGCTCCGCGCCGGTGCCGGACTTGGTGATGCAGCCCGTCTCCAGCACATAGGCATAGTCGGCCACCTTCAGGGCCATGTTGGCGTTCTGCTCGATGAGCAGCACCGTCACGCCCTGCTGGTTGATGGTGCGGATGATGTCGAAGATACCCTGCACCACCAGCGGCGCCAGCCCCAGCGACGGCTCATCCATCATCAGCAGCTTGGGCCGGCTCATCAGCGCCCGGCCCACGGCCAGCATCTGCTGCTCGCCGCCGGACAGGGTGCCCGCCTGCTGCCAGTGCCGCTCCTCCAGCCGGGGAAACAGCTCATAGACCCACTTGATGTCCTTCTCGATGCCGTCCTTGTCCTTGCGCAGGTACGCGCCGATCTTCAGATTCTCCAGCACCGTCAGGTTGGGGAACACCCGCCGCCCCTCCGGGGACTGGGCGATGCCCAGCTCCAGGATCTTGTTGATGGGCATGCCCAGCAGCTCCTTGCCGTCGTAGGTGATGGAGCCGCTCTCGGCCTTCACCAGGCCGGAGATGGTGCGCAGCGTGGTGGATTTGCCCGCGCCGTTGGCGCCGATCAGCGTCACGATCTTGCCGTCGGGCACCTCCAGACTGATGCCCCGCAGCGCGCGGATACCGCCGTAGGAAACATGCAGGTCCTCAATCTTCAGCATCTTCTGCCACCCCCAGATAAGCGTCGATGACGCGCTCGTTGTTTTGGATCTCCGCCGGCGTGCCCTGTGCGATCAGCTCACCGAAGTCCAGCACATAGATGCGGTCGGCGATGTCCATGACCAGATCCATGTGGTGCTCGATGAGCAGCACCGTCTTGTGGAACTTCTCCCGGATCTCCCGGATGAACTCCGCCAGCTCCAGGGTCTCCTGCGGGTTCATGCCCGCCGCCGGCTCGTCCAGCAGCAGCAGCTTCGGGTCCGTGGCCAGCGCCCGGGCGATCTCCAGCCGCCGCTGCTTGCCGTAGGGCAGGCTGGTGGCCAGCTCGTCCTTCACATCCTCCAGACCCACCACGCGCAGCAGCTCCAGCACCTCGGCGCGCTGCCGCGCCTCCTCCCTGGCATTGAGCCGGAACATGGCGGTGAACATATTGCTGCTGCGGCGCAGGTGCTTGGCGATAAGCACGTTGTCAAACACGGTCATGGACTTCCACAGCCGGATGTTCTGGAACGTGCGGGCCATGCCCATCTTCGTCAGCTTATCCGGCGTCGGCTCCAGCACGGCTTTGTACTGACCCGCATGCTTGCCCTTGTACTGCCGGCGCATCTTGCCCCGGGGATGATTCTCCACCACCTTTTTCCCGTTGAACAGCACCTGTCCGTTGGTGGGGGCGTACACACCGGTGATGACGTTGAACGCCGTGGTCTTACCGGCGCCGTTGGGGCCGATGAGCGCCACGATCTCGCCCTCGTTGACCTCCATGCTCAGATCGTCCACGGCCACCACGCCGCCGAACTGCATGGTCACATTCTCCACGCGGAGCACATTCTTCATTTCCGCCATTATGCCGCACCGCCTTTCGCCGTCTTGCCGCCGAACAGCTTCTTCAGGAAGCGTCCCGCCGCCCGGACATCATCGTATACGGATACCTCACGGGTGCCCATGATGCCCTTCCGGAAGAACAGCACCACGATCATGATGAGCACAGAGAACACCACCATGCGGAAGCCGTAGCCCAGCAGGGGGATGCGGGTGCCCGCCGCGGTGTACGTCTCCAGATCCAGGAAACGCAGCCACCACTCACTGCTGGCGTAGTAGATGAACGCCGCGATGATGGATCCGGATACGGAGCCGATGCCGCCCACCACCACGACCAGCAGGATCTGGTACGTCATGCTGGTGGTAAAGGACACGGAGGACACCGACGTGTTGCACATGGCCAGCATGGCACCGGCCACGCCGCAGAAGAAGGAGCTGACCACGAAGGAGATCATCTTGTGCCGGGCCAGATTGATGCCCATGGCCTCGGCGGCGATCTCATCGTCCCGGATGGCCTTGAACGCCCGTCCGTAGGTGGAGTTGATCAGCAGCACGATCAGCAGGATGCACACACCGGCGATGGCGGCGTAGGGCATCACGTTCTTCGGCGCGGTAAAGTTGTTCAGCGGGTCGGGGCCGTTGGTCAGCGGGCCGAACTGGCTCAGCTGCACCAGACCGCGGACGATCTCCGCAAAGCCCAGTGTGGCGATGGCCAGATAGTCGCTCTTGAGCCGCAGCACCGGCAGGCCGATGAGGAACGCGAAGAACGCGGCCACCACACCGGCCACCAGCAGCGCCAGCACCAGCGGCATCTGGAACTGCACCAGACTGTCGCCGTAGTTGCGGAACACGGTGCCCCGCAGCTCCACGGGGATGGTCAGAATGGCATAGGCATAGGCGCCCAGCAGCATAAAGCCCGCCTGACCCAGCGAGAACAGGCCGGTAAAGCCGTTGAGCAGGTTCATGGCCACCGCCGCCAGCGCGAAGGTGCACACCTTGCGCAGCACCGGGAACCACATGGACGAGGACGGCGCGAAGGCATCCACACAGCCCACCAGCGCCACCAGCACCGCCACCAGGATCAGGTTGCAGAGGGTGCGCCTGTTTTTCTCCCAAAATGTCGTTTTCATCTTCTCACACCTTCTCCGTCGTTTTCTCTCCGAAAAGGCCCGTGGGTTTGATGACCAGAATGACGATCAGCAGCGCGAAGGAAATGACATCGCTGAAATCCGCCAATCCGAAGGCCTTGGCCAGGCTCTCCACCACGCCGATGAGCAGCGCGCCCACCACGGCGCCGGGCACAGAGCCGATGCCGCCCACCACCGCGGCGATGAACGCCTTGATGCCGGGGGTGGAGCCGGCCATGTGGTTGATGCCGGTGTTCTTGGCGAAGTACAGCAGCGCGCCCACCGCCGCCAGGAACGAGCCGATGATAAATGTCATGGAGATGACGCGGTTGATCTTCACGCCCATGAGCTGTGCCGTCTCAAAGTCCTTGGACACCGCCCGCATGGACATGCCGAACTTGGTGTGGTTGATGATGAGCACCAGCACCACCATCAGCACCACCGCCACCAGCGGGGAGATGAACACCGCCAGCTTGTCCTTGACGCCGAACACCCGGACGCTCTGGCTGATGAGGGGGATCTCGGGGAACTGCTTGGCAAGGCCGCCGGTGATGTAGCACACCAGGTTCTGCAGCAGATAGCTGACGCCGATGGCGGAGATCATCACGGACATGCGGGGCGCGGTGCGCAGCGGGGAATAGGCGCACTTCTCGATAGCGAAGCCCACGAACACCGTCAGGGCGATCATGATGAGGATAGTCACCCACATGGGCATGGTGGGGAAGGACGCCGCCAGATAGATCATCATGATGCCCGACAGCATGAACAGGTCGCCGTGGGCGAAGTTGATGAGCTTCAGGATACCGTATACCATGGTGTATCCGATGGCCACCAGCGCGAACTGTCCGCCCGTCGCCAGCCCTCGGATCAGGTAAGGAGTCAGATTCATGAATGTCACCTCTCAAACCGAAAGAAGTACGGTGGTGTGAGCCACCGTACTTCTGCGGACGAAATCAGGATGTTACGCAGCCACCATATCCCAGGCGAACTGGGCCATGACGGAGCCCTGGAACGGATCCAGGAAGCAGATGCGGAAGTACCAGTCGTGACCGTCGGTGACAGACGCGTTGGTGCAGGACACGCCGATGGCGGGGATCTGCGCCTCTGCGAAGGTGTCAGCCGCCGCGATGGACACGCCGGAGCCGTAGGAGCCCAGGGAGATCAGGGCGCCGGAGGACACGATGGCGGATGCCGCGGACACGGCGTTCTCCTCCAGGGAGCCGTTATCGGAAACATACAGCTCCACGGTGTACTCCTCACCGGCGATCTCGATCTTGTTGTCCAGGGAGTTGGCATACTTCATGCCCAGCACTTCCTGCTTGCCGCCGCCGCCGTTGTTGCCGGTCAGAGGCTCATACACGCCGATGACGATCTTGTGGTTGGCGGTGTCCAGCTTCACGCCGGCGGCGTCGCCGTAGTCAAAGCCGGTGGCCTGCACGTCGCTGTTCTCGACCTCCTGGGTCTTGACGAACTCGAACTTGGAACCGTCGGCAGCGGCCTTCTTGATGTAGGCGCAGTTCTTGATGGCGTCGCCGGTGGCGTTGAACTGGATCTTGCCGGTAACGGCATCGTCATAGGTCAGGGTCCACAGGGCGGAGGCCACGTCCACGGAGGTCATGTCGGCGCCCTTGGCCTCGGCAGCGGCGCGGATAGCGGCCACAGCCACGTTGTAGGCATCGAAGCCCAGTGCGGAGACGGCTGCCACGATGTCGTTGCCGCCGTTATCGGTGAGGGCGCTGGGATCAGCGTTCAGCCACGCCTTGAAGCCGTTGACGAAGTCTGCAGCAGCGGTGGAGCTGGAGTCGCTCTCATCAAAGAAGGTGGAGCAGTACACATCCAGACCGGTGTTGGCCATACCGTCCAGAATGACGGAGGACTCCCAGGTGTCGCCGGCCATGATGGGGCACTCCACGCCCAAGTCGTTGGCCTGGGGCAGCAGGCTGGAGGCCACAGTGATGGAGTTGGGGGCAAAGATGACATCAGCGCCCTTATCAATGGCCTTCTGCAGGTAGTCGGAGAAGTTGGTGGTGTTGGTGGGGAAGGTCTCCATCACGACCGTGCCGCCCAGCTTCTCGAAAGCGGTCTGGAAGTTGCTGGCCAGACCCAGAGAGTATGTATCGCCTTTTTCCGCCAGCACATAGGCCACGGGGGCGTCGTTACCGGCAGGCTGATCGCTGTCGCCGCTGTCCTGCTGACCGCCCTGCTGGCCGCAGGCCACAAGGCTCAGCGCCATGACCAGCGCCAGAAGCATCGCAAAAAACTTCTTCATTTCATTTTCCTCCTAAGCTTTCTCCGGAGCGCCTTCCCAAACCGGCGCTCCATAGAATGTTCACATTTTATCGGAACAGCCCCGCAATTACAATAGTGATTTACTCCGAAAAATCGTGCCGTTTTCCCCGTGCAGCAGCGGCTTTCCGCCGCTTTTTCGTTTGTTTTGTCCCCCTGTCACGCACACACCCACCGTTCCGCCGCCCACACCCCCGACATCTGTCTTTCTATCACGGACACGCTTTTCGTCATTTTGCCCAAACGCAGCCCGCGCTTTTCGTCTTTCCTACAGCTTCTTCTCCATCAACTGCACAAAAGAGGCCCTGCGGCGCTGCCGCAGGGCCTCTTTTCGTCTCTCATTCGCCGTCCCTGACGGCGGCACTGTCGCTGAAATAGCTCTCGAACGTCTCCGCGTCCATGGTCTCGTGCACCAGCAGATACTCCGCCACGGCCACCAGCTGGGGCCGGTACGCTGTCAGGATGTCCCTGCACTGCCGGTAGGCGCCGTCGATGATGGTGCGGATCTCCTCGTCCATCTCCGCCGCCGTTTTCTCCGAGTAGGGCCGGGTGTGGCCCATGGACTTGCCGATGAACACCTCGTCGGTGCCGGCGTCGAAGGCCACGTTCCCCAGCCGCTCCGACATGCCGTAGGTGCCCACCATCTTCCGCGCGATGGCAGTGGCCCGCTGGATGTCGCTGGAGGCGCCGGTGGAGATGTCGCCCAGCGTCATCTCCTCAGCGGCCCGGCCGCCCAGCAGCGACACGATCTGCTGGGTCATGTACGCCTTGGAGCGGTAGGAGCGGTCCTCCTCCGGCAGGAAGATGGTCATGCCGCCCGCCTGTCCCCTGGGCACGATGGTGATCTGATGCACCGGGTCGTGGTCGGGCAGGGCGTGGATGACCACGGCGTGTCCCGCCTCGTGGTAGGCCGTCAGCTTCCGCTCGATCTCCGGGATGACGCGGCTGCGCTTCTCCGGCCCGGCGATGACCTTGATGACCGCCTCGTGGATAACGTCCTCGGTGATGAACTTCTGGTCCCGCCGTCCGGCCAGCAGTGCCGCCTCGTTCAGCAGGTTCTCCAGATCGGCGCCGGTAAAGCCCGCAGTGCTGCGGGCCACACGGCCCAGATCCACATCCTCCGCCAGCGGCTTGCCCCGTGCATGGATCTTCAGGATGTCCTCCCTGCCCTTGATGTCGGGCAGCCCCACATACACCTGCCGGTCGAACCGTCCCGGACGCAGCAAGGCGGGATCCAGGATGTCCACCCGGTTGGTGGCGGCCAGCACCACCACGCCCTCGTTGACGGCGAAGCCGTCCATCTCCACCAGCAGCTGGTTCAGCGTCTGCTCGCGCTCGTCGTGGCCGCCGCCCAGACCGCTGCCGCGCTGACGGCCCACCGCGTCGATCTCATCGATGAACACGATGGCCGGCGCCTGTTTCTTGGCCTGCTCAAACAGGTCGCGGACGCGGCTGGCGCCCACGCCCACATACATCTCCACAAAGTCGGAGCCGGAGATGGACAGATACGCTACGTCCGCCTCCCCCGCCACGGCCTTGGCCAGCAGGGTCTTGCCGGTGCCCGGAGGGCCCACCAGCAGCACGCCCTTGGGGATATGCGCCCCCAGTGCCGTGTACTTTTCAGGGTCCCGCAGGAACTGGACGATCTCCTCCAGCTCCTCCTTCTCCTCATCAGCTCCGGCCACGTCCTTGAACGTCACCTTTTTGCTGCCCGTGGGCAGGCTCTGTGTGCGGGCCTCGCCGAAGCGGGCCATCTTGTCGTTGGCCGCCGGGCCGCCGCCCGCCATGCGGTTCATGAAATTCAGCAGCAGGATAAACGCCAGCACACCCAGCACATAGGGCAGCAGCACCTGCACCCAGTTGGTGGAGTGATCCGCGTGGTAGTCGTAGGCCTCGATGATGCCCGCCTTGTTCTGCTCCACCACCAGATCGTTGAGATCCTCGTAAAATGCGTCAAAGCTGTACAGCTCGCAGGTGGCCGTGGTGCCGTCCCGCAGGGCGGCGGTGAGCCGCGCGTCCTCGATGGCGAAGGACTGCACCTTCTCCTCCGTGAACAGCGCCCGCATCTGGCTGTACGGGATGTCGCCGGAGCGCCGCATGTTCCCGGCCATGTATCCCACGAATACCACCACCAGGACCACCAGCAGCAGCCCGGTGACGCCAAACCGTTTCCTCTCCAAATTCTCTCCCCCTTACGCGATCCAGTGGATGCCCTGCCAGCTCTGGTCCGAGCCGATGGAGATGGCCAGCAGCACGCGGCCCTGCACCTGATCCACCGGGATATACGGCTCCTGCAGCAGCCGGCTGTCGTTGGAGCCGGTGCGGTTGTCGCCCATCACGAAGATGCAGCCCTCCGGCACCTGGAACGACTTGTCACTCTTGGTGATGCCGTCTGCCGGCAGATAATCCTCCTCCAGCTTCACCCCGTCGATGTAGACGAAGCCTCCCTCAAAGGTGATGCTGTCCCCCGGCAGGCCGATGACCCGCTTCACCAGCACATGGCCCAGCTCCTCGTCCCAGAACGTGACGATGTTCCCCCGCTCCGGCACCGGGTCGCCCACCACATAGGGCAGCCGCCACCCGATCAGCAGCGACTTGGTGGGGATGGTGGTCTCCATGGAGCCGCTGGGCACATAGGACAGCTGCAGCAGCACCCGGAACAGCACGAACACCACCGCCAGCGTCACCACCAGATAGCCGTAGTCGTTCCACAGGCGTCTTGCCCGGCTGACAGGCGGCTGTGCCGTCTCCGGCGCCGGCGTGTTCTCCGCGGCGGGAGCCTTTTCCGCCGTCTCCGGCTGTGTCTCCGCCGCCGAAAGCGCTCCCGCCGTATCCGCTGCCGGCTCTCTGATCTCCTCCGCCGCCGGATTTACGTCCGCTGCCGGCGTGTGCCGTCCGCCGGACTCCTTCCGCGCCAATCGCTTGCCGCCCTTCTTATCCATCATGCTCCTGCCTCCTGTTTTCTTCCCGTCACCCGTGTTCTATACGTTTCGTATAAAACGCAGATCATGTTACTTTCTGTATACCTCCGGCTTCAGCACGCCGATGTACGGCATATTGCGGTACTGCTGGGCATAGTCCAGCCCGTAGCCCACCACGAACTCGTCGGGCACCACAAAGCCGGCATAGTCGGCCTTGATGGGCTTCTCCCGGCGGGCGGGCTTATCCAGCAGCGTGGCGATGGTGATGGACGCCGCGCCCTTGGTCATGAGATAGCTTTTCAGGAACGCCAGCGTATTGCCGGAGTCCAGGATATCCTCCACGATAATGATGTTCCGGCCGCTGATATCCCGCTGCAGGTCGCGGGTGATCTGCACCACGCCGGAGGACTTGGTGCCGTTCTTGTAGGAGGACACGCCGATGAACTCCAGCTCGCTCTTGAGCTGGGTGGCCCGCACCAGATCCGCCATGAAGATGAAGCACCCGTTGAGAACGCCCACGAACATGGGGTTCTTGTCCTGAAATGCGTCATACAGCTCGTCGCCCATCTCCTGCACACGGGCCTTGATCTCCTCCTCGGACAGCAGGACCTTCAGAATATCCTGATCCATATTGCTCTTTGCCATACGTTGTATCCTCCGTTAGTTTTCTCTCATTATAATATATATGTTCTTGCCGGGATCCTCCGGCAGGAATTTCCTGTCTGTGCCTACGCCCCACACGGCGGCAATGGCGCCGTCCACGCAGAGCACCGGGATCGTCTCCCGTTTTTCCGGGGGCACGCCCCGCTCGGCCAGCAGCCGCTTGACGCTCCGCTGTCCCCGGCTGTCCGCCAGCGTCAGCCGGTCGTCCCGGCGCCAGCACCGGGCGGTCAGCACCTGCCCCGGCCCGCACCGCAGCGCCAGCCCGCCCTCCGCGGGTGTCCGGCTCACCACGATATGCGCCGCGCCGAAGGGATTCTCCCCCTCCCGCAGCACCGTCTCCGCCGGGGCCGTCGCCGCTGCACGCATCGTCAGCACGCCGCCCCGGCTCACCGCCTCCGCGCCGCCGGGCAGCGCCAGCACGCCCTCTCCGGCGGCCAGCCGCTCCAGCGCCTCCAGGTGGACGGCGCCCAGATCCTTCCGCCCCGTGCCCAGCCGCTCCAGCAGCAGCCGCAGCATCCGGGGCCGCAGGGCCTCCGGGGCCGCCAGCAGCACGCCGCAGTCCACGGCGCACCCCGTCTCCGGCAGGCGCGCCGCCGCCAGCTCATCCAGATAGGCGTTCTCCCGCCGCAGGATGCCGGCTGTCCGGGCGATGTGGGCCGACGCCTCCGGGTTGATGCCCTCCAGCATGGGCCAGATCTCCAGCCGCAGCCGGTTCCGGGCGTAGGCCGTGTCGCCGTTGGTCTCATCGGTGACGTAGGTCAGTCCGTTTTCCTCGATATAATCCTCAATGTCCCGCCGGGGCGTGTCCAGCAGCGGCCGGACGATATTGCCCCGTACCGGCGGGATGCCGGTAAGTCCCTGCGGCCCGGTGCCCCGCAGCAGCTGCAATATCACCGTCTCCGTCAGATCGTCCCGGTGATGGGCCGTGGCGATCCGCTCCGCGCCGATGGCCGCCGCGGTGCGCTGCAGAAAGTCGTACCGCGCCCGGCGTCCCGTCTCCTCCACCGTCAGGCCCCATGTGCCGCACAGGTCGTACACATCGGCCTTTTCCGTGTAAAACGGGATGCCCCGTTCCCGGCAGAACGCCCGGACGAAGTCCTCGTCCCGCTGGGCGGTGGTCCGCATCAGGTGGTTCAGGTGCCCCGCCGCCGCGGTAAAGCCCCGCCGCTGTCCCAGCTTATGCAGATAGTCCAGCAGACAGATGGAGTCCCGCCCGCCGGACACGCCGCACAGCACGGTGCCGCCCTTTTCGGGCAGCATGTGCCAGCGCTCCATCCACGGCGTCAGATCCATGGCTCACTCCTCATCGTCGTAGCGGTTCTCCAGCGTGCCGAAGGCGGTATATTCCGGCATCCACCGCAGCTCCACCTTACCCGTCTCGCCGTGGCGGTTCTTGGCCACGATGCACTCAGCCACGTTGCGCTTTTCCGAATCGCTGTTGTAATAGTCGTCCCGGTACAGGAACAGCACGATATCCGCATCCTGCTCGATGGCGCCGGACTCGCGGAGGTCGGACAGCATGGGGCGCTTGTCGTCCCGCTTCTCGTTGGCACGGCTCAGCTGGCTCAGGCACAGCACCGGCACCTGCAGCTCCTTGGCCATGATCTTCAGCATACGGCTGATATCCGACACCGCCTGCTGACGGTTCTCGCCGGAATAGCCCTTTCCGCCGGCGGAGGTCATCAGCTGCAGGTAGTCGATGACCACCAGGCCCAGATTGTCCAGCCGCCGGCACTTGGCGTTCATATCCGCCACCGTCAGCAGCGGGTTGTCGTCGATACGGATGTCCATCCGGCTCAGGGAGGACGCCGCCTCGGCGATACGCTGCCAGTCGCTCTCCCGCAGGTTGCCCGTCACCAGGCGGGTGTTCTCCACCAGCCCCTCGCTGGCAATGAGCCGGGTCACCAGCTGCTCCTTGGACATCTCCAGCGAGAAGATGGCCACGGTCTTGCCCGACTCCCGCGCCGCCGACAGCGCCACGTTCAGAGCCATACTGGTCTTGCCCATACCGGGCCTGGCGGCCAGCAGCAGCAGGTCGGACTTATTCAGTCCGTTGATCTTGGCGTCCACGGCGGAAAGGCCCGTGGACAGGCCCGGCAGCGTCTTGCCGCCGCTGGCGGTCAGCTCCGCCAGGTGGGCCATCACGTCCTGCAGCACCATGCCCACCGTCACCATGTTCTGGGCGCTGCGTCCCCGGCGGATGGCGTACACCTTCTGCTCCGCCGACTCCAGCATGTCCCCGGCGGTGCCGGTGCCCTCCTGCACCATGGCGGTGATGCTGCCGGCAGCGGACGCCACCTGCCGCATCAGCGACTTGTCCAGCACGATCTGCACATATTCCATAACATTGGCGCTGGTGGGCGTCACGTCCATCAGCTGCAGCAGATAGTCCCTTGTATTGTCGTTATAGACGCCGTTCTTCTCCATCTCCCCCGCCACGGTAACGCCGTCGATGGGCCGGGAGTAGACGAACATATGATAGATGGTCTCAAAAATATCGCGGTTGGCCCGCAGATAGAAGTCCTCCGGCCGCAGCTTGTCCATGACGTCCTTGATGCAGTCGGGGTCGATGAGCATGGAGCCAAGCACCGCCTGCTCCGCCTGAGGCGAATGGGGTGCCTGCCGCAGCAGCAGCTCGTCCGCAGCCATATACGGGCCTCCTCTCCGTGATGATGCAGGTGGTTACTTCTCCTCGATGACCAGCACGTACACCGTGCCGCTGACCTCAAAGCCCAGCTTGGCCTTGACCTCGTAGCTGCCGAAGCTCTTGATGGGCTGCTCCAGCACCAGCTTCTTGCCGTCCACGTCCATGCCGAACTGCTCCTTCAGAGCGCCGGAGATCTCCTTGCCGGTGACGGCGCCGAACAGCTTGCCGCCCTCGCCGCCCTTGGCCGCGATCTTCACCTGGCAGCTCTTGAGCTTCTCGGCGATGGCCAGTGCCTCGGCCTTGGCCTCCGCGTCCGCCTTGGCCTTGGCCTTGGCCTGCAGCTTCATGGTGTTCACCGCGTCGGGAGTGGCCTCCACCGCCAGGCCCTTGGGCAGCAGGAAATTGCGGGCATAGCCCTCCGCCGCCTCGATGAGCTGGCCCTTCTTGCCCTTGCCCTTCACGTCCTGCTTCAGAATGACTTTCATGGTGTTCTATCTCCTTTTCGTCAGTTTTCAAAGTAACGGTCGATGGCCTCCAGCAGCTTTGCCTTGGCCTCGTCCACCGAGATGTTGTCCGCCTGTCCGCCGGCGGTGGTGGAATTGCCGCCGCCGCCCAGCGCCTCCAGGATGACCTGCACGTTGATCTCGCCCAGGGACCGGGCGGACATGTATACGCCGTCGCCCTTTTTGTACAGGACGATGGACGCCTTGATGCCCCGGATGGTCAGCAGCTCATCGGCGGCCTTGGCGGCCGTCACCCGGTCGCACTCCTCCTCCAGCGCCACCACGGCGATGTCGTCGTGGTACAGCTCCGCCTGCCGGATGATGGCGTACCGGTCGATCATGGACTGCAGATCGCCCTGGAACAGCCGCTGCACGTCCTGCGTGTCGGCGCCCAGCCGCCGCAGGTAGGCCGCCGCCTCGAAGGTGCGGCCGCCGGTGCGGTTGGTAAAGTTCTTGGTATCCAGCACGATGCCCGCCAGCAGCGCCTCCGCCTCGCATTTCAGCACGTCGGACGGCTCCAGCAGGTACTGCATCAGCTCCGCCACCAGCTCACTGGCGGAGGAGGCATACGGCTCGTGGTAGTTCAGCGCCATCTTCTCGATGTAGCTGCTGCCCCGGCGGTGGTGGTCGATGACCGCCACCCGGTTGCAGGTCTCCAGCATCTCCTCGGACTCCACGCTCTCCGGCCGGTTGGTGTCCACCACCACCAGCAGCGCGCCGGGCTGGCACTTCAGGAACGCCTCGCCGCCGGAGATCAGCACCCCGGCGTACTCCGGCTGCTCCAGCATCTTCCGGATCAGCGGATGGGCGGCGTTGTTCTCGGTGTCGATGACGATCTGGCACTTCTTGCCCCGCTTCCGGGCGATGCAGTACACGCCCATGGCCGCGCCCACGGAGTCCATGTCCGCGTACTTGTGGCCCATGACGTACACCTGCTTGGCGTCGTCGATCAGCTCGCCCAGGGCGTTGGCCATGACCCGGGACTTCACCTTCGTCCGCTTCTCCGTGGTCTTGCTGCGCCCGCCGTAGAACTCAAAATTCACCCGGTCCTTCACTACGGCCTGGTCGCCGCCGCGGCTGAGGGCCATCTCCAGCGCCAGGGAGGCGTTCTTGAACAGCTGGTCAAAGCTGTCCTCGTCCCGTCCCACGCCGATGGACAGCGTGGCGGACACGCCCTCGCCGGCCTGCACCTGCCGCACCTTCTCCAGCACGTCGAACTTGCTCTCGGTGTAGCCGCCGTAGTCCTTCTCCTCGAATACGAACAGATACCGGTCCCGGTCGTAGCCCAGCAGCAGCCCGCCGGAGTCCGCCGCCCAGTTGTTCAGCTGCTCCTCCAGCGCCGCCAGCACCGCCGAGCGCTTGCTCTCCGGGCAGGCCTTCATCAGCTCCTCGTAGTTGTCCACCATGAGGATGGCCACCAGCGGCCGGGTCATCTCCAGCGTCTGGCGCATCTCCTCGCTGTCGGTGACATCCATCCAGTAGGTGGTGGCCAGCGGGTTCTGGTCCCGGTCCATCTCCTCCGGATGGCTCAGCGCGCCGAACACCCGGTACACCCGTCCGTTCCACTGGAACAGCTCCGGGTACTCCCGCTTGCCCTCCAGCAGCCAGCGATAGCTGAAATCGGGCACCACCGTGTCCACCAGCATCTCGAAGATCTTGTCCTTCTGGCTGGTGAGCTGCAGAAACATATCGTTGCTCCACAGCACCTCGCCAGTGGTCACATCGAACACCAGCATGGGCAGCGGTGCGTACAGCATATTGCTGGAGCGGGCGGAGTCCATGCCCCCGGACACCCGGTCCATGTACTGCCGCACAGAGGCCTGGGCCATCTTATTGCGGCGGCTGCCCACCAGCAGCACCACGGCGGCCACTGCCGCCTCTGCCAGGGCCAGCATCGGCTCAAAGGGGATGGTCACGATGACGAACGCAATGAGGCACATACCGTACAGCGCCATATTCGTGCGGAATCCGCGGATGATCTTTTTGCTCAAAAGGCGTTCCTCCTCCCGGTACAGGAATACGAAAGGCGTCCCTTCTCTTGGTGATGGGAACACGTCTCCAATTTAATATAGCAATTGATTATAGCACAGAATTTCCCCGCCGACAATAGCGGCTTTGCGGAAAAATCCGTCGAACGCCGTCGGATCCCGCCGGTTTTTGTCTCTTTTCCGCCGCTGTCGAAGGCTGTCGGCAAGTTGGGGGTGTACAAACGCCGAAAAGTGTGGTATACTTTGTGAAAAGCGCAGAAAAATGCGCGTCTTTTTTGGTTGTTTCGCAGAGCGTGTGCCTGCGATCACATAGAAAAAAGAGGGCGACCTCTTACAAACCATCCACAGTAGCGGCTGGGCGACACTCCGCTCCCCCTCCGGCGATGCAGGGCCGGACAGCGGGCGGACCGCCTTTATTTTGCTGCGGCCATTTTCCGTCCTGCCGGGCTGTGCGGTATCTGTACAAGCAAAGGAGTATTTGACATTTATGGCAGAAAAACTGAAGATTATCCCCCTGGGCGGCCTCAACGAGATCGGCAAGAACATGACCGCCTACGAGTACGGCGGCGAGATCATCGTCGTGGACTGCGGCATGGCCTTCCCCGGCGACGACATGTACGGCATCGACTGCGTTATCCCCGATGTCAGCTATCTGGTGAAGAACCACAGCCGCCTGCGGGGCATGTTCATCACCCACGGTCACGAGGACCACATCGGCGCCATCCCCTACGTCCTCAAGCAGATCAACACCCCCATCTACTGCACCCGCTTCACCGCCGGGCTCATCAAGCTGAAGCTGCAGGAGCACGGTCTGGTGAACTCCACCAAGCTCATCACCGTGGAGGCCGGTCAGACGGTGAAGGCCGGCAAGTTCCAGGTGGAGTTCCTCCATGTGAACCACTCCATCGCCGACTCCGCGGCCTTTGCCATCCACACCCGGATGGGCACCATCGTCCACACCGGCGACTTCAAGATCGACTCCACCCCCATCGACGGCGAGGTCATCGACCTGGCCCGCTTCGGCGAGCTGGGCAAGCAGGGGGTGCTGGCGCTGCTGGCCGACTCCACCAATGTGGAGCGTCCCGGCTACACCATGAGCGAAAAGGCCGTGGGCGCCACGTTCAAGCGGCAGTTCACCGGCTGTGACAAGCGCATCATCGTCACCACCTTCGCCAGCAACGTCCACCGCATCCAGCAGGTGCTGGACGCCGCGGCGGCCTGCGGCCGCAAGGTGGCCGTCACCGGCCGCAGCATGGAGAACATTATGAAGGTCTCCACAGAGCTGGGCTACATGAAGGTGCCCAAGAACACGCTGGTGGACATCAACCGCATCAAGGGC
Organism: uncultured Eubacteriales bacterium; assembly: GCA_900550585.1. GTDB lineage: Bacteria > Bacillota > Clostridia > Oscillospirales > Oscillospiraceae > Vescimonas. The sequence continues at coordinate 41,504 of URST01000006.1, forward strand.
CTGCCCCTGAACCAGCAGGTCATCGTCACCACCGGCTCCCAGGGCGAGGAGATGAGCGCCCTGTACCGCATGGCCTTCTCCACCCACAAGCAGGTGGACATCGGCCCCGGCGACAAGGTCATCATCTCCGCCAGCGCCATCCCCGGCAACGAGGTGACGGTGGGCCGCGTCATCAACGAGCTGTTCCGCAAGGGCGCCGACGTGGTCTACGACAAGGCCGACATGCTCCATGTCTCCGGCCACGCCTGCCAGGAGGAGCTGAAGATCATCCACGCCCTGACGAGGCCCAAGTTCTTCATCCCCCTCCACGGTGAGCAGCGCATGCTCCAGATCCACAAGCGCGTGGCGGAGAGCATGGGCATGCACCCCAACAACATCGTGGTGGCCGACAACGGCTCCGTCATCGAGCTGACCACCAAGCACATCAAGTGCGAGTCCTCCGTTCCCGCCGGCGAGGTGTTCGTGGACGGCAGCGGCGTGGGCGAGGTGGGGGCCGTGGTCCTCAACGACCGGAAGCTGCTGGCCGAGGACGGCATGGTGGTCATCGTGCTGCCCATGTCCAGCCACGACCACCAGCTGCTGTGCCCGCCGGAGATCGTGACCCGCGGCTTTGTCTATGTCAAGGAGTCCGAGGAGCTGCTGGACACCCTGCGCCGCATTGCCACCGACACCGTGGACGGCATGTCCGCCAAGAAGCGCCGGGACGACGGCGACGTGTGCCGCACCGTCCGCTCCGCCGTGTCCAGCTATCTCTACAAGACCACCAAGCGCAGCCCCATGATCATCCCCATGGTGACGAAACTGTAAATATCTGGAATTTTCCTGCATATCCGGGTTTTTGCTGTTTCCCATAACTGAAAAAGAGCTGCCCGCACCGGTATGGCGCGGGCAGCTCTTTTTGTTGTTGCCGGGGGCTGCGCCGCCCCCTTCGCATCCTGAAATAATAATTTCCTGAATTTCCGGTTTTAATTTCCGGTTTTCCTTCATCATGCATGCATGATGAAGCGCCTCAGAACCACTTTTTCCGCTTGAAATACCAGATGAGCAGCGCCACCACCAGAGCCGACACCGCCGCCACCGTCACATAGCCCCAGCGCCAGTGGAGCAGCGGCATGCTCTCGAAGTTCATGCCGTACCACCCGGCGATAAGGGACAGGGGCAGAAAGATGGCGGTGACGATGGTCAGCACCTTCATCACCCGGTTCTGGGCGATGTCCACCTGCGCCTGATACTCGCTGCTGATCTGGGTGGCGTACTCGTGGAGCATCCGGGTCTCCCCCCGCAGGTTCTCCACCTTCCGCAGAAAGTGGCCCAGCCGCTTTTTGCTGCGGCTCGACAGCTGCTCCTCCGCATCCTCCATAAGGGAGGACGCAAAGTCGCCGAGCTGGGCGTAGTAGCGGTTGGTGCGGTTCAGCTCCTTGCGCAGCACGCTCATCCGGTGGAGGAACCGGCCGGTGTCGTTGTCCAGCACCGCCTGCTCCAAGACCGTTAGCCGGCTCTCCAGCTGCTGGATGTAGGGCAGATCATCCCGGATCAGGTACAGCAGCAGCGCCGTCAGGAAGCTGTCGGGGCCGTCGGGCAGCGGGGCGCTCTGCTCCGTCAGGCGGGCGATGCAGTCCGCCGCCGCATGGTCGTGGTCAGCCACCAGCAGGCTCCCATCCGCCCAGGAGAAGCTGAGGCGGCGGGCGGACTGGTTGGCCCGCGGCGGCGTCCGCAGGTGCCCGGTGATGCCAGCGTGGTCAACGCGCAGCCAGCAGAACTGGGACTCGTGGGGATCGACAGGCGCGGCGGGGGCGGGCAGTCCGGCGGGCAGCGCCGCGTCATGCAGCTCCTGGGGCGTCAGCACCGCCAGCACGCCCTGCCAGTCCGAGGGCGGCGCGGACAGCGGCTTCATGCCGCCGGCAAAGAGATAGTACATACGGGGTCACGACTCCTTTTCCGGTAAGGGTTTTTGCGGCAGCAGGGCGGCGATCACCGTGCCGAGCAGCAGCCCCAGCCACGCGAACAGCAGCACCGGCTCCAGCCCGAACAGCAGCGAGGTCAGGCTGACCAGCGCCGTGTTGTCCGCCGCCAGCAGGAAGGCATTGCCCACACCCGCCAGCACATAGGCGGTGGGCAGCACCCACATAAGCCCCTTGCAGGGCTGCCTCCCGCCCCAAAGCAGCCGGAATACCAGCAGCGCGGCCAGGGCGAGCACGGGCAGCACCCACATAGTGTGAAAATTCAACAGGCATATCCGTGTGCCAAAGAACAGGAATTGCAGCATAGCCAGGCTCCTTTCTCCGTCAGAACTCCGGTGCGTTCGGCGTCTTGCGGTACAGCAGGGGCTTGCCCTCGGCGTCCACCAGTACCGTCAGCCCGCCGGAATAACCCGCAGCGTGATAGAGATACTGCACGCCGGTCTCGGTATCCACCCAGATCTCACTGCTGCTGATGAAGCTGCTCTCCTCCAGAATCTTGATGAAACGGCTGTCCTTCTTGGCCATGGTGTTACTCCGCCTTATCGCCGTCCAGCAGTGCCTTTGTGCTGGCAGCTAGGCCGGCCAGCCCCTGGATCTCGCTGGGGATGATGATCTTCGTGGCCTTGCCGTCGGCCACCTTCTCCAGCGCCTCCAGCGCCTTGAGCTTGATGACCTGATCGTTGGGGGCGTTCTCGTTCAGCAGCCGCATGGAGTCGGCCATGGCCTGCTGGACCTTCAGGATGGACTGGGCCTCGGCCTCGGCGGCCATGATCTTGGCCTGCTTGGCGGCATCGGCCTGCAGCAGCACGGACTGCTTCTCGCCCTCGGCGATCAGCACCTTGCTGGCCTTTTCGCCCTCGGCCTGCAGGATGGACTCGCGGCGCTCGCGCTCGGCCTTCATCTGCTTTTCCATGGCGTTCTGGATTTCGCGGGGCGGCAGGATGTTCTTCAGCTCCACGCGGTTGACCTTGATGCCCCACGGGTCGGTGGCCTCGTCCAGAATGGAGCGCATCTTGGCGTTGATGGTATCGCGGCTGGTAAGGGACTGATCCAGCTCCATCTCGCCGATGATGTTGCGCAGGGTGGTGGCCGTCAGGTTCTCGATGGCGGACATGGGATACTCCACGCCGTAGGTATACAGCTTGGGGTCGGTGATCTGGAAGTAGATGACGGTGTCGATCTGCATGGTGACGTTGTCCTTGGTGATGACCGGCTGGGGATCGAAGTCCGCCACCTGCTCCTTGAGGCTGACCTTCTTCACCACCCGCTCGATGAATGGCAGCTTGAAGTGCAGCCCCACGCCCCATACGCTGTGGAACGCGCCGAGGCGCTCCACCACATAGGCCTTGGACTGCTGGACGATGTTGATGCAGCTGACGATGACCACCAGAACGAGAATGACCAGAATGACGATGGCGATGGTACCGGGGATGGAATACGGCATAGTAGTTTCCTCCTTATACTATTCTTTTTCCTTGTTGTGCTTCTTTCCTTTTCTGTGCTTGCGGATCAGATGGATGATGCGTGTGACGGCGAAGGCGAGGACCACCAGAAGTCCCTTGACAAAGTAGGGCATTTACGTCTCCTTTTCCACGTACAGCTTGACGCCCTCCATACGCACGACACGCACCATGGCGTCAGGCTCGATGATCTCTCCTGTGCTGCTGCGGGCAGACCAGGTCTTACCATCTATGTAGACGGCGCCGGTGGGCACATCGTTGTCGATGCGCTCCGTGACCCGGGCCGAGCCGCCCAGAACACGGTCGGCATTGGTGGGCTTGATGTCCTTTTTCATCAGCTTCGTCACCAGCGGACGAGTAGCCGCCAGCGTGGCGATGGACACCACAAAGAACAGGGCGATCTGCAGCCAGATGGGGCCGTTGCAGATGGCCGCGATGAGGGCCGCCACGCTGCCCAGCACGAACCAGATGGATGTCAGCCCCGCCGTGACCGCTTCAGCCACGCCAAAGATGACGATGGCAGCGATCCAGATGATGGTAGTCATATCCGTGCTTCCTCCTTTCAGGCACAGGCCGATGAGGCCGCTGAGAGCGCCTACGCCCAGCAGCACGCCCCCGGCCATCCACTTGTTTTTCGGGGACAGGTTGGTGAGGAACGCGGAAAACGCATTGTGCAGGCTCTCCCGGGGGAGGGGCTGCTCCGCCGCGGCAGGCAGCTCCGGTGCGTCCGGTGCGGCGGACGGCGCCGGGGCCGGTGCCTCCTGGGCAAACATGTCGGCGATGGAGACCTGATAGCGGTTGCAGATATAGAGTATCTTCTCGATCTCCGGGTAGCCCCGGCCGGACTCCCACTTGCTCACCGCCTGGCGGGAGACCTGCAGCTGCTCGGCAAACTGCTCCTGGGTCAGGCCGCTGCGGCGGCGCACTGCCGACAGCTGTTCTCCGAATGACATAGGCTCGTTCCTCCGTTCCTCTTGCCGACAGTGTAGCACTTCCGCCGGTTTTGTCTATCACTTTGAAGTTGCGTCGGCCGATTTTTTGTCAGGAGCCGCGCAACCTGAAGTTTACATTCCCTATTATAGCCGATTCCCGCCGGAAATGCCATAGGATTTTTGCGGGTTGCGCGGCGGGGAAAAGTCGGGTATACTGGTGGGTACGAAACTGAACGAGCGAGGTGCGCCGCCTATGGTGACATATATGATCCCCTGCTTGCTGGGGTTGGAAAAGCTGGTAGCCGACGAGGTGAAGCGGCTGGGCCTGCAGGACGTGCAGGCAGAGAACGGGCGCATTCTGTGCCGCGGCACACCGGCGGACTGTGCAAGGCTCAACATCAACCTGCGCTGCGGCGCACGGGTGATGCTGGTGCTGGGCCAATTCCCCGCCCGCAGCTTTGAGGAGCTGTTTCAGGGCGTCCGGGCCATCCCGTGGGAGGACTATCTGCCCCGGGATGCGGCGTTCCCGGTGAAGGGCTACGCCATCTCCTCCCAGCTCCACGCGGTGTCCGCCTGCCAGAGCATCATCAAGAAGGCCATGGTGGAGCGGATGAAGGCCGCCTACGGACTGGAGCAGTTCCCGGAGACGGGAGTGAAGTACCAGGTGCGGTTCTCCATCTTCAAGGACGAGGCCGCCATCTGCCTGGACGCCTCCGGCGAGGGACTGTACAAGCGGGGCTACCGGGCCGTGGGCGTGGAGGCGCCGCTGCGGGAGACGCTGGCGGCGGCGCTGGTGACCCTCAGCCGCTACCGGGGGCGGGACCCGTTCTGCGACCCGTTCTGCGGCAGCGGCACCATTCCCATCGAGGCGGCGCTCATCGCCAGGAACCGGGCGCCGGGGCTTGACCGGCGGTTCGACGCCCAGCGGTGGGCATTCCTGCCCGCCGAGGCGTGGATGGACGCGGCGGACGAGGCCCAGGACAAGGAGTTCCACGGGCAGTACGACATATGGGGCGGCGACATCGACCCCCGCGCCGTGGACATCGCGCGGGACAACGCCCGGAAGGCCGGCGTGGACGACTGCGTCCGCTTTGAGGTGGCGGACGCCGCCAAATTCCACCGGGACAGCCAATACGGGCAGCTGGTGACCAATCCCCCCTACGGCGAGCGGCTGCTGGAGCGGCAGGAGGCCGAGGAGCTGTACCGGATGCTGGGGAAAGTGTGGCGGACGCTGCCGGAGGGCTGGCGGACGCTGGTGCTCAGCAGCCACACGGAGTTCGAGCGGGCCTTCGGGCGGCCGGCGGCCAAAAAGCGCAAGCTGTATAACGGCATGATCAAGTGCGACGTGTTTATGTACGGCAATGTGTGAGCGGTGCAGATAAATTTGCCGCCGGGGCCGTTTATTTTCAATTTGTTCACTTTCTTTTCCAGCGGCATGGTACAATACTAAGAAATTCTTAAACTTTTATTTGGAGGGGGCTCCCGAGATGAAGCACGTTTTCATCATCAATCCCACGGCAGGCAAGGCGGACAGCCGCCAGAAAATATACGACATGGCTGATGCGCTGCGGACAAAGCACAATCTGGATGTCCAGTGCATCCTGACGAAGAAGCAGGGCCACGCCACGGAGATCGCCCGGCGACTGTGTGACAGCGGCGAGGAGCTGCGGTTCTACGCCTGCGGCGGCGACGGCACCGTCAACGAGGTGGCCAACGGCATCATCGGCTACGACAACGCGGCCATGACCGCCATTCCCGTAGGCACCGGCAACGACTTCCTCAAGAACTTCGGCGACGATCTGGAGAAGTTCCGGGACGCGGAAAATCTGTGGGACGGGCCTCAGTTCCCCATGGACGCCATTGACGTCAACGGCCGCATCGCCCTGACCATTGCCTGCTCCGGCATCGACGCCCGGGTGGCCCGGGACGTACATAAGTACAGCGAAAGCCCCCTGCTGGACGGCAAGGGCAGCTACATCTACTCGCTGGCGGTGAACTTCCTGTTCAAGGGCATCGGTTCCCACTGGATCGTGTCGCTGGACGACACGGTCATGGAGGGCGACTGGTCCCTGGTATCAGTGTGCAACGGCCGGTACTATGGCGGCGGCTTCATGCCCGTGGCTGAGGCCCGGATGGACGACGGCGTGCTGAACACGCTGGTGGTGAAGGCCGTGAACCGCCGGACGTTCCTGAAGTTCGTGGGGCCGTACTCCAAGGGCGAATACCACAAATTCCCCGACTATGCCCACTGCTCCACCCCCAAGGTCGTCCGCATCCATTCGGACAGGGAGGACATCGTCACCTGTCTGGACGGCGAGTGCGTGGTCAACCAGGACGTGACCATCAAAATGGCCGATAAGAAGCTGAATTTCTTCGGCCCCGCCGGGTGCAGCTGCAACCGCACCGCCAGGGAGCCGCTGCGCAGTTGAACATTTTGTGAATTTTTCAAATTTTTCCCGTTTACCCCTTGCAAATCCCGTATAGTGTGGTATGATAAGCAGCGTTAGCACTCCAGTAGTTTGAGTGCTAACGCTGACTTTGTTTTTTCAATATTGAGTATATAAGGAGGAAACAGCTATGAAACTGACACCGCTTGCTGACCGCGTGGTGCTGAAGATGACCGAGCCGGAGGAGACCACCAAGGGCGGCATCATCCTCACCGGTTCCGCCAAGGAGAAGCCCTCCGTGGCAGAGGTGATCTCTGTGGGCCCCGGCGGCACCGTGGATGGTAAGACCGTTGTGATGTCTGTGAAGGCCGGCGACAAGGTCATCACCGACAAGTATGCCGGCACCAAGGTGACGCTGGAGGACGTGGAGTACATCATCGTCAAGCAGAGCGACATCCTGGCCATCGTGGAGTAAGAGTAGGAGGTAAGTTATATGTCTAAGATCATCAAGCGCGGCGACGAGGCCCGCAAGGCTCTGGAGGCCGGTGTCAATCAGCTGGCCGATACCGTTAAGGTCACGCTGGGTCCCAAGGGCCGCAACGTGGTGCTGGATAAGAAGTTCGGTACGCCCCTGATCACCAACGACGGTGTGTCCATCGCCAAGGAGATCGAGCTGGACGATCCGTTTGAGAACATGGGCGCGCAGCTGGTGCGCGAGGTATCCACCAAGACCAACGACGTGGCCGGCGACGGCACCACCACCGCCACCCTGCTGGCACAGGCCATGATCCACGAGGGTCTGAAAAACCTGGCCGCCGGCGCCAACCCCATCGTTATGAAGAAGGGCATGGCCAAGGCTGTGGACGCCGCCGTGGCCGCCATCAAGGAGCAGAGCCAGAAGGTCAACGGCACCGCCGACATCGCCCGCGTGGGCACCGTGTCCTCCGGCGACGAGACCATCGGCAAGCTCATCGCCGAGGCCATGGAGAAGGTCTCCGCCGACGGCGTCATCACCATTGAGGAGTCCAAGACCGCCGAGACGTACAGCGAGGTGGTGGAGGGCATGATGTTCGACCGCGGCTATATCACCCCCTACATGGCCACCGATATGGAGAAGATGGAGGCCGTGGTGGATGACCCCTATATCCTTATCACCGACAAGAAGATCTCCGTCATCAGTGACATCCTGCCCCTGCTGGAGCAGATGCTGCAGAGCGGCAAGAAGCTGTTCATCATCGCCGAGGATGTGGAGGGCGAGGCTCTCAGCACCCTGCTGGTCAACCGTCTGAAGGGCGTGCTGAACGTGGTGTGCGTCAAGGCCCCCGGCTTCGGCGACCGCCGCAAGGAGATGCTGCAGGATATCGCCGTGCTGACCGGCGGCCAGGTCATCAGCGAGGAGCTGGGCCTGACCCTGAAGGACGCCACCATCGACATGCTGGGCCGTGCCCGTCAGATCAAGGTCACCAAGGAGAACACCATCATCGTGGACGGCATGGGCGATCCCCAGGCCATCAAGGACCGCGTGGCCCAGATCCGCGCCCAGATCGGCGTGACCACCAGCGAGTATGACAAGGAGAAGCTGCAGGAGCGTCTGGCCAAGATGGCCGGCGGTGTGGCTGTCATCAAGGTGGGCGCCGCCACTGAGACGGAGATGAAGGAGAAGAAGCTGCGCATCGAGGACGCGCTGAACGCCACCAAGGCCGCCGTTGAGGAGGGCATCGTGGCCGGCGGCGGTACCATCTATGTCAACGTCATCCCCGCCGTCACCGGTCTGCTGAGCACCACCGAGGGCGACGAGCGCGTGGGCGTGCAGCTGGTGGCAAAGGCCCTGGAGGCCCCCATCCGCCAGATCGCGGCCAATGCCGGCATCGACGGCAGCGTGGTGCTGGAGAAGGTACGCACCTCCGGCAAGAACGGCTACGGCTTCGACGCCTACAAGGAGGAATACTGCGACATGATCGCCAGCGGCATCGTGGATCCCGCCAAGGTGACCCGCAGCGCACTGGAGAACGCCGCCAGCGTGTCCGGCATGGTGCTGACCACCGAGTCTTTGGTGGCCGACAAGCCCCAGCCCCCCGCTCCGGCTCCCGCCGCACCCGACATGGGCGGCATGGGTATGTATTAAGCGCCTGCCCCCCCCCGGCTGTACCGGGCGTGTAAGCTCCGCAAAGGATTTTTGAAAGGGTGCGGCGGCTGTGCCGCCGCACCCTTTTCCCTTTTTTCTCCCGAACTCGCAAAAAATCTGTTGACAAACGGCAGGTCTATATGGTATAGTAACTCGTGCCTGTCGAGGACGACATGGCGGCGTAGCTCAGTTGGCTAGAGCATGCGGTTCATACCCGCAGTGTCACCGGTTCAAATCCAGTCGCCGCTACCAGACCGGAGAGATGCGCAAGCATCTCTCCGGTATCCCTCGACAAACAAATACGGCCCGTTGGTCAAGTGGTTAAGACACGGCCCTTTCACGGCTGTAACATGGGTTCGAGTCCCGTACGGGTCACCACTTCGGCAATCCGTCTCGGGCTGCCGAATATGGAGGCTTAGCTCAGCTGGTTAGAGCGCCTGCTTCACACGCAGGAGGTCACTGGTTCGAGTCCAGCAGTCTCCACCAACAAAAGTCTTGAATTCCAATGGAATTCAAGACTTTTTTGTACTTTTCAGAAGCTTTTCCAAAAGCCGTACAACAAAAAGCGCACAAAAAAGCGCACAACTTGTCTCAAAGCCGCAAAACAACTGCGTAAGGAGTGCTTTGAAATGGCTAACATCAGAGAGAACAAGAAGAACGGAAAAACTGTATCGTACCGCTTCACGGTTTGTTTGGAACGAGATGCACAGGGCAAGCAAGTACGGAAATACACCACATGGACACCCCCAGAGGGATTGACCCCCGCAAAGGCCAAGAGAGCAGCAGAACGCGCGGCGGAGGAATGGGAACAGGAAACCCGCGCCGAATACCAAAAGGAACAAGCGGCAATCGCCCAAGGTCTTGCGTATCAGCTGCCGCCCGAAAAGCGCAAAGACGATTTTGTTGGCTTTATCGAAAACACATGGCTCCCGCTGCAAATCCGTGGTGGAGACAACAAACCCTCTACTATTGCTTACTACGAGTATGTTTCGCAGAACATCAAAGAGTATTTTGCAGGAACGGTTTTGCAGAGCATTAGTCCATCCTACATCCAAAAGTATCTCATCTATCTCCGCAATAACTTCAAGAGCAAGACGGGAAAGCCGCTGTCTGCCGAAACGCTTCACCATCATTACAGAGTGTTAAACATGATGTTTGCTTACGCGGAACGGTTGGAGTTGATTGCCAAAAACCCCATGCACAAAGTTGACGCGCCCCGCAAAGAGCGCAAGCCAGTAGAAGCAATGAACAAAGAGCAGGCCGCAAAGTTCTTTCAGCTGTTGGCGGATTGCCCCCTTGATTTCCGGTGTATGCTTCATTTGATGATGACAACCGGCATCCGCCGCGGTGAGTGCATCGGATTAAAATGGAGCGACCTTGACGAGAAAGCAAGCACCATTACCATTTGCAGAAATGTGACCTACACCCCCGAAAGCGGTACAATCGTCAGCACTCCTAAAACATCCAACAGCATGAGAACTATCCCCATCATGCCCAGTACCTTGCAGTTGCTGCAAAATCTCAAAGAGCAGACAAGCAGCGAACACCCAGATACCCATTTGCGTGGCGCGTTCATTTTTCCCTCTGAAAACAGCTTGTACGAGCCGCGCAATCCCGATGCAGTTACAAGACGTGTCAAACGGTTTATGAAGCGCAGCAATCTCCCCGACCTCTCTCCGCACGATTTGCGCCACTCTTGCGCGACCCTACTTCTTTCCCAAGGCGCGGACATTAAGAGCGTACAGGAGATTTTAGGACACGCAGACGCAAGCACAACGCTCAACTTCTATGTGAAAGCCGATTTGCAGCAGATGCAGGCCGCAACAGAAAAGTTTGCCGCCGCGTTTAACCTCTGATTTCCAAAAGCGGGAAAACACGATAGGCGGCGGAGGTTGCCGAAAGCATAAGGAAACAGACGGGAGATTTTTCGCTCCCGTCTGTTGCTCTTTATAGTATGTCATTCAGTATTTCCCTTGCGTCAAGGGTATGCACATCAAATTTCCGCCAGTCTGCCGCCGTGGGTATCTGTGTGTTCAGAATGGGTTTGTACGTCCGTATGTACTCGCCCTCTTTTTGCCCGATTTCCTCTTGGATAGCAGGATAATCCCGCGCCTTTGCATTGTAAAGCACATCAAAATTGATGGAATGGCCTTTGCGCTACGCTTCCGCCAAGATTCGGTATTTCCGCTCTTTTTGGCCTTTAATGGCTGCGTAGTGCTGCGCCACGCGTTTCAGCATATTCATACTCTTGCCGATGTAAACAATGGTATCGTCAACCTTGATGCAGTAAATTCCCGCATGGTCGTATTTGACTGCAAGTCCTTTTCTTTTGAGCCATTGATAGACATTTTCTTCATAGCCTGTTTTTCTCAAAACTCAAATTCTCCAAAAGGAACATCTGGATAGTCCGGCATGACTGCCCCGAAATCATATCTCAATGCTCCGGTAATATTCTCCGCCGCTGTCAAGATTTCTGGATAGCGTGTATAGTCCTATTGCTGATAAAGCGCCCCCAAAACATTTTCCAATGCGTCAATCATTTCATCTACGGTCAAATGCTTGTCCTCCTTAAAATTTGAACTGTGGCGTTGGAGAAACTTGTTTCTCCAACAGCCCATTATTTATATTATCTGTATTATTTATATTTATTTCTATATCCTCCGCCGCTTCATCATTTACGGCTTGCGGTACATCTTGAACGTCTGCCGTAAAGTCAAGGCCGTCCGGCGTATCATTATTTTTTGTGTGCGTGTCGTGTTGTGGGGTTTCATAGAAATCATAGGTATTGCTGTTTTTACGCTACACAAGATAGCCTTTATCAATCAGTTTTACAAACTGGTCGCGATAAGTGGAGGACGGCATACCAACAGTCTAACGAATGGCGGCGGGGGATAGAGCCAGTGTGAAGCCGTTGGCGTTAGAGGCAAAGTATAAATAGAGCATGAGCGCGTGTGCGCCGAGGTCACGCGCGGCAGCTTGCCAGTTGTCATTTTTTATTCCGAGGAAGTCAGACGCGGCGCGTTCTCTGTGAATGGCAATAATCCGTTGATTTGGTACTGTATTCGGCATAACCGATAATCCTTTCTTTTGGAATGGGGGACTTGCGTCCCCCGCTGAATAAATTAGTTTCCGAGATTGTTCAGCATATCGCGCAGTTGCTTGATTGCTTCATCTTCAATGCGGATGCTGATGCTTTTCATTACATTTTCAGTAATGCGCTACTCCATTTCTTCCATTTCGCGGCGGTGGTTGATTTCTTCTATCATACGGTAATGGGTATACATCAAGTTTAGTTGGGCTTGCGCTTTGCTGTCCAATCCACGAATAAAATAATTAAAAAAGTCATCGTTTTTGTTAGTTTTCATTTTTCTGTTCTCCTTTACAATAGTCGTAATACCAATCATTGAAAGTGTTTTTTCGGCCTATGGAAATATCAAGTAGCATGGTCAATGTATCTTTCTTTGTCATGTAATGGCTTGCTGCATAGTCAGAAATGATTTCATACCAAACGGTATCAATCGTGATACTCTTACTCATGGGATATCCTCCAAAATGTATAAGAATTTATATAAAACATTATTATTTCCTTTGTTTTATATAAATATTATAACAAAAATTTAATATAAAATCAAAAAAGGCCGCAAAGGGAGCACTTGCGAAAAACAGTCCGAGAGGCGGCGGGGGTATATTCGGGAAATAAAAAAATGCGAGGCGCGGCGGCGGAAATGCTGTCTCTTATACACATCTCCGAGCCCACGAGACAAGAGGCAATCTCGT
>URST01000007.1 GCA_900550585.1 uncultured Eubacteriales bacterium
AGGACACTGCCTGCCAGCTGGTGTCCCCGGGGCCCTTGCGGTACACGTTGTACGTCGCCGCACCGGCCGCCTTCTCCCACGTCACCACGATGGTATTGCCGCTGACCACGGCGTTGCTCATCTTCACGTCTGCCGGGATGGGATAGAGTGCGGTGGCACTGACGCCGTTATCGTTATAGCCACCCTCCGTGCCGTCGCTGTTGACGCCCTTGACGGTGTACCAGTACATCGTGCCGGGCAGAACATCCTTATCCGTGTAGGCGGCAGCCGTGACGTTATTTGCCAGCACAGTCCATTCGGCACCCGCGGTCTTGCGGAGGACATTGTAGGATGCCGCGTTGGCTGCGGTCTTCCAGGTGACGGTGATGCCGTCCGGAGTGGCCGTGGCCGCGGTCAGCTCCACGTCTGCCGGGATGGGATAGAGCGCGGTGGCACTGACGCCATTGTCGTCATAGCTCTTGCTGGTCCTGTCGTCAGCGTTGACACCCTGGACGGCGTACCAGTACGTCGTGCCGGGCTGGACATCCTCGTCCGTGTAGGCGGTGGTCATGACGTTCTTTGCGTGCACAGCCCATTCGGCACCAGCGGTCTTACGGAGGACATTGTAGGATGCCGCGTTGGCGGCGGTCTTCCAGGTGACGGTGATGCCGTCCAGGGTGGCTGTTGCCGCGGTCAGCTCCACGTCCGCCGGGATGGGATAGAGCGCGGTGGCGCTGACGCCGTTGTCGTCATAGCTGCCCTCCGTGCCGTCGGCGTTGACACCCTTGACGGTGTACCAGTACGTCGTGCCGGGCAGGACATCCTTATCCGTGTAAGTGGTGCCTGTCAGGTCCTCGGCGATCCGGCTCCAGGCGGAATCCGCTGTCCTGCGGTACACGCTGAACGTCTCCGCATTGGCGGCGGTCTTCCAGGTGACGGTGATGCCGTCCAGATCGGCGCTGGCATCGACCACCTCCACCAGAGAGGGATCCGGGTACGGCACGGTGACGCTGGCGGCAGCGCCCCAGCCGTTGCTCTGCAGGCCGTCCTTATTCACGCCCTTGACATTGTAGTAGTACGTCTCGCCGCTCTGGACATCCGTGTCCTGATAGCTGGTCTCCGTGACATTTTTGCCGATCACGGTCCAGCCTGTATCCTCGGCGTTTTCATAGACGCTGCGGTACACATGGTAGGACTCCGCGTTCTCAGCCTCGGCCCACGTCACCGTGACGCTGCCGACGCCGGCCTTGGCTTCCACCTGCGCCACATTGGCGGGGATGGGATAGGGCACTCTGGCGCTGACGCCGGTGGTGTCATAGCCCTTGCTGACGGTCTTGCCGTCAGCCGCAACGCCCTGAACGGTGTAGAAGTACTCCGTACCGGCCTGCGCCGTCTCATCCTTGTAGGTGACATCCGTGACATTTTCAGCCAGCACGTCCCAATCGGTGTCCGCCGTTCTGCGCAGAACGTTGTAGGACACCGCGTTGTCTGCGGCCTCCCAGGTGACGGTGATGCCGTCCAGGGCGGCCTTGGCCTCCTTCAGCGTCACGTCCGCCGGAGTGGATGCCACGATCTTCACCGTGACCTCCGCGTTCTCCACGGCGCCGTTATCCACGGCCTTCAGTTCATTGTCCGCGATGGTGTACACATGGGCCTTGGCAACGGTGAATTTGGACGTATCGCCCAGCTTGGCACCGTCCTTGACCTTGAACGCCAGCGTGTACAGGTCGCCGCTGACCGTAAGGCCGGCGCTGGCGGTATCCAGCAGGGACACGGCATAGTAGCTCTTGCCGTCCTCGTCGGTCCTGAGAGCTGTCAGCTTCGCGCCCTCGGTTTTGGCCTTGGAGGCGGCGGCATCCAGCTCAAAGAATGTGGGGTCGAAATATACCCGATAGTTCAGGCATACGACGCCGGTCAGCTGGTCCTCACCGGATGCCGTGACCGTCAGATCGACGGTCTGGTCCACCGTGATCTCGGTGACATCCACTTTGGGGCTGACAACGGCGGCCAGCGCGTTGGTGGTGAGACTCAGCGTCAGCACCAGCGCCAGCAGGAAAGATACGATTTTTTTCATGCGTCTTTCCCCTCCTTAGTTGTGAGCGGTAAGGGAGTCGATCTCCCCCAGATAGAAGGAATAGATGGTCTCCGCGTCCGTGGCCGACACCACACCGTCACCGTCGACATCGGCGGCATCGATCTGGCTGGCGTTCGCGGTGAGCTTGGCGTTGATGAAGGCATAGACCAGCGCGGCGTCCACATCGTCCACCACACCGTCATTGTTCACATCGCCCCGGGTGTACTTGGGAAGCACGGTGATGGCCTGCTGGGCGGAGAATGCGCCGTACTGCACGGTGACGAAGGTGGTGCCCTCCTTGAGCGTCTCGCCGTCGGTCACGGTGTAATCCGTCACAGGCACTTCAACGGTGCCGTCGTACACGGCCACCACCGTCATGCCGGCGGGATCAAAGCTCCGGCCCGCCACATATTCGGTCCGGGTGGGCGGAGTGGTGATCTTCAGGCCGGTCAGCGCGGGAGCCGTACCGCCCTGCCAGGCCAGCACGGGATAGCCGTTGTTGATGCCCACTGTGTCGTGGTGGAAGCTGCTGCCCAGCACGGCGGCCATGGTCTTCAGTTCCTCGGCGGTCTTGGCCGTGCCCAAACCGGTGACGCCCTCCTTGGGGCTCTCGCCGGAGACGGCGCCCGCCAGATAATAGCTGTTCACGAAGTTCTGCTCATAGGGGACGGGAGACAGGCCGCCCACATAGGAGGCATTGCCCTTGCTGCCGATAACCGTGGCGGTGCTGTAGCAGTTGGTAAGGGTCGCACCGGCAAAGCGGCTGCGGTAGCTGCCGCAGATACCGCCCAGATAGCACTCGTTGGCGGCGGTGCTGCGGATGGTGCCGGTGGCGTAGCAGTCGGTGATGACGGACTTAGCGTTCGTATAGCCCGCGATGCCGCCGCCGTGCTTGTTGCTGGTAACGTTCACAGCGCTCCAGCACTGGGTGACAGCGCTGTTGTCGTTCATGTAGCCCGCGATGCCGCCGGCCTGCGCGTTGCTCTTGGCCGTGCAGGTCACGTCGCCGGTGATGCCCAGCTTCGTGACGGAGGAGCCGGACTGCATGTAGCCGAACAGGCCCAGAGGATAGCTGCCGCTGTTGACATACAGGTTGTTGATAACATGGCCCTGACCGTCAAACGTGCCGTAGAGCTTGGCCATGGGCGTCCAGTCGAAGGCGGCCAGCTCGATGTCCGCCGTCAGCTTGGCGCTGGCCTTATCGCCGTTCTTTGCGAACCACGCCAGCTCGGCGCCGGTGCCGATGAGGTAGGCGCCGTCCTCGTCCTTCTTGGGCTCAGTCAGGGTGGCGCCGTCCCACGGATTGGCGCCGGCAGCGCTCATGGCGGCGGTGATGGTCAGGACGCCGTCCTGTACCTTGTCCGCGTCGGCGCTGCTCAGGGTGAAGCTGCCGCGGGTCACGGTGTAGCCGTCCTTGGTCAGAACGTAGGTGTAGGTGCCGTAGCCCAGCTGGAAGCGGCCGCTTTCGTCAGCCGTGCAGGTCTTGCCGGTGCTGTCGGTCAGGGCGGCGGTCACGTCCGTCAGCTTCTCGCCGTCGGTGTTGGTGACATCCAGCGCCACATTGTACAGCACCTTGCGGTAGACGGTGACCGCCGCGTCCGCGTAGTGGTTCATGTAGTAATTCACGGTGACGGCGTTGAAGTTGGTGCCCACGCCGGTATCCGTCATGCTATACAGGAACGCGAAGGGGTTGGCAGCGGCGTACATGCTGCCAAAAGTGCAACCGTTGGTGAAGCTGTACGTTGTCGTCTCCTCGTCCTCCTCGAAGGTGATGTCTTCGGGAATGGTGACGGTGACGGAGGCGTTGTCCATCTTCTGATACTGACCCAGCGTGCCCTCGTACTTGGTCTCGCCCGCATAGTAGGTGGGCTTGAAGTTGGTGGGATTGAAGATACCGGAGACCTTGTTGACGCCGCGGAACATGCCGCTGAAGGTCAGCTTCACCTGATCGCCGGGCATGATGTCCTCGTTCTGGTGGCTGACGTTCTCGGCGGAGATGGTGACCTTGGCCACACGCACCAGCCGGTAGCTGACACCCTTTCCATCGGTCATGCGGATGATAACGGTGCCGCCCATGCCGTTGCCCAGATCGTTGAGACCGGCCAGAGGCACGGCGTAGCGCCCATCCTCACCGGCGGAAACGGTCTGGAAGTCGGACACGGTGCTGACCATGGCGTTGTTGGTGGTGACAAAGGCATACTCCACCGTGACATCGCCGGTGTTCTTCACCACGGCGAAGGTCAGCGCGGGATCGGTCTCGCCGGCCTCATAGTACCAGGTGTCGTAGTTGTAGTCCCAATCCATGGAGCGGGTGGTGGCCACACCGGTGACCATGTTGAAGTCCACATCCGCATCGGCGGTGCCGTGCTCCATGTCCGTGCCGCCCACCACGATGACGCCCACGCGCTGGGGCTGGGTGGCGGGATACAGGCCGCCATGGCTGCCGTGATTATCAGGCTCCACATCCACACTGTCATAGTAGACGGTGATGATGGAATCCTGCGCGCCGGGGGTAACATCCGCCCAGTTGGCGGAGGTGTTGCCGCCATCCACCGTCTCGATCTGCGCGTCGCCGGAGGCCAGATCCCAGTGGAAGTCAGGCTCCACCATGATGTTGCCGGCGTCGGAATTGATGAGCTGCCAGTGGCGGTAGGCCCGGACGCGGGTGGTGCCGTTCAGTACCTCGAAGCCGCTGGGATCCAGGTTCACCTGCAGGTCGGCTTCATCGCGCTTGCTGGTCTGGGTGCCCAGCTTGCTGAAGTCGTGGGACAGGCGATCCGTGGCGGCGTTATCACCGAAGGCGAAGGTCATGTCCTTGCTGGCGTTGAGGCTGGACAGCCAGCCCGCCTGCGTCACATGGGCATCATCGCTGAGACGCCATGTGTAGTTGCTGTTGCCCTTGGAGATAAAATATTCGGCGCACTTGGTACCGTCCTCGCTGTAATGCCAGCCGTCGAACTCATCGGTCTTGTCCATGGGATCCACTTCCGTGGTGTTGAAGTTGTTCCACTGGAAGTACAGGCCGAAATCGGCGTCGGCGGGAACGGTGGCCTTCAGCACCACGCCGGTGTTGATGGTCAGCTTCTTGGTGCTGGCATAGTAGCTGGCACGGAAGGTCTGGTTGATGGCCTGCGTAAAGATGTAGCCGTCAATGTCGGGATAGGCGTAGGAGTTGTACAGGCAGGCATTGCCGGCTGCGTACAGCACCGTGGGATAGTAGGCGTAGTTGCCCTGGGTGTAGGGCGTACCCATGATGCAGGAGGTGCCCATGATGGGGCAGTCCACGCGGACATGGTACTCGCCGGCCGTGAAGTAGGTGTTGTCCGTCTTCTTGCTGCTGACATAGAAGGAATTGCACTGCAGATAGACGCTGGTGCCGCCGCCGGCACCGCCGTCCACGTTGGTGTCGGTGGGCAGGTTCAGGGTCATGCCGCCCAGCTCCACGTCATAGTCGCCGGTATCCGCGTTCCTGGCAAAGGCGCGGTAGGCATAGCGCCCGGCGGCCAGCTTGGCGTAGAACGTCTGGTAGTTGTTGGTCAGCAGACCAGCGGCGGGGTCATATGCCGTCTGGCCGTCCGGCAGGGTGTCGGTGAAATCGCTGTACAGGAAGCAGTTCTCGAGCTCGTCACCCAGCACCTCATTGCCCTGGTCATCCTTGTCCACGTTGTAGAGCTTGATGACGGGGTAATTGCCGGTGTAGTCCTTGCCCACATAGAACGTGAAGTCCATGACGGGGTGATCCTCCACATGGAGCGTCAGCGTCCAGGTGTCCTTGGAGAAGTGCTTGCCGTCGTGGGAGGCGTAGAAGCGGTAGGTATAGTCGCCCTCCGTCAGCTCGGTGAGCTGGATGGTGGTCATGCCGAAGATGGCCTCGGAGAAGTCCTGCATGGGGCCCCATGTCATGCCGCCGTCGGTGGAGCGCTGGTAGTAGTAGTTCCTGTAGGACAGGCTCTGGCCGTCCACAGGGGCGAAGATCTTACCCGCCTGCAGGTCGCTGAGCAGGTAGGCCGTGCCGGTCATCACCGTATTCTCGCTCTCGGCGGGGTAGTCCGCCTTGCGTGTGGGAACGGGGACTTCCTTCCGGCCGCAGACGTCGCAGACGCCGTCGTTGTCGGCATCGGTGTGCGCCACAGCGGTCTGGCCCTGCAGCACGGGAGCGGGGCAGCTGTCGATGTAGGCGCTGCCCAGCTGCTCGGCACTGAGGCCGTCCGCCGCGGTGAAGGCTTCGCCCTGCACGGTGATCTTCGTCGTCTCCGCGCCGGAGGTCTTGACCACGTCGTCCAGATACCAGCAGTTATTGACTGTCAGAACGGTGGAGGTACCCACGACCTCGCCCACCAGCGCGCCCATGCTGGCGTTGTCGTCATACTCGCCGCTGACGGCGCCGGTGGAATAGCAGTTGGTCAGGGTGACTGCATTGGTGCCGGAGCTGTACCCCGCAACACCCGCGATGCCGCCGGCAGCCTGCTGGATCTCCTGGGTCTTGTAGAAGAAGCTGATATTGCCGGTGTTGTAGCAGTTGCTGACGGTCACGGTGCCGCTGAGACGTCCGGCAATGCCGCCCACGCCGCGGTAGCCATCCTTCCACCAGCCCCGCAGGTGCACATCACCGGTGTTCCAGCAGTTCTCGATGGTGACAGTTCCGTTGGTCACCGCTACGATGCCGCCGGTGTAGCCCTGATAGCCGGTGATGTCGGCCTGATTGGAGCAGCTCCGGATAATGGCATCCTGCACCGTGGCCACCACGCCGGCATGGCCGAAGATCTGGTTGTTGGTGCGGCTGCCGGTGAGTGTCACATAGTTGTGGCAGTTCTCGATGGTGGTGGTGCGGTGGGTGTAGACGCCGCAGGCGCGGCCCACGATACCGGCTATGTCGCGGCCGCTGCTGGCAACGGCCTCACCGGCGACGCTGAGGTTCCTGATGGTCGCACCGTCACACACGCCAAACAGAGCAACGTAGTAGGAACTTGTGTTGGTATAGTCGCCCGTATTTTTCAGATACAGGCCCTCGATGCTGTGGTCCTGGCCGTCAAAGGTGCCGCGATAGTCCTTGTTGGCGGCGTAGCTGCCGATGGGCGTCCAGGGCGTATCCGCATCGCAGATGCCGCTGAGGTCGATGTTCTCGACCAGACGGGCGTTCAGCTCAGCCTTGCCGCTGTTGACCTCGTCGGCGAACCACTTCAGCTGGGCGGCTGTGGCGATCTCGTAATAGCCGTCCTCCGCCTGCGCGGGCTTGTTCACATCGGTGACCGTGACGGTGCACTGCGCCGTGAAGGCGCCGTCCAGCGTGGTGACGGTGATGACCGCCTCGCCCTCGGCCAGTGCGGCCACCAGACCCGTGCGGTCCACAGCGGCCACGGAGTGCGCGCTGCTGCCCCAGGTCACTTTCTTGTTTTTGGCAGCTTCAGGCAGCACAGTGGCTGTCAGCTGGGCGGTCTTTCGGCGGTCGAGGGTCAGTTCGTTTCTGTCCAGCGTCACGCCGGTGACAGCTACGGTGTCATCCCCGCCGCTGGGCTTGGTGTTCTCGCCCGCAACGAAGTAAAAGCAGTTGAAATACTCGTAGTTATCGTTTAAGTCCTCTGCTGCGAAGTACGCACCGTTCTCCATCAGATAGGAGGCGGGCAGCTTCAGCGTTTTGCCGCCGTCGGCATTGTCCAGCAGTTCAAAACCGGGGCAGTCGTAACCGGTAACATCTCCGCTCTCATTAAAGAGGACGCAGAATGTCGCGATGTTTTTCTCAAAATCCGCGGGGTAGTTGACGTACACGAACTCCGTACCCTCGGGTACGGTGACGGTGTAGAGCTTCTTGTCGCCGGGATTGTTGAAATGGGACACATAGATGGTGCTCGCCGCCACATGGTAGAGGTAGTCGGTGCCCTCCTCGTCCAGCGTGATGCTGGCAAAGTCGAAGTCCTTGTAATACTCGGCGGGGTCGAAGGGTTTTTCGCCGCCGCCCACCGTCACCTTGGCGGTGGCGGGCGCATAGCAGGAATCGCTGGTGCCGGCGTTGGGATCGATGCCCAGCAGGTAGTAGGTGCCCGCCGTCTCGAAGGTATAGCTGTAATCGCTGCCGTCACTTTCGGCAGGCTCGACAGTGTCCAGCTCTTGCCAGTTCTCGTCATAGACGCGCACGACCAGGCCGCTGATGGGGTCAAACTCCTCCGTGCCGCCGTCGGCCACAGATTTGGTGTCGTACTTGACGGTCTGGAAGTTCACGGTGCCGCCCACAGGCACGGCGTAATCGTTCTGGTCAAAGGCGGCGAAGGCGCCCACCGTCCAGAAGTTCCAGTTGCTGAACATGGCCAGGTCGATGGTGTCGTCGTCAGACAGCAGGACATAGTCCGCCGTGCTGCCCCAGCCGGCGCTCATCAGGGGATAGACGTGGTTGCGGTAGTACATCAGGTTCTCGTCATGGCCCCAGAACTGCTGCATGTACATGGACGTGGCGCTGCCGGTGATGTTCAGTGCCAGATTGCTGTCATCGTAAGCCTGATTGCCGAGCATGTTCATAACGCCCATGCCGCCGTCATGGCCCAGGATCTGCACAGCGCCGGTGGTGACGTCCTCCGGATCGAGGCCCAAGTAGTAGACGCCGATCATGTAGAGGTACAGGTGCAGAGCGGTGGGGCGCTGTACGATCTCATTATCCACATAATTGCCGGAGCCGTTCTCCGTGTGATACCGGTAGAAATCTCCCAGACCCTGCCGCGCCAGATCGAAGTAGGGCACGTCCACCTCCAGATGGGACAGCACGGTGGTGCCATCGTTGCCCAACAGCGGGATGCCGTCGTTGGAAATGGTGACATAGACCTTCACGGAAGCAGCATCCGTCTCGTCGTAGCCGTACTGCGACGCATCACCGGCCTCGCCCTGCTTCACCGTGATGGTGAGCTTCACGGACGCCGTGACAGACTCCGCGCAGGTGGCGGTGATGGTGGGCGTATAGGTGCCCGCCGTGGGATTGGTGAAGGACAGAATGGCCTTGCCGGCACTGTCCTTGGTGACCTTGGTCTGATTGCCATAGCTGCCGTCGTCCATCGTGTAGGTCAGCGCATGGCTGCCGCTGTCGGCAAACAGATCGTCCAGTGGGACGGTCAGAAGTGCGCCGGTAGTCGTTTCATACGCCGTCACGGCGCTGTCCTTCACGGTCACGCAGGCAGTCGTGCCATCGGATGCGCCCGCAGCGGCAAAGACCAGCTGCGGCACCATGGTCAGGCACAGCACAAGACTCAGCAGCATGGCCAACGCGCGGTCAGTCATGCTTCTTTTGTGATACATGTGATCTCCTCCTGTTTCTGATGTTCTCTATCTCTAACGCACACGCGGAAAAAGGGGTAAGGCTCCCTTGGCCAATGCGGCGGAAGTGTTTCCATCCTCCAAAAAGAGAGGAGGCGGGAGGGGTATGGATCCCCTCCCGCCCTTATGGAAAGCAGGCGGCCGGAAAAAACCGCCTCGGCTTGACAGATCCACGCGCAGAAAAAACCGCCGGCCCGTTTCCGTTTACCGGAAAACGACCAGCGGGATCCGCGACAGAAAAACACCGGCACCTCCCCTTTTCGGGAAGCGCCGGCGCACACTCCTGCCTATCCATACACCACGGAGAGAGCGCCCGCTGTTGGTGATCCTCCTCCATGCAAGTCTTCTGGCTCGCGCCGCGGAGAATCTTCTCCTCGTTCGTGACCTGCCTTCTCACAGACGTGATGTCTGCAATGGCGGACTTTCGTCCCAGCGGCTGACGCCGCCTCGGTACGTTCTTGCGCTCACAGTGCCGTTCGCGTGGGGCTTTGCACCCCGTTCCTTTGAAGCCACTGCCTGACCCCGCGAGGGGCCTTGCGGCAGACTGGCTGCACAGTATCCTTGGATCATGTATTCAATTGGCCGGCGGCCCAAGCCGCCAGCTATCATTATAGATTGGAAAAATGCGGATGTCAACAGGGAAAACGCCCTGCGGACGCAAAGTATCCGCAGGGCGTGGGTCACAGTCTGGTGCCGGGCAGCAGGTACAGCCGCTCCGCGGCGCGCTTGGCCTCGCTGCGGCGGCTGACATTGAGCTTCTGCAGGATGTGGCTGACGTGGCTTTTCACCGTGGGCAGGCGGATGTCCAGGATCTGTCCGATCTCGGCGTTGCTCTTGTCGGCGCACAGCAGGCGCAGCACCTGCAGCTCCGCAGCGGTGAGAGACTCCGTCTGCTCCAGCGGCGGCGCCAGCAGCTCCGGATAGTTGGCGGTCTGGGCGCGGACGGCCTGCATCATGGCGGCGCGGAAGTCCGGGCCGCCCTGCCAGCGGCGGCGCTCCAGCAGAGGCAGGATGGCCGCGCCGTACTGCCCTACCGTGCGCACAAAGCCGTAGTGCGCCGCCGTCTCCAGCGCCGCGTCCAGCGGCGCCTGCCAGGTATCCTCGTGCCGCCGGAACCGGGCGATGGCGGTGAGCAGGTGCAGATGGATGCCGTCGATGTGGCGCTGGCACACGGTGCAGTACCGCTCCAGTGCCGCCAGCGTCAGCAGCGCCGCATCGCTGTCGCCCTGGGCCAGCTCCGCCATGGCCTGGGTGAAATACTGATACCGCAGCAGCACCCGGAAATGGGTGGGGTCGCGGGGCGCCTTGTCCCGATACCATGCGGCCACGGCCAAACGGTCGCCGGTGCGCAGCGCGATGCGGCAGAGCATGGCGTCGATGTTGGGCAGGAAACGTGTCTCGCCGGCGCTTTCCAGCCGCTGGCGCAGAGAGGTGAGCATCCGCGCGCCGTCCTCCGGACGGCCGGCATCCACCTGACTGCGGACGATGAGGCCCACTGCCGCAAACTCGATGTCCGGCGTTCCCTTACAGCGGATGTCGCTGAGGAGGGACACCAGCGCCAGCACGCGGCCGGACACGTCCTGCCCCTTTTCAAATTTGCTCTCGGCGATGGCGGTGTCCGCCAGCCCCACGCCGTCCCGGCCCAGCACGGCCTCCACCGGGCGGCGGAGCGCGGCGTACAGCAGATCATCCCGGCGGCTCCAGTCAGAGAAGTCCTTGCCGCCGTTCATGACGCTGGGCAGCGCGCTGGTGACGGAAAAGGCGGGCAGCGTGATCTCCCGGTCGGTCAGCAGGCGGAAGGCGGCGGGGAACATCTCCGTAAGGCCCGCCACGCCCCGCTGGGGCAGGGAGATGTCCAGCCACGCCAGACGGCCCCGGGCCTCCCTGCCGGCGGCATCGCTGTCCTTGCGGCGGGCGGCAAAGTCGGCCAGACGGCCGTACCACCGCTGGGAGCCGTCGTAGTCGCCCCGCAGGGCGCACAGCATGCTGACGGCCTGCATCAGTGCGGGCGAGGCGGCGATCTCCGTCTCGTCCAGCGTATCGTAGTAGGCGGACAGCTCCTCGTAGTGTCCCATGCCGGGGTGCAGCTCGGCGCTGCGGCGCAGCAGCTCCGACACCTTGCCCCGGTCGCCGCCCCGGTCATAGAAGAAAAGCGCCTGCCCATAGTCCTGGTGCAGCTCGTAGTACAGCGCGCCCCGGTTGTAGAGACTGCGGCGGCGCTCATCGCTGTACTCCCGCTCCAGCTCCCACAGCAGAAAGCGGCGGAAGGCCGGCCAGAACCGGCATTTGTCCCCCTCGTACAGCAGCATGGATGTCTGCTGCTGCAGCCAGGCCAGATGCTCGCCGGCGCGGCTGTCACCGGTGGCGATGCGGGCCAGCTCCAGGTCAAAAGGCTCAAAGGGCGCCAGCTCCAGCAGAAAACGGCGCAGGGACAGGTCGAACCGGCGGTACACCGTGTCCTCGAAATAAGACATCATCTGGCGGCGCACGGTCTGCTCCACCGCAGGTGTGTACCCCTCCCGGCGGGCGGCCATGCAGCGGCCCAGCAGCTCCAGCGCCAGCGGGTGGCCGCTGGTGTCCCGCAGGACGGCGGTCAGCTCCGTGTCGGACAGCGTTACGCCGCAGCGCGCCAGCAGCTCCGCGGCGCCGGTACGGTGCAGCGCCAGATCGTCGGCGATGAACACCCGCAGCAGTCCGGAGAACTGGAACGGGGCCAGCCAGCCCGGCAGTCCGCCCCGGCTCAGCAGCACGAAGCGGCGCTCCACCGCGGTGCGCAGCAGGGTGCACAGCGGCTCCTGCCCGCTTTCCGGCAGGCTCTGCAGCTCGTCCAGCAGCAGCACGTCCCATGTGCCGTCATCCGCCGGGAGGTCCAGCGTCTCCGCGTCGGCGGACAGCTCCCGCACGCGGCAGCCCTCCAGCAGCGCGCGGGACACCACGGATTTGCCGAAGCCGCAGGGCGCGCTGAACAGCGCGATGCGCCCCCGCTCCATGGCGGTGCGGAACGACTCCTCCAGAGGCCGTTCGATGACCGGTCCGTTCGTCATGCCTGCTCCCTCCCTTTCGCTGTTTTTACACTTAATAATCCGCGTTGAGCCAGGGCTTCTGGCTGCAATGCAGCAGGCGGGCCAGCTCCCTGGCCCCGTCGGGGTCGTCCGCCCCGGCGGCACCCAGCCGCAGCAGCCCCTCCAGATCGCAGGAGCCCATCAGCAGGGATGTCAGCTCCCCCTGACGGCAGGTGACGGTGACATCCGCCGCCGCGTCCGCCGCGGCCACAGCCCAGCGCCCCTGCGAAAAGGCGATGCGCAGGCACTGTTCCGCGCCGGTCAGCTCGTCCCGGCAGCGGAACGCCGCCGTCAGCGTCCCCTGCGGGAACGGGCGGTAGGCGGTCTTTTCCACGAAAGACGGGCCGTCCGTCAGCTTGAACATGGTGCCCACGGCGGAGACATTGGTCTGCAGAAAGCCGTAGTCCATGTAGTTCTTCGACACATCCTGCGGGTCGTTCAGCAGGTGGTGGAAATCCTCCTCGCCGGTGCGGAGGATCACGGTCTGCGCCAGATCCTCCTGCAGCTTCAGGCCGCCCAGCAGGGCGCGCAGCACCGCGCCGTCCTCGTAGACCAGCTCCTCCACGCTGAGGCGGTTCTGGGTATAGTTGGTGTCGCTGGCGCTTTCAAAGCGGTAGGCCGCGTAGCCCCGCAGCGTGCCGCCGTCATCATACCAGCCCATGCGCCGCACCTGTATGTCATCCCGGGCGGCGCGCAGCTCCTCATCGAACTTCTCCACCATGCCGTGATTCCGGGCGGCGAAGCGGCGCTGGCAGGCCATGGCCGCGTCAAAGTCCTCCGGCTGCAGAAACCGCAGGCGGCGCTGCGCCGCCGCATCGGTCTTCGGCAGCACCGATGTGGGCAGGCGGTACTCGTACAGCTTGCCGGCGAAGCCGTAGTCCATCCGGCGGTAGAAGTCGATGCGGAACGGCAGCAGCAGCGTCAGCAGCGCCCCGTTTTGCCGGGCGTAGTCCTCGAAGTACCGCACCATGGCCAGCGCCGCCCCCTTCTTCTTGTGGAGCGGATGTACCTCCAGCGCCATCAGGCCGCAGGCGGGCTGCATCCGGCCGAAGAAATTCATAGAGAACAGGATGAGCTTCATGGTGGCGATCAGCGTGCCGTCCTCGAAAAGGCCCACCGTGCGGGTCTGGGTGTCCTCCCGCAGCTCGGTGAGGTGCTTGCCCGGTAGTGGGCGCGGCACTCGGCGTCCAGCGCCTTGTAGGCCGGGTAGGAATTGAGATAGATGTCCAAATATGCCTCGATGTCCCCCTCCGTCAGAGGGCGGATGTCCCAGCCGCGGGATGCCATGTCGCTGTTCATAAGCCGTGCTCCTTTCGCCGTGTTTCCTATGCGCTGATTATACCGCTTTTTCCGGCGGTTGGCAATAAAAGATGACCGGCCTGGAGCCGGTCATCTTTTATTGCATTATGCGTGCTCACGCCGGCGGCGCAGCAGCAGCGCCGCGCCGGTGCAGCTGCTCAGCGCCATGACCGCGTAAACCGCCAGGCCCGCGTCGCCGGTGGCCGGGGACGTGGTGTCCCTGATGGAGGGCGTGCTGTCCGGCTTAGTGCCGGACACGGCATAGCCGATGGCATAGGTGGTCATCTGCCGGGTGAAGATGTGGATGCGGCCGTTGGCCTTGTCCACATAGTAACCCTCCGCTTCGCTGCCGGTGAGGCCGCGGGGCTCAAACTTGCCGCTGCCGCTGCGCAGCACCGTGACGCCGCTGAGGCTGGTGTCGTAGGACAGGATGATCTCCAGCAGCGTATCCGTCTGCGTCAGGCCGGAGGAAACACCGTTCTCCGTCAGGGTCATCGCCATGTCCACGAACCGCAGCTTCATGCCGTCCGCCCTGTCGCGGAGGGCCTTCTGGATCGGGTCGCCGCTGTTGGCGGGCACCTCGCGGAGCTCCATGCTGACGGACAGGGAATCGCTGTCCACGCCGGAGAAGCGCCGGGCCGCCTCGTCATCCAGTCCGCCCACGATCGCGCCGTCCGTCAGGCCGGAGGCGCTGCGGATGGTCAGCTCGCTGTTCACATCCTGCCGGGGGATCTCCACCAGCAGGCCGGTGACGTTGTGGTCCACCAGCGTCACCATTCGGGTGACGATCCGGTCGTTGTATTCCACCACCACGTTGTACACGCCGGCGGGCATGCCGTCCAGGCTGAACCTGCCGTCCGTGTCCGTGGTCTTCCAGCCGCCGATGATCTCCAGACCCCTGCGGATGGTCACCACGGCGTCCGGAACAGGGGCACCGGGCCGGGTGCTGTCTGTCAGGTCGATGCCCTTCACCTCGCCGCTGACGGTGTAGACCGGCTCTGCCGGGGCCGTCACGGTGATGTCCGCCGTGCCGGTGACAACAGCATAGCGGTCGGTATCATCGGGGGTGAACACCCATGTGGCCGTATAGCGGCCCACGGCGGGGCAGAGATACGGCTCCGCCCATGTGAAGGTGCCGCGCACCACTTTGCCCTCGGCTGCCATGATGCCGGACAGGGTGATGGTATCCAGCCGCTGGCCGCCAGTGAGGAAGCGGCTGCTGAGGCTGGGTGTGCCGGTGGGAATGAGCTTGTTCACCGCGCGGAGCCTGACCGTAACGGTGATGTCCTGATAGTTGTCGCTTTCCACGAATGCCGTGACCACGGCCGCGTCGCCCTCCGCCGTGCTGTCCACGGCGTTGACGGCCAGCGTCAAGGCGCCCTTGCGGGAGACGTTAGTCCGGAGCATATCGCAGTAGCCCTGCGCGTCCGTGACATGCAGGCCGCCGTAGCGGAGCCTGCCGAACACACAGCCGGCGGGCAGTACCGCATCCAGCGCCGCCTGCAGGTCCACCGTGTAGTCGACAGCGGCGCCGTTGGTCACGTCCACCGTGATATCCGGTACGGTCAGGGTGCCCTTGTCCACGCTGACGGACAGGCTGCCGGACACCGGTTCATGGTTGGCCGCGGTGAGCCGGTAGTACAGCGTATAGCTGCCCACGGCGCCGTAGGACGGGACGGACGCGGTATAGGTGCCGTTCTCCTCCTCGCTGTACGTCACGGTGACGGGCGAGCCGTCCGCGGTATCCGCCGTCACGGTGACGGCGGGCGTCTGGGCCTTGCCGTTGTAGGCCAGTGCCGGGGCAGAGACGGACACGTTGGTCAGCTCCGCCTTGTCGATGGCGGCGGTGAGGCTCCAGGTGTCCGTGCTGTTGTGGTTTTGGTCGCCCTGCACCTTGTAGTACACGGTGTAGGTGCCGGGGAGCCTGCCGGTGGGGATATCCGCGCTGTAATGCACACCGTCCAGGCTGTACTGCATGGTGCCGCCCTCCGCCGTACCCGCTGCCGCCAGCGCCTGCTCAGCGCCGGTGTAGGTCAGGGTACCGGCGGTGGAATGCCCGGTCAGCTGGGCGTCGGCCTTGTCGATGGTGAAGGACGCCGTGCCGCTGACGGTGTAGTTGCCGCCAGGGTTATCCGTGACGATGACGGCGGCTTCGCCCGCGTTGGTGTTGCGGTCGTAGGAGACGGTGTACTCCGCCGGGTCAATGACCGTCTCGCCGTCCCTGACGGTGACGGCCGGCTCCCACTTGCCGCCGTTATAGATGAAGGGGCCATCGGAAACGGTGACGGCGGCTTCAACTGTCTTAGGCTCGATAGTGACGGTGACGCTCCGGGGTTCCGTGTCGTTGTGGTTGCTGTCGCCCTGCACCTTGTACCAAACGGTGTAGGTGCCGGCATTCGTGCCGGTGGGGACGGCATCGCTGTAATCCACGCCGTTCAGGCTGTACTGCATGGCGCCGCCCTCCGCCGTGCCGTCTGTCACCAGCGCCTGCTGGGCGCCGGTGTAGGTCAGGGCATTGGCGGCAGGGGCCTCGGTGACGGAGGACGCGGCCCTGTCGATGGTAAAGGTCGTGCTGCCGCTGACGATGTAATTGCCGCCGGGGTTATCCGTGACGGTGACAGTGGCTTCGCCCGCTTCGGTGTTGTTTTTGTAGGAGACGGTGTACTCCGACGCCGGGATCAGGGTGCCGTTGTCGTAGACCTCCACCGTCGGCTCGATGGCCGTGCCGTTGTTGTAGATGAACGGCGCGCCCGGAACGGTGACGGTGGCTGTGACCTCCTTGGGTTCGATGGTCACGGTGAACTCGCCCCTGTAATATTCGTAGTTCCAATTCACCACATCATATACAATATAGTAGACGGTATGCTTGCCCGCGTCGGTAAACGCAGGAACGGCGCTGTGATATGCGGTGCCGATCCCGTTTTTCGTGGAGAAGCCGAACGTGCCGGAAATACCGTCCACCGAGGTGGCCGCCGTCTTCACGACAGCCGTCTGCGGCTGACCATTGTAGGTCAGCGTGCCGACCTGCCGGACGGAAACATTGGTGAACTGTGCCTTGTTCACCTGAACATCGGCGGTGCCGGTGGTCTCCTCGTACAGGTAGGCGTCATCGCCCGTGGGCGTGAATACCCAATCGCCCGTATACATGCCGGCTTTGTCGGGCTTGATGGTGTCGTCCTTCCAGCAAAGGGTGCCCTGGACAAGCTCGCCGTTGTACCGCATGCCGCCGTACTCGCCGTTGTAGCCGAGGACGCTGTCGCGCAGCGTCTGGCCGTAGGTGATATCGCCCGCAGCCAGACCGATGGGCGTCAGGGGGCGTTTGGCCGCCGCCGTGACGTTGACGGTCAGGGTGATGGGGGTGTAGTTGTTGGTGGTGACCGTGACCTTGATGGTGCCGACCGCGCCCTCGGTATTGCCGGTGGCGGTGACCAACAGCTTTACCTCATTGGCAGCGCTGTCCAGCACCGCCGTGGCCGTATAGCCCTCGTTCAGGCTGACGGACGGCTGGGCGCAGGTGGTATCACCGTAGGTTCTGGGGCTTTCCAGCGCCGGCAGCGCCGGCAGCGCGATGGTGTACTCCCTGACCGCGCCGTTGATGATGGTGAGCTCCACAGGCGTCGGAGCGGTCACGGCGGCCTGCTGGATCGCGCAGCCCGGCTGGGTATAGCTGCCGTTGGGAAGGGTGTAGTTCTTCACGCTTCTGTCCAGTGTCACCGTACCCGTGACAGTTCTGCCGCTGCCGGCGTCCGCGCTGTCAAACGCGGCGGTGGTGGTGTAGTTCAGGTCATTGAGCAGGGTATCGCTGCCCTGCAGGCCGGAGAACGTCACACCGGTGACGGTGGCCGTTGTCGTGCCGTCATAGACCTTTGGCGCTATCGTCACGCCGGCGACGGTCAGTTCTTTCGGCGCGATGGTCACGCTGACCGCTTTGGGAGTGGAATCCTTGTAGCCGTTGATACCGATGACCTTGTAGTAGACACGGTATGTGCCGGCATTGGTGCCGGTGGGAATGTCCGTGCTGTAGCCGCTCGACCGGGACAGGGAATACTGCATCATGCCGTATTTGGCATCAACGCTGCCCGCCGTCACCAGCTCCTGCGCCGCGCCTGTATAGGTCAGGCCGGTGACCGCCGCAGGGGCGTTGATCTGGTCGGTGGGGATGCTGGGCTGGTTAACTTTCAGCGTCTTGCTGCTGCTCTGCACGGTGTAGCCGTCCTTGACAGCGGTGAACCAGATGGTGTAGCGGCCCGTCTCGGTAAAGACGTGCTTGCTGACATAGTACCAGCTGCTGCTGATCTTCTCATACGTCGGGTCGGTGAGGGTGATGGGCGTCTCGCTGCCCTCCTTCTGGATGTAGAAGGTCACGTCCGCGTTTTTGGTGTTGCAATAGGCGCAGAGCTGGACGGTGGTACCGCGATCCACCGACGAAACATTCTTTCCATTGACCTTCAGGTACAGATTCTTGGACGTGATGGGCAGGCGCTCAATGGTGACGTTGGTCAGTTTCGTGGTGTTGGCAAGCTGCTCATCCGCAGGGGCGTACCACGTATACTTCGTCAGGTCATTGGGATAGGCCGTGTACACCTTGTAGCCGGGGTTTCTGGGCGAACTTACGATATTCTCCCACGTTGCGCCCTCTGCCAGCTCCAACGTGCCGATAACGGCCGGTTTTGCCGGAGTGGCAAACTTTGCGCCCGCGTGGGCAATGACCTTCTCTACGATGTCTGTGTCGTTGGTTCTGCTGAAGGAGACTTCATAGTCTCCGCCGGTGACGGTTACGGTGCCGCGAATTGAATGACCGTTCAGGTCGATACCCGTGTACCTTGTGCCGTCAACGGTGTAGTCGCCGGAAACCTCCGCCAGAAGCCGGAGGGTGTAACTGCCGTCTCTATCCGCGTTAAGGGCGTCCTGCAGATCGGCAAATTGCCGCCACGGGTTGCCCTCAACACTTTGCAAGGCCGTTTGGGCCACTGCGGGGGCGCCGCAGTCGGGGCAGCTGCCGGCGTCGTACGCGAAGCCGCTTGTGCCGCCGTGGTCACAGGTCAGGCCGCAGCTGCACGCCCACTCACTCTGGCCGCTCACCGGCTGGAAGCTGTGCCGATGCGCCGCGACGGTGATGACGGCCTTCGCCTGCACGAAAGCATTATTCACCTCATGGACATAAAAAGTGTACTCACCGGCAGGTGTTTCCGCACTGATCTTAACAGAGATCGTGTAGGTGCCGCCGCCATTGTCCGTCTGGGTGACGGTAAACTTGTCGTCTGAGTTGTTCTGAACATACGCCTTCAGGTCGTCCGTGCCGGTATAGGTCACGGTAAAGGTGACCGGCGCACCGCCAGCGGTGCCATTTGCGGTCTCCCGATCCAGCGTCAGCGTGGGCGGCTCAGGTGCGGGCTCCCCGCCCACCTGCCGGCTGCTGAGCTTTTTGGCGGCTGCACCGTTCACCGTATAGGTATCGCCCGCAAACACGGCCTCGGCGGCGGTATCGCCGTCCGCGTCAGCGGCACCGTAAAACTTTTTGCCCGCCGGTCCTGCGGCGGCAGTCAGTTCGACAGCCTTATCCGTACCGGTGATGGTCAGGTCCGTACCGTCGAAATACAGAGTACTCTTTACGCCGACCTTCGCACCGCTGATGCTGGCGGAGCCGTTATTTACCGTCAGGCCGCCGTCAATGGCCGCGTCAGCGCCGGCAGGCGCGGTCATGGTGAAGGTGCCGTCAGCTGCATCCACCGTGACCTGGCCGACAACGGTGCCGTTGGTCAGGGTCAGGCTGTCATCGGCGTCGATATCACCGGTGATGCAGAAGCCGGCCATGTCGATGGTCGTGGCCGCATAGACCGTGAGGTCCTCAGCGACATCGCTGAGCAGCGTGATCTCGACCGGCTCCATCTCATCCAGTATTTCCTGCAGCGTGGCGTACCTCGTGCCGTCGACTTCGGCCACGGGGCCGCTGTTCCGCGCGGCGGCGCGTCTGCGGGCGGCGGTGTCCTCGCCGTTGGCGTAGACATCGGCGGCATTCCCGCCGCTGTCCGCCGTGCTCTGCGCCGCGGGCAGCATCTCAGCCCACGCGGCGGCGGGCACGATGCTGAACGCCATCACAAGGCACATCAAAAAGCTGACGATGCGTTTTTTCATGCTCTCTTTCCTCCGTTCATCTGCCGTTTTCTCTCGTCCTGCCTGTGTATCTCTATCTTTTTTATTTTACTGCTCCGGCGGCGTTTGTTAATCGTTCCGAAGTATGACCCGGCATTTTCCGCTCCGGAACGGCGGCTTGCTTTTTCCGCCCGTCTGCCGTATACTGGGTGGGAAACAATGTGCCGGGGACGCGGCGTCCCCGCCCGCGGAAAGGAGCTGACGAGCTTGCAATTCTGGAAAATGAACGGCGCCGGCAATGACTTTGTGATCGTGGACAACCGCCGGAGCATGCTGCCCGATGAGGCGTGGCCGGAGATCGCCCGCACCCTGTGTGAGCGGCACCTGTCCATCGGTGCGGACGGTCTGATGGTGGTGGACACGTCCGACAGGGCGGACTACCGGATGCGCTACTACAACTCCGACGGGTCGCTGGGGGAGATGTGCGGCAACGGCGCGCGCTGCATCTGCCGCTACGGCTATGAGAACGGGCTGGCAGGCGAGGTGCAGACCGTGGAGACCACCGCCGGGCTGGTCACCGGCTGGCGGCTGGATCAGCGGAACTACCGCATCCGGCTGAACGATCCCTCCGTCATCCGGCTGGACGCCGCCGCCCACATCGGCGGCACAGTCTATGCCGCGCCCTATGTGGAGCTGGGGGATCCCGGCCTGCCCCACGTCGCCGTGGAGGTGCCGGGGCTGGCGGACTGTGACCGGCAGACGCTGCGGGAGCTGGGGCGGCGGCTGCGGTACTATGAGGGCTATCCCAAGGGGGCCAACGTGAATTTCTACGAGGTCGTCGGCCCGGACCATGTGCGGGAGCTGACCTACGAGCGGGGCGTGGAGGACTTCACCTACGCCTGCGGCACCGGCACCGGCTCCGTGGTCACGGTGCTGACGCTGCTGGGCCGGGTGTCCGGCCAGAACGTGCGGGTGGATATGCCCGGCGGACAACTGACGGTGGACGTGGTGTGCGACGGCCCGCGGGTGACCGATCTGTACCTCACCGGCCCCACCAACATCGTGTGCAGGGGCGAGGCCACCGACGAGGACTGCCGCTTCTGCGCGGCGGACGGAACTGAATAAAAAAGGAGCGGCAGTCCGGCTGGACTGCTGCTCCTTTTTGTGTATGCCCGTCACACATCCCGGGCACACAGGTCTGCCGGCGTCTCCCGGCGGACGGCCACATAGCTCTCGCCGTCACGGAGCATCACCACCGGCGGCATGGGCAGCCGGTTGTAGTGGGAGGCCATGGAAAAGTTGTAGGCTCCTGTGGTGCATACCGCCACGATGTCGCCGCGTCCCACAGAGGCCGGCAGCATCACATGCTCCTGGATGATGTCGCCGCTTTCGCAGCAGCGGCCCACCACAGAGGCCTCCAGCTCCCGCGGCTCCGTCATCTTGTCGGCGGGCAGGCAGGTGTAGCCGGCGCGGTACAGGGCGAATCGGGGGTTATCCGCCATGCCGCCGTCTACGGATACATAGTTCTTATAGCCGGGGATCTTCTTCACCGTGCCGCAGGTGTACAGCGTCATGCCTGCCGCCGCCACGATGCTGCGGCCCGGCTCCATGTGGATCTCCGGCATCCGGATATCCAGCCGGGCACAGGCGGCTCTGACAGCCGCCGCCACGCGGCCCACCGTATCGTCGATGTCCAGCTCCGGGTCGCCGGCCAGATAGCGGACGCCGTAGCCGCCGCCCAGGTCCAGCTGCCGCGCCGTATAGCCGTGCTTATCCCGCATGGACGCAATGAACGTCAGCATGATCTCCGCCGCGCGCTCAAAGACCTCCGCATCGAATATCTGGGAGCCGATGTGGCAGTGGAAGCCCACCAGCGCCACATGGGGCTGAGCCAGCGTATAGCAGGTGATCTCCTCCGCCTGCCCCGTTTCGATGGCGCTGCCGAACTTGCTGTCCACCCGGCCGGTGGACACCGCCTCGAAGGTGTGGGGGTCGATGCCCGGTGACAGGCGCAGCAGCACCTTCTGCCGCAGGCCGCGGCGGGCGGCCTCCGCCTCGATGGCGCGTATCTCCTCGGCGTTGTCCGCCACGAAGTACCCCACGCGGCTGTCCATGCCGTAGGCAATGTCGGCGTCCGTTTTGTTGTTGCCGTGGAAGTAGGCGTCCCGCAGGTCGTACCCCGCCTGAAGCGCGGTGTATATCTCGCCGGAGGACACCACGTCGATGCCCATGCCCTCCTCGCGCATGATCTCGTACAGCCGCTTGAAGCAGCAGGCTTTTCCCGCGTACAGCGGGCGGCCGTCGGGGCCGAAGTGCCTGCGGAAGGCCGCCTGATACAGCCGGCACCGGCGGCAGATGTCCGCCTCATCCATCAGGTACAGCGGCGTACCGTACCGGGCCGCCAGCGCCGCCGTGTCCTGCCCGGCAAAGTACAGGTGCCCGTTGTCCCCGACGGTGATGTTATTGTGCAGCATTTCTGCCATAGGCGTTTCCTCCTTTGTAAGAGGACAGCTCTGCCAGCGTCATGCCGTACTTGCTCTCCAGCACGCGGCAGAACTTCTCTTTGTCCATAAAGTCGCGGTATTGGCGGACGAACCGCTGGTACAGCACCACGCGGTCCCGGCTGCCCCGCAGGAACATGACCACGCCCAGCACCAGGCAGATGCCCGCCGCACAGGCGCCCACCGGGAGGGTCCGCCACGCCAGATAGGCCGTCAGGGCCGAGGAGAGCAGCAGGATGACCAGCAGCGGTATCCAGCGCCCGGTCAGCAGACGCCGGTGATCCTGCCGGGAGTACACACCGCCGTCCGCCATGGCGCCGGAAAAGGGGATGTAGACCGTGAACATCTCCAGCGCCTTGACGATGCTGTACGCCACGCCGAAATAGGCGGTCAGGCACAGAAGAATGATCCGCGTTGCCGCAAGCAGTCCCGTACCCGTCATGTCCGCGCCCTCAGACCCACGGCCTGCATGCCCTGCTCCCGGTGGCGCTCCCACATGGTGCGGCGGGGGTAGGACACCACACCGTTGTTGTCCCACGGGTCGTTGCAGATGTAGTGCTCCTCATCGTAGCCCACCAGCAGCAGGCAGTGCTCGTTGGACACCCACATGAACGGCTGACCGGAGGGGATCAGCCGGTACCAGGGGCCATTCACGGTGGGGCGCATGTTGATGCTGCACCACAGCAGCACCGGCATGCCGTTGTCGATGTACCGGCGGCACAGCTCGTCGATCTCCGTGCTGGTCTCGTCGATCACGTCATACCGCTCGCCTGCTACGCGGCACAACGCCTTGACCATCACCGGTGCGTAGCAGCCCAGCGCCTCCGGGTCCCGTGGGTCGCCCACAAAGCACTGGCGCGGGTCGGAGCCCCACAGCTCATCGCCGCGTTTTTCAAAAACGCCGCGCTCCAGCACATGATCCAGAAAGTCGGGAATGGTCACCGGATAGCCCAGATAGCGCAGCAGCATCACCGCCGAAACGCTCTCGCAGCCGGTGGGCGCCTGTCCCGACTGGTCCAGATAGGGAACATCGATCTTTTTCATACGCGGCTCCTTCTGTCAGATCTTATCCGCCGGCTCCGCGGCGCTGGCGGCGTATTTTTTCACCGTCAGGCGGTTGAGCACCAGGATCTCCGCGATCACCAGCGCCACGCCGATGGCCAGGGGGATCCACGGCGTCTTCATGATCGCCGCCAGAATGTAGCAGATCACGCAGTCGGCGCTGACCGTCAGACCGTAGTACATCTGGGTCTTGACGTGATTGATGTGGTTGCACTGGGCGCCGGTGGAGCTCATGATGGTGGTGTCGGAGATGGGGGAGCAGTGGTCGCCCATGATGGCGCCGGCGCAGATGGAGGCGATCACGATGACCAGCATGCTGTTGGAGGTGGTATCCGCGGCGAAGATGGGCACGGCCACGGGGATGAGGATGCCCATGGTGCCCCAGCTGGTGCCGGTGGCGAACGCCAGGATACCGCCCATCAGGAACATGAACATGGGGAACAGCGTGGTCAGCGTCTCACGGCCCGCAAAGATGCCCTGCACGAAGGAGGAGACATCCAGCATGCCCACAAAGGCCTTCAGGCCCCAGGCGAAGGTCAGCACCAGCAGCGCGGGGATCATCAGCTTGAAGCCCTCCACATAGCTGTCCACATAGCCCTTGAAATCCACGATCTTCCGGGGGATGAACATGATGGCCATCAGCAGAAGCGTCAGCACGCAGCCGAAGCTCAGTGCCAGCGGCGCATCGGTATTGGCGAATATATTGGTGAGGGTCAGGGGAAGGTCGCCCTCCAGGCAACTGCGGCGGCCCAGGATGACCATGCCCCACACCACGGTGCCGATGAGGCAGAACGTGGGCAGCAGCAGATCCCAGACCGTGCCCTTGGTGCTGGTCTCAGCCGCCACCTCGGCCTGCACGGCGGCGTAGTCGTCGCCGGTGGTGAACAGATCGCCCTTGGCGGCGTTGGCCTCGTGCTCGTACATGGGGCCGTAATCCTTGGCCATCAGGGCCGTGCCGAACACCATCACCAGCGTCAGCAGCGCGTAGAAGTTATAGGGGATCGCCTGCACGAACAGCGTGAAGCCGTTGACCGTGGTGGTGTACTCATCCGGGATGTAGGACGCCACGGCGGCGGCCCAGGAGCTGATGGGCGCGATGATGCAGATGGGTGCGGCGGTGGCGTCAATCATGTAGGCCAGCTTGGCGCGGGACACCTTGAACCGGTCGGTAATGGGCATCATGATGGTGCCCACCGTCAGGCAGTTGAAGTAGTCATCCAAAAAGATCAGGCAGCCCAGCACGGAGGTCATCACCAGCGCGCTTTTCTTGGACTTGATCCAGCGGGCGGCCCAGTCGCCGAAGGCGCGGGAGCCGCCGGAGCGGGCAAACAGGATCACGATGGTGCCCAGCAGCACATCGAAGAAGAATATCTTCAGGTCGATGTTGTCCATCAGCGTCAGGAACAGTGTTTCAAACACGCCCCAGGGGTCGAAATTCGTCACCAGCATGGCGCCCACAAGGCAGCCCGCAAACAGGGAGGAATAGACCTCCTTCGTCAAAAACGCCAGCACGATGGCCACCAGCGGCGGCAGCAGCGCCCAGGCGGTGCCGGCGAAATGCGGCGCGCCGTCGGCGCCGTCACCGGCGGCAAGCGCAAAGGTGCCCAACAGAAAGACCGCTGCCAGCATCACAAGCGCGAGCACCAGCGTCCGTCTGAAAGGCCGTTTTCTGCCTAAAGACTTCCTCATAATGCGTACCTCTCTTTCACATACACAAGTCGTTTTGCAGGCGCGGACTGCCCACACCCGATCCATATGCGGCAGCAGGTATCCTGCATGCCGCATACCCGGCCGCCGCTCCTGCCCTGCATTGTAGGTATCTATGCTCAGTTTGTCAAATTATTGTCATTGTCCGGAAAACCGGACGCGCATTCCGGATATCCGGACTGTTTTTCCCTTCGCCGGGACACGGCACCATCCCGGCGGATGCCGTGCTCCTTCAGCTTTTCATAGAACACGGTGCGGGACAGACCAAGAAGCTGCATGGCCTGCTGCCGGTCGCCGCCGCATTGGGCCAGCGTCTGCTGGAGGATGCGGCGCTCCGCCTGCTTGAGCTGCTGGCGCAGGGTCAGCGTCACCGGCGCCGCGTCCAGGTGGATGTGCTCCGGATAGATGATGTCCGTATCGCAGAGCACCACAGCGCTCTCCAGCACCTTCTCCATCTCCCGGATGTTGCCGGGCCAGTCGTAATTCATCAGCTTGCTGAACGCCTCGCCGGACAGGAACCGCTCCGGCAGGCCGTAGCGCTGCCGGATCTTTTCGATAAGGCTTCCCGCAAGGAGATAGATATCCTCCTTGTGCTCCCGCAGTGGCGGCAGCTCCAGGGAAAACGCGGACAGGCGGTAGTAGAGATCCTGCCGGAACCGTCCCTGCTCCGCCGCCGTGCGCAGGTCGCCGTCCGCAGCCGCCAGCAGCCGCACATCCGGCGCCTCCTCCGGCACGGACAGGCAGCGCAGGAGCCGGTCCTGCGCCCCCGGCGACAGTCTGTCCACGCCGTCCAGAAACAGTGTTCCGCCGTTGGCTGCCGCCAGCAGGCCGCC
This sequence comes from uncultured Eubacteriales bacterium, assembly GCA_900550585.1. GTDB lineage: Bacteria > Bacillota > Clostridia > Oscillospirales > Oscillospiraceae > Vescimonas. The sequence goes on from URST01000007.1 coordinate 25,907, forward strand.
GCTGCCGAACAGCGCCTCCTCCAGCGCGGCGGGGAGCATGGCGGAGCAGTCCGCCTTCACAAACGGGCCGCGCCGGGGCTGCACGCGGGCGATATCCTGAGCCAGAGCGGCTCTGCCCGTGCCCGGCTCACCGGACAGCAGGATGCTGCAGTCCATCTGGCTCAGCCGGTACGCGCGGCGGCGCAGCGTCCGCATGACAGCGGAATCCCCTGCCGCGGAGCGCATCTCCCCGCTGACATCCGATGCGGCGATGCGCTCCGTCTCCCGGTATTTCCGCTCCGCCGCCGCGATGGCGGTGTTGCGCTCAATGATGGAGGTCTTCAGGTCCTCCACATTGCGGAATTTGACGATGGCACCGGAAATGCGCCCATCGCCGTCGCGCATAGGCAGGATGGACGCGGACAGCGCCGAGCCGTTGATCTCATAGGGCATATCCACAAAGCTGGGCACCTCCCCCGTCAGCACCTTCTGTAGGTGCTCCTCAAACAGCGCGCCCTCAAAAAAATCCCGGAAGTGATAACCGGCAACGTGGATCTCCTGCTCCGGGCTTTTGGCGATATAACCGCCGCCACGCAGCAGGCTGCCGATCCCCTCGCGGCGGGCGGAGTAGCCCTTTTCCTCCCAGAACTTCACCTGCCGGGTGTAGCGGTCCAGTACCACCAGCTGTCCGATGCACATGAAATAGCCGATGGTGTAGACATTCTCCCGCACCGTCACCGACACCTGTGCGCTGTCGATCTGGACGGAGATGGGGACCCCCTGAAACGTCACGTCCAGCCGCAGCTCATCCGCGCTGCCGCTGTGCAGGTACTTGCAGACCGGCTTGACGCCTTCGCCGCCGAATACCCCCACCGCGGCGATCATGTCGCCGGGGCGGATCCGGCGGTCACGGATGCAGATGGTCTCCAGCTCCGCCGCTGTCAGGGCTCCGTCGTCCTGTCCCATGGCGGTGGTGGCGAGGATCACCATATCGCCCCGCAGCAGCCGCCCCGCCGGATGGGCATGGCGGCTGTGGTTGAACAGGCCGAAGCTCTCCTTTGCCTGCCGGTTGATATGCGTCACGATGCCCTGCCGGTCCATAGTGAACATGGCGTGAGACGAGCAGTCCATCACGCTTTGCAGGATATCCATGTTTCCACCGCCCTCCGCTATGTTTTTATATATCTTAGCGGAGATCGTCCGCCTTTACAATGCCGGCGCCGTCAAGCATCCGTTACAGATTCGCGGCACGGCATGGAAGCCGCCCGCGGAGCGTGGGAAACGGCGGGGATATATTCTCGCCGCGCGGGTCATAGGATAGGGCAAAACCGGAAAGGGGCGGATACAACATGAAAAAGATCAGGGTGTTCCTGCTGCGGCGGTGGTATACGGTGGGCGGCGCGGCGCTGGTGCTGGCGGCGGCCATTTTCTATGTGGTGAACTATCCCGTCTCCGTCAGCGCGGCGGCCAGCACGCGGCAGCTGCCTATTTACTCGGTGGAGCGCACGCAGAAGGTGTGCGCCATCAGCTTTGACGCCGCGTGGGGCAACGAGGATACACAGACGCTCATTGACATTCTGGAGAAGTTCCATGTAAAGACCACATTTTTTGTGGTAGGCGACTGGGCGGAAAAATACCCGGAGTCGGTGAAGGCGCTGCACGACGCGGGGCACGAGGTCATGAGCCACTCCAACCACCACGACCACTACAACAGTCTGTCCGCCGACCAGATCGTGGCGGACGTCACCGCCAGCAACGAACGGATCAGCGCCGTGACCGGCGTGACGCCCACGCTGATCCGCTGCCCCTACGGCGAGTACGACGACCATGTCATCGCCGCCATCCGTTCCATGGGCATGGAGCCTATCCAGTGGGATGTGGACTCCCTGGACTGGAAGGATTATGACGCCGACACCATCTGCCAGCGGGTGACCAGCAGAGTGCAGCAGGGGAGCATCGTCCTGTTCCACAACGCCGCGCTGCACACGCCGGAGGCCCTGCCCGCCATCCTCACCTGTCTCATCAACGACGGCTACACCGTGGTGCCCATCAGCCAGCTTATCCTCCCCCAGCCCTACACCATCGACCACACAGGGCGTCAGTTTGCGGCGGAGACGACGGCCGTAGAATAAGCAGAAAAATGTACAAATCTCTTGCAATTTGTCAAAAATCGTGCTATACTAATCATAGTTCTTTATACCATACCAAGAACTATGCAGGTTACTATGATAAGGTAGTATACCGCAGAGCTCTAACGCCCCGCGTAAGCGGGGCGTTATCTCTATCCGTACTTCTGAGGAGGGCATGCTATGTATCCATATGCGATCGGCTTTGACATCGGCATCACATCCGTGGGTTGGGCAGTCGTTGCTTTGGACGTAGAGGACAAGCCTTTCGGCATCATCAACATGGGCTCCCGCATTTTTGATGCCGCCGAGCAGCCCAAGACGGGCGCCTCTCTTGCGGCACCGCGGCGGGAGGCCTGAAGTATGCGCCGCCGTCTGCGCCGCCACCGGCACCGGCTGGAACGCATTCGTCACCTCCTTGTGGCGGAAAACGTCATTTCGCAAGCGGAGCTGGACACGCTCTTTGAGGGAAGGCTGGAGGATATTTACGCCCTGCGTGTCAGGGCGTTGGACGCCGCAGTATCAATGGCCCGCGACTTTGCAGAGCGCAGCAAGATGAAAAAGGACATGGACGCCAATCGTGCCCGCAACGAGAAGATCATGGAGCGCATCCGAACGGAATACGGCAAAGAGACCCCCACGGGACAGGATCTGGTGAAGTTCAAGCTGTGGGAGGAGCAGCACGGCGAGTGTGCTTATTCCCAAAAGCACCTCTCCATCGAGCACCTCTTTGACCCGGACTACGCCGAGGTGGATCATATCGTTCCGTACAGCATTTCCTTTGATGACAGCTATATGAACAAGGTGCTGGTACTTGCGGAAGAAAACCGCAACAAAGGCAACCGCCTCCCGCTGCAATATCTGCAGGGCAGACGCCGGGAGGATTTCATCGTCTGGGTGGAGAACAGCATCCATGATCCCAGAAAAAAGCGGCGTCTCCTGAAGGAAACGATCACCTCTGAGGATGAGAAAAAGTTCAGGGAGCGCAACCTGCAGGACACGAAAACCATGTCTCGCTTTCTTCTGAACTACATCAGCGATCATCTGGAGTTTTCCGCCTTTGCCACGGGGCGCAAAAAGCACGTCACTGCTGTCAACGGTACCATCACATCCTACATGCGCAAGCGCTGGGGCATCACCAAGATACGGGAAAACGGCGATCTGCACCACGCGGTAGATGCGCTTGTCGTCGCCTGTACAACAGACGTGATGATCCAGCAGTTGAGCCGCTATTCCGCACTGCGGGAATGTGCATATGTACAAACGGAGACCGGCAGCGTTGCGGTTTCCATGCACACCGGCGAGGTCCTGAAACATTTCCCCTATCCCTGGCCGGAGTTTCGCCGGGAGCTGGAAGCCCGATTGGGAGACGATCCCCGCCGCGCCGTCATTTCGCAGCGGTTCCCTGTATATGTAAACGGTGATATTCCCGTGCGAAAGCTTTTTGTATCCCGCATGCCCCGCCGCAAGGTGACGGGTGCTGCACACAAGGAGACCGTCAAGAGTCCGAAAGCGCTGAATGATGGCATCGTCGTTGTAAAGCGTGCCCTGACCGACCTGAAGCTCGACCCCAAGACCGGGGAGATATCCAACTACTACATGCCGCAGAGCGACCGCCTGCTCTATGAGGCACTGAAGGAGGAACTGAAAAAGCACGGCGGTGATGGGTCCAAGGCTTTTGCCGCGCCTTTCCATAAGCCCAAAAGCGACGGTACGCCCGGGCCTGTCGTCAACAAGGTCAAGGTATGCGAGCCTACGACGCTGAATGTTCCTGTTCTGGGCGGCGCCGGCGTGGCGGATAACGACAGCATGGTGCGCATCGATGTGTTCCATGTAGAAAACGACGGCTACTTCTTTGTGCCCATCTACATTGCCGATACGCTGAAAGCGGAGCTGCCCAACAAGGCATGCGTGGCACACAAGCCCTTCGAACAGTGGAAGGAGATGTCCGACGAGAACTTTGTCTTTTCTCTGTATCCAAATGATCTGTTGCGCGCGACCCATAAAACCAGGTTGAAGCTGGCAAAAGCGCAGGAAGATAGCACACTTCCCGATACCTATGAAACCAAACAGGAAATGCTGTACTACATCAGCGCAGATATTGCTGCAGCATCTATCACCTGCCGCAACCACGACAACAGCTACCGGATCAGAGGCATGGGCATCAAGACGCTGGAAAATCTGGAGAAATTCACCGTGGATGTGCTGGGCGAATACCACAAGGTCGAAAAGGAACCGCGCATGGCATTTAGCAGAAAGTGAGGTTTGGGTATGGCTTTTCGGAACATTATCGTTGAAAATCCCGCTGCGCTCTCCCTGCGAAAGGAACAGCTCATCATCCGTACCGACAATGACCACTCTGTGGCCATTGAGGATATTTCCGCGCTTCTGTTGGAAAGCCGTCAATCCACGATCACAGCAGCCGCACTGTCCCGTCTGGGGCAGTGCGGCTGTGCCGTTTTCGTCTGTGATGAAAAGCACCTGCCCTGCGCAGTTCTGGCACCGTATCAGCAGCACAGCCGCGGACTGTCTGTCCTGCGCATGCAGATGAACATGACCGAGCCGATGAAAAAGCGCCTGTGGCAGAGTATCGTCAAGGCCAAGATCCAAAACCAGGCCATCTGCCTGCGGCTGACGGGGCACACCAGTGAAGCAGATACGCTGCTCGCCATGGCCGGGCATGTGCGTTCCGGCGACAGCGGGAATGTGGAGGCTGCCGCCGCACAGCTTTACTTTCCGGCACTGTTCGGGCAGGGTTTTACCCGCGGAGAGGATAACGGCATCAACGCGGGGCTGAACTACGGCTATGCGATCCTGCGGGGCTGCATCGCGCGGTATCTGGCCGTATACGGTTTTCTGCCGCCGCTGGGCCTGCACCACCGCAGCACACTGAACGCTTTCAATCTGGCGGACGATCTGATCGAACCGTTCCGCCCCGTGGTGGACCTTTTGGTGTCGCGCAGCATGAGTGAGGCGGATGAACTGACCGCTCCGCAAAAGCGTCTCCTATTCAACTGCCTGAATCTGGACATTCTTTCGGGCACACAGCATCACAGCGTATCCTACGCCGTAGAGCGGGCGGTGCAAAGCCTGGGCCGTGCCGCAGAACGGTCCGACACGGAACTGATACTGCCGACACTGCTGGAGCCTGCACAGCACCGCTATGAATAAGTTTATGCGGATATTGGTATTCTTTGACTTGCCGGTCAAAACAAAGGCCCAGCGGCGAGAGGCCACACGGTTTCGGAACTTTCTGCTGACGGATGGATATCATATGCTCCAGTACTCCGTTTATGCCCGCGTCTGCAATGGGATGGACGCTGTGGAGAAGCATCGTCAGCGTGTTAAGCAGAATCTGCCGGACAACGGTGCGATCCGCCTGATGGTCATTACGGAAAAGCAGTACGAGGCCATTGACGTGCTTTTGGGAAAATTAACAGCTGCCGATGAGCCATTTCAATGTGAACAGCTCTCCATTTTTTAAAGAAAAAATCCGCTCAAGGCGTTGCCTTGAGCGGATTTTTCGGTAGTCTATTATACCATACCAAGAACTACCAGGGAACTACAACGGGACCTTTCCACAAAAATCTACTGCGTGGATTATACCATACCAAGAACTACCAGGGAACTACAACGCGTGTGATAGACACGTCCTGCCCGTTGACATTATACCATACCAAGAACTACCAGGGAACTACAACGTATCCATATCTGCTATAATACAGGTCATAATTATACCATACCAAGAACTACCAGGGAACTACAACACTGTATTTTAATAGTGCAACCTATGACTGGATTATACCATACCAAGAACTACCAGGGAACTACAACCTGCGGATGGTGTCATAGACCTCCGCCGCTATTATACCATAGCCATGCGCACTTTGGAACGATAACATTTCTGAGATGCTCATTGACAATTCCCTTATCCACGCCTATACTGTCGGTCGGATTTATGAGATCTCGAACCGCAATACACAGGAGATGTACGATAAATGGACTACTATCTTTTGACCGATCTGGCTGCCACCATGGGCTACCATCTGGCTATGTCCGGCGCGGAGACGTTCCGTGTGGAGGACACCATCCACCGCATTCTGCGGGCTTACGGCGTGGAATGCGAGGTGTTCGCCATTCCCAACTGCGTATCCGTCAGTCTGGAGGCGGCCAACGGCAAGCCGCTGATGCTCATGCGGCGCATCGGCTTCCACGGAAACGATCTGGAAAAGCTGGAAAAGCTGAACGAGCTGAGCCGCCGCATCTGCGCGGAGAAGCCGGAGGTAGACGAGGCGATGGCATGGCTGCACCAGACACTGGCGGCCTGCCGGACATACCGCACAGGCATATTCTATCTGGGCAACATGCTGGTGGGACTGGGCTTCTGCCTGGTGTTCGGCGGCACGCTGCGGGACTGTCTGTGGGCGGGGGTGATGGGACTGATCATCGGTCTGGTGACGCGCTTCATGGACCGGCAGGAGGCCAACCCGTTCTTCAGCACCATACTGGCCTCGTGCCTGATGGCACTGCCGGCCTATGCCGCCGCGGGACTGGGATGGCTGAACAACCCCGACGCGGCCATCATCGGCGCGCTGATGATCCTGGTGCCGGGGCTGCTCATCACCAATTCCATGCGGGACATCATCTACGGTGACACCAATTCCGGCATTTTCCGCATCGTGCAGGTGGTGCTGAGCGCGCTGGCCATCGCGCTGGGCACGGCGGCGGCATGGCACCTGACTGCCGGGCTGTACGGTCTGACCGGCTCCGCCGCCGTGAGCTGGCCGGCGTGGGCGCAGGCCATTGCGGTGTTCGTGGGCTGCTGCGGCTTCTGCGTTCTGTTCAACGTGCACGGACAGGGCATGGTGCTGTGCGTGGCCGGCGGTGTGGCCGCGTGGATGCTCTATCTGCTGTTCGGCAGGCTGGGGTGCGATGTGTACGCGGCCAACCTGTTTGCCGCCGTGTTCGCGGCGCTGTACGCCGAGGTGATGGCGCGGGTGCGCAAGTGCCCGGCCATGCCCTATCTTGTCATCGCCACACTGCCCATGCTGCCCGGTGCGGGGGTATACTACACCATGAGCATGGGGCTGGAGGGCGAGATGATGGACGCCGTAGGCAAGGGACTGGAGACGGTGGGCATCGCCGGTTCTCTGGCGGTGGGCATCCTGCTGGTATCCACGCTGTTCCGTCTGGTGAACCGGCGGAGAGCGTGACCCCGGAATGCCCGTATCTGCTCTCACACAAAAAGCAACAGCAGCCGACCCTCCGGTGTTGCCCGGAGGGTCGGCTGCTATTGTAAGGAGAGGAAAAAACATGGGGGATGGGGAGGGCCTTGAGGGGAGCGGCCCTCCCCTTTTATCTGCTGCATGCGGCGCAGAGGGGAACGCGCTTACACATGCTTCAGTGCCTGGTCCAGATCGGCGATGATATCGTCGGGGTCCTCCAGCCCCACGGACATGCGGATCATGCCGTCGGTAATGCCGGCGGCCTCCCGCACCTCCCGGGGGATCATGGTATGGGTCATGGCGGCGGCCTGCTCCACCAGCGTCTCCGTGTCACCCAGTGATACCGCCAGCGTACACAGCTTCAGACTGTTGATGAACCGCTTGCCGGCCTCCAGCCCGCCCTTCACGTCAAAGGACAGCATACCGCTGCCGCCCTTCATCTGGCGGCGGGCGATGTCATACTGGGGATTGCTCTCCAGCATGGGATAGCGGACGATCTCGATGCGGGGATCGGCCTCCAACCAGCGGGCCACCTTCAGGGCGCTCTCGTTATACTGCCGCATCCGGACGCCCAGCGTCTTGAGGCCCCGGCACACCAGAAACGCGGTGAACGGTGCGATGACCGCGCCGAAGTGCATCAGCGTGCCCAGCCGGCAACGGCGCAGGAACTCGGTATCGTTGGACACCACCGCGCCGCCCAGGATATCGCCGTGGCCGCCCATGTACTTGGTGAGGCTGTGGATGACCACATCCGCGCCCAGCTCCAGCGGCCGGGTGTTGTAGGGCGTGGCGAAGGTGTTGTCCACGAACACCTTGACCCCGTGACGGTGGGCGATCTCCGCCACGGCGGCGATGTCCACCAGCACCATAGTGGGGTTGGCGGGAGACTCCACATAGATGACCTTGGTGTTGGGCTTGATCAGCGGCTTCAGCTGGCTGAGATCCGCCGCGTCGAACACATCGTGCTGGATGCCGAACCGGGGCAACCAGTCGCTGGTGACATCCTCGGTGCCGGAATACTTGGCCCGGGTGAAGATGGCGTGATCGCCGCACTGCAGCTCGGCAAACAGTGCTCCGGACACAGCGCCCATGCCGGAGGCGTAGGCCACGGCGCCGGCCGCATGCTCCAGTGCCGCCAGCTTCTGCTCCAGATAGTCCTGGCTGGGGTTGGTGATGCGGCTGTATGCAAAGCTTTCGGCGTAGTCGTCGCAGGCTCTGGCCGCCTCGTCCGTGGAGTCGAAATAGAAGGTGGATGTCTGATAGATGGGCGGGATCAATGCGCCGTAGGGGTCCCGGGGCTCCCCGGCGTGTACCTCGGCGGTGTCAAAGCCCACCTTTCGCGGTTCAAAATCAGGATGCTTCATGATGAGCTGGCTCATGGCAACTCCTCCTTACGAAAAAATGCTGAACGCATGATGTTTCATGCGTTCAGCATAGCACATATCCCGTTCAAAGAGGAAATACCGGGAAACTATGGCGGCCCATAGCCTCAGGCTTTGGCCATCTCCAGCTGGTGTGTCAGGTGGCGGAGGAACGTCTCCTCGATGGGCCGCAGCGTCTTGCCACGGATGCCGATCCAGCCGATGTCCACCGTGTCCGCGGTGTCGATCGCCACGCAGGCCACTTCCCTGGCCAGCCGGGGCGAAATGACGCCGGTGCCGATGTCGTAGGCATTGCAGCTGCGCATCAGCGCCGTGCTGACGTACAGGTCGCTGATATACACCACTCTGGGCGGGTAGAAGTTGGGCAGCAGCATCTCCTCGGAGTAGAACGCCGGGGAGTCGGCGCTCTGCTCGTACACGATGCAGGGATAGTCCATCAGCTCCTCCGGCGTGACGGAGGAGCGCTGTGCCAGCGGATGGCTGTGGCTCATAAACGCATGGGGCCGGGAGCGCAGCAGCGGGTGGAACGTCAGATCGTTGTCCTCCAGCGTTTTTTCCATGTGCCGCCGGTTCACGTCCGACAGGAAAAGCACCCCCAGGTCGCTGTACTGCCGCCGCACATCGTCGATGACCACGGATGTCTGGTTCTGGTTGAGCCCCAGGGTATACCGGTCATCCTCCATCTGGATCACGAAGTCCTCAAAGGCCGCCACCACAAAATCATAGTGCTGGCTGCTGACGAACAGGGACGGTCTGCGCCCCTCTCCCCCGGCGTGGAAATACTCGTCGATGTAGTCCGCGTCCCGCAGCAGCTTGTTCCCCAGCTTCAGCAGCTCCCGCCCCTCGTTGGTGATGACCACGCCGGAGGGCGTCCGCTGAAAGATGGTGATGTGCAGCTCCTCCTCCAGCCCGTGCACCAGATTGCTGACGCTGGGCTGGGAGACATACAGCTTCTGGGCCGCCTTGCTGAACGACCCGCACCGCTCCACCATGGATACATATTTCAACTGCTGCAATGTCATACGCGCATCCTCGCTTTCCCGCTGCTCTGCTTCTATTGTACAGGCATCCTGCGCCTGCCGCAAGTCCTTACTTTTCGCCGTTTTCGGCCACCCAGCCCCGGACGTACTCCACGAACCGGCGGGTGGAGGCGGACAGCGCCTTCTCGTCCTTGACGGCGATGCCGATGCTGCGGTAAAACGTCATGGGCGGACGGCAGGCTGTCACCGGATAGGGACTGTGCCGCGCCATCAGCTCCGGCAGCAGGCTGATACCAAGGCCCTTGGACACCATGGCCAGGATGGTCCGGTCCTCCCGCGCGGTGTACTTGACGCGGGGGCGGATGTCCATCTCGTCAAAGGCGGCGCGTATCTCGTAGTCCTCGCCCTCCTCCAGCTGGATGAATGGCTCCGTCGCCAGCGCATCCAGCGGGAAGGGGTCGCTGCCGGCATAGGGATGGTCGCAGGGCACGATGACCTGCAGCTCGTCCCGGTGGAGGGCATAGGCCTGCAGGCGCTTCACCGACGGCAGGCGCAGAAAGCCGCAGTCCACCGTGCCTTTCAGTATCCACTCCTCCACCTGCTCATAGAAGTCGCTGGTGACCACCTCGAACTCGATATTGGGGTAGCGCTGGCCGAAGCTCTTGAGGATGGAGGGCAGCCACTGAGCCGATACGCTGGAGAAGGTAGCCACCTTCACAAGACCGGCGTCCATGCCCTTCAGGCTGGCGGCGGACTGCATCAGCGCGTGGTGGGCGGCGCACAGCTCCTCGATCTGGGGCAGCAGTGCCCGGCCGTCCGCCGTCAGCACCACGCCGCCCCGGTTGCGGCTGAGCAGCGTAACGCCCAGCTCCTCCTCCAGCGACTGCACCGCGTGGCTGACGCCGGACTGGGTGAAGTTCAGCGCCTCCGCCGCCTTGGAGAAGTTGCCGCAGGCCGCTGTTTTCAAAAACATCTGGTACTTGGTTATACTCACGGGACCACCTCGCTTCCTGCCGTCATTTTATCATATATTTACTCATAGTTGCAAGTACAATAATGCGTTTTACAAATATAACGCATTGTGGTATGATCCTATTGTCGACAAGGAAATCTGAAATACATGGAGGTAATGAACTATGGCACTGGTAACGAAAACGATCCGCTGTGCTGTCTGCGGCAGCAGCGATGTGGCTTTTGACGGTAAGGTCTATCACTGCGCTTCCTGCGGTACGGACAGCGAGGTGAGCATGCCCGCCGCCGATCTGGCCGTGGTGAACCGCATCGTGGCGCTGGGCGGCGGCAACGAGGAGCTGACCCGTCTGCGCCGGCAGTACAAGAATCTGGACATCGCCAGCTGGGACAGCGAGAACCGGCTGCAGACCAAGTAAGCCGCACATAAAACGCTTTTCCATGAGGGCCTCCTCCCTCACGCCGCGTCCGGCATGTCCGGGCGCGGCACTTTTTGCGGAAAAGGCAAAAACCGTCCGGCTCGGTGAGCCGGACGGTTTTTTTATGTTGTCACACGGCCACGGCCAGCTGGCCGATGTCCGAACCGGCCCGCCAGCGGGCGCAGTAGTCCTCGGTGCAGCGCTTGAACCGGTCGAACAGGCGGCGGGCACGGGCCTCGTCGCTGTACACCTTCCACAGCCCCGCACACTTGAAATCGCAGGCGCGGTGGTCGATGAAGCCCTGCACATCCTCGGGCGGATAGCTGAGAAACAGCCCTACCTCGTGGGGAAACTCGCCGCTCTCCCGGAACCTGCGGATGAGCTGGGCCACGCAGCGCCCGCAGCCGCCGCAGGAATAGCCCGCCTCCGACAGGATGCGCTGGGCCAGCCGGTCCTGCAGATCGCGGTGCAGCACGGCGGGACGGTAGAGGTACAGCAGCGCCTGCCCGTCCTTGAAGCGGATGGGCAGCAGGCACAGCCCCTTGGGCGCCAGCAGCCGGTTCAGCCGGCGGACATCATCCAGCAGCGCCTCCCTGTCGTCGCAGGAACAGGGGAACAGACTGCCCGTTTTGATGCCCGCCAGCGTAGGCGCGCCCTGCCTGATCAAGATCTCCTCCGACATGCCGTCCCTCCTTTTTCATTCTCGGATAGTATGCCGCGCAGTTGCGACGCACATGCATCTATTAAATATCTCTAACCATCGCAGCTTAAAACAGCCGCCGGCGCGGCTTGCAGTTAAATTACCTTAACCGTATTGTAGCATACAGCGCCCTCCCTGTCAAGTACTGCCGCCATATCCGCACGCAGGGCAAATATGCGGGCCTTCGCGGCTTTTTTCATTGACTTGCCAGGCGTGCGGGCGTATAATGCAGCCAAGGACGTGAATCTGCATTCACGTCACGCTTGAAACGGGAGACTGCCTATGTACAAACGACTGGACCGGGACGCACTGGCCGCCATTATGGAGGCGGGCATCGACGAATTTGCCCGCTGCGGCTTTCAGCCAGCCAGCATCAGCGCCGTGGCGCGGGCTGCCGGAGTCAGCGTCGGTGTGGTCTACAAGTATTTTGGAGACAAGGACGCCTTTTTCCTCTCCTGCGTCCGACACTCGCTGGAACTGCTGGACACCACGCTGCAGGCCGCCATCGGCGGCGGCACCGATACAGAGGATTGTATCCGCCGCCTGGTGGAGGCGCTGCAGCAGCAGTCACGAGCCCACGCGGCCTACAATGTTATGTACAATGAGATCACCTCCGGCAGCTGCCGGAGGTTCGCACCCATGCTGGCCCGGGAGATCGAGCAGCGGACGGCGGAGGCCTACACGGCGCTGTTCGCCAGGGCACAGGCGGAGGGTCTGATGCGGACGGACATCGCCCCGTCCTCCTTCGCGTTCTTTTTCGACAACCTGCTGATGATGCTGCAATTCTCTTACAGCTGCACATATTACCAGCAGCGCATGGCGCTGTTCTGCGGGTCGGAGGACACCCGGGATGACCGGCGCATTGCAGAGGAAATGACGCGCTTCATACTGAGCGCGATGAAAGGAGCGGGACCATGCAGTACATAATCGCCTATGACTGCGGCACCACCGGCGTCAAGACCTGCCTTTTTTCTGTGGGAGACACAGTGGAGCTGACAGCCAGCGCCTACGAGGGCTACGATCTGTACATTCTGGAAAACGGCGGCGCCGAGCAGGACGCCGACCAGTGGTGGGGCGCCATGTGCCGGACGACGCAGGCGCTGTTCGGCAAAACGGATGTGCGGCCGGAACAGGTGGGAGGTCTCTCCTTCTGCTCCCAGATGCAGGGCATGGTGCTGGTGGACCGGCAGGGACACGCCCTGCGCCGGCCCATGAGCTACATGGACCAGCGGGCCGCAGAGGAGTTCCGCCGCTGCCAGACCCACGGCCTTACCATCTCCGGCGTCAACGCCGGGATGCTGCTGAAAAGTCTGGCGGCCACACACGCCGCCTCCACCAGTGTGAAGGACCCGCTGTGGAAATACAAGTGGGTGCAGCGCCACGAACCGGAGATCTTCGCCAAAGCCCACAAGTGGCTGGATGTGAAGGAATATCTCATCTGCCGCTGCACCGGGGAGTTCGTGATGACCCGGGATTCGGCCTATGCCACGTTCCTGTACGACTCCCGCCCGGGGCGGGAAGGCTGGAACAGCCAGCTGTGCCGGATGTACGGTGTGGAGGAGCGGCACCTGCCCCGCATCATCGACTGCGCGGAGGTGGCGGGGCGCCTGACGGCGGAGGCCGCGGCGCAGCTGGGGCTGGCGGCGGGCACGCCGGTGTACGGCGGCGGCGGTGACGCCACCCTCATCGGGCTGGGCGCCGGCTGTACGGAGGTGGGCAGCACCCACATCTACTCCGGCACCTCCGGCTGGGTGGGCACCGTCATCGACCGGCAGGAGGTGGATATCCAGTCCATGATCGCCGGTATCGTAGGCGCGGAGTCCGGCAAGTATAACTACTTTGCGGAGATGGAGACGGCAGGCAAGTGCTTTGAGTGGGTAAAGGACCATCTGGTGCTGGACGAGGTCAACGTCTACCTGCAAAAGACCGATGTGGCCGAGAGCAAGGAGACGCTGTACGAGAGCCTGTACGACTACATGGCAGACACGGTGGACAAGGTGCCTGCCGGGGCGGGCGGCGTCATCTTTACGCCGTGGCTCCACGGCAACCGCTGCCCCTTTGAGGACCCTGCCGCCGCCGGTATGTTCTTCAATATCCGGCTGGAGACAGGCAAGGCGGAGATGCTCCGTGCCGTGCTGGAGGGGATCTGCTATCACCTGCGCTGGATGCTGGCCTGTCAGGACAAGAAGATACGCACATCCCAGACCATCCGGTTCGTGGGCGGCGGGGCGCTGGCGCCTGTCACCTGCCAGATGCTGGCGGACATCACCGGCCGCACCATCGAAACGGTGGAGAACACCAAGGATGTGGGCGCCATCGGCGCGGCCCTGCTGGCTGCTGCGGGCAGCGGGGCGCTGCCCGGCCTGACGGCGGCGGGACAGCTGATCCGGGTGAAGGACCGCTATGTGCCTGATCCTGTGAAAAAGGCGGTCTATGACCGGAATTACAAGGTTTTCATCAGGCTGTACGAGAGCAACCGGAAGAATTTCGCGCTGCTCAGCGGCAGAGAGGAGGCGTGAGCGTTGGACGAGAGAACAGGACGCGCACTGGTACGGGAAACGGGGCTTATGCTGCTGGAGACGGGACTGGTGGCCCGCACCTGGGGCAATGTCAGCTGTCGTCTGGACGACACACGGTATCTCATCAGCCCCAGCGGACTGGCCTACACCCGGACCACGGAGGCGGACATCGCCCTGTGCGCCACCGGCTCCGACACATGGAGCGGGCCGCGCAAGCCCTCCAGTGAGCGGGGCATCCATGCCGCCGCCTACCGGCAGTTCCCGGAGGTCGGCTTCGTGATCCACACCCACCAGACCTACGCCTCGGCGCTGGGACTGGCGGGATCCGATGCGCTGGCGCTGACACCGGAGGAGCGGGCGGCACTGGGCGGTGTGGCTGCGGCAGCCTACGGCCTGCCCGGCACGAAAAAACTGCACCGGGCGGTGGCGGCGGCGCTGGAGACAGGCGCCCACACGGTGCTCATGGCCCACCACGGCGCGCTGATCTGCGGCACGGACCGGGACGACGCCTTGGCGCGGGCACAGCTTCTGGAACAGGTGTGCCGCCGGAGCTGGCGGGGCGTCTGCGGCGCGGAGGCCGCTCCGGCGGCGGAGCGCGATGCCCTGCTGTCGGCGATCCGCGGGACGCGGCCGCTGGCCCGGATGGTCTGCACCGATGAGCTGCTGGAGCTGGCGGCCCGGGGCCGCGCCGTACCGGCGCAGCTGGACGACATGGCGCAGATGATCGGCGCAAGGCTGACCGTCGTGCCCAGGGAGGCGACAGCCGTAACGGCGGCGCTGGCACGGCGCGGCGCGGTATTGGTCCCCGGTGTGGGCGCGGTGGTCTGCGGCGGCGACGAGGATGACAGCGAGGCGCTGGGCGTGCTGGCCCAGAAGGCGGCGGTCAGCGCCCTGCACACGGCGGCGCTGGGGGTACCGGCCCGGCTGAGCACCGTGGACACGGCGCTGATGCGCTGGGTATACACACATAAATACGCCAGAAAGAAAGGGTGAGCGAATATGGCAAGGACAAAAAACCGGGAGCTGTGGCGGGTCGTCAAGTTCGTGCTTTTCTCCGCCTCGGCGGGCATCATCGAGCTGGGCGTGTTCGCCCTGCTGAACGAGCTGATCAAATGGACGTACTGGCCCTGCTACCTCATCGCCCTGACGGCGTCGGTGGTGTGGAACTTTACGCTGAACCGCAAGTTCACGTTCCAGAGCGCCAGCAATGTGCCCCGCGCCATGGCGCTGGTGCTGCTGTTCTACTGCGTGTTCACGCCGGTAACCACGCTGCTGGGCAACTATCTGGCGGAGACGCTGCTGTGGAACGAGTATCTGGTAACGGGCATCAATATGGCGCTGAACATCTCCACAGAGTACATTTATGACCGGTTCGTGGTGTTCCGCAAAACGCTGGACACCAACAATATCGCACAGAAGCAGACGGAAAAGGAGGCCCATCATGACTAACTGCGGTATCAGCCGCTGGGACGATCCCAACGACATCAACGCGCGCCTGAAAGCGCTGACAGACCAGCCTATCTGGGAGGTCACGGACGCCTATTACAACGACGTGATCCTCAAATACTTCGATGAACAGTGCAAAAGCTCCAAGGCGGTGTACGAGGAGTCCAAGGAGTACATCCCCGGCGGCGTCCAGCACAATCTGGCGTTCAACAAGCCGTTCCCCATGTGCATGGCCCGGGCGAACGGCGCGTACCTCTACGACAAGGACGGCAACCGCTACATCGACTTTCTGCAGGCCGGCGGCCCCACCATTCTGGGCAGCAACTATCCCGTTATCCGGGAGAAGGTCATCCAGCTGCTGAACGAGTGCGGCCCCGTGACGGGTCTGCTCCACGAGGCGGAGCTGATGATCGCCCGGGAGATCCACCGCCACATGCCCAATGTGGAGATGTTCCGCATGCTGGGCAGCGGCACGGAGTCCGTCATGGCGGCACTGCGCATCGCCCGCATCGCCACCGGCAAAAAGCGCATCATCAAGATCGGCGGCGCCTACCACGGCTGGTCGGATCAGATGGTGTACGGCCTGAAGATCCCCGGCAGCCGCGCCCTGCTGGAGTCCCACGGCATCCCCTCCGGTGCCTACCGGCTGACGGATGAGGTACGGCCCAACGACCTGAACATGCTGGAGGCCATGCTGCGGCGCAACAAACTGCGGGGCGGCACGGCGGCGGTGATCGTGGAGCCTGTCGGCCCGGAGAGCGGCACCCGCCCCATCGCCCGGGACTACAACAAGGGTGTGCGGGCACTGTGCGACCAGTACGGCGCGCTGATGATCTTCGATGAAGTGGTCACCGGCTTCCGGGTGGCGCTGGGCGGCGCGCAGGCCTACTTTGACGTGGTGCCCGACCTGACCATCTTCGGCAAGATCGTGGCCGGCGGCTATCCCTCCGCCGGCGGCGTGGGCGGCAAGAAGGAATACGCCCAGCTGATGGCGGCGGGTCTTGCCACCGGCAAGCACCGGGCCTATGTGGGCGGCACGCTGGCAGCCAATCCCCTGTCGTGCCTGGCGGGCTACACCGCCATCCAGGAGATCGAGCGCACCAATGCCTGCGAGATCGCGGGACGCATGGGCGACCGGCTGTGCGACGGTCTGAAGCAGCTGCTGGCGCAGTACGGCCTGCCCTTCGTGGCGTATAACCAGGGCTCCATCGTCCATCTGGAGTGCACCGGCGCCATGAGCTTTGACTTCTCCTCCATGTCCTTCGTCAAATCGGCGGTGGGACTGCTGAAGCACAAGGACATGATGTATGTCCGCAAGGACTCCATGGAGAAGATGGGCGCAGCCTACATGGCCAACGGCATCGTGACGCTGGCAGGCAGCCGGCTCTACACCTCCATGGCGGACACGCCGGAGATCATCGACGATGCGCTGAACCGGTTCGAGGAGGTGTTCAAGCACGTCCAAAAGACCGACAAGGGCCTGTTGAAATAAGAAAAAAGCCTGTTGCGTTTCCCCACAGACTGAAGGAGCCGTTCCGGACATGCCGGAACGGCTCCTTCAGTCTGCATATATTTTTGCGTGCATTCAGAATTGGAACACAACGCCCACGATGGCGCTGGCCAGAATGAACAAAATGGGATGCAGATTTTTGGTATATTTCACCCACCGGGTCAGCACCAGCAGCACAGCGGCCAGCGCAATGGCCTTCCAGTTGAACAGCGCCAGCCCGGAGGCGCCGGTGTTCACCAGCGCAATGAGCACCACGGAGACGCCTGCCGCTGCCACCAGCGCGGTGGAGGCGGGGCGCAGGCCGTAAAACGCGGCGCTGACCCACTTGCTGTCGCGGAAAGCCTTCAAAAACGCGGCCACGATGAGAATGACGATGACAGACGGCGTCACAAGGCCCAGCGTGGCGACAAGGGCGCCGCCGATGCCGCCGGTGGTGAAGCCCACATAGGTAGACATGTTCACACCGATGGGGCCGGGAGTAGACTCAGACACAGCCAGCATGTCCGCCAGCTGGGCATGGGTGAACCAGCCGGTGCGGTCGGACATATCCTGCAGAAACGGCAGGGTCGCCAGACCACCGCCGATAGCGAACAGGCCTGTCTTGAAAAATTCCCAGAAAAGACGGAGGTACAGCATTATTTGGCCCTCCTTATCAGATTCTGGATGACGATGCCGCACAGGGCGGCTGCCGCCACAAAGATAACAGGAGAAACATCCGTGGCCAGCGAGGCCGCCAGCACCGCCGCGAAGATCACGGCGGCGGGCCAGTCCTTCACGGAACCTTTCAGCAGCTTCAGTGTGGCGTTGAAGATCAGCACGCACACGCATACCCGGATACCGGCGAAGGCATGCTGCACCCAGTCCAGATGGGAGAAGCTGTTGATAACACCGGCCAGTGCCGTGATGATGATCAGCGAGGGGAACACGATGCCCAGCGTGGCGACAATGCCGCCCAGCACGCCCCGCTGCTTCTGCCCCACAAAGGTGGCGGTGTTGACGGCAATAATGCCGGGTGTACATTGGCCGATAGCAAAGTAGTCCACCAGTTCCTCATCGGTGGCCCAACCCTTGTTCTCCACCACCTCCCGCTGGAGGATGGGCAGCATGGCCATACCGCCGCCGAATGTCATGACCCCCACCTTGGCAAAGGTGAGGAACAGTTCCCACAGTAGTTTCACAAGATCACCTCATTCAGAATATCCGTAAAGTCCACGGACAGACACCTCGCCGCCGCGCAGCGTCTCCGTCGTGCCGTCATCATACCGCACCGTCAGGCCATAGCACGGGTCAATGCTCTCCGCCGCGGCATCACGCACCACGCCGCCGCGCTCCAGCCGCACCCGCTGCCCGATGTTGACGCAGCGGGCACAGTAGTCCTCCCGCCACAGGGCGGGATCAGACAGAACGCGGTCATGCAGGTCTGCCAGCTCACCCACCAGCGCCCGGGCCAGCGCGTCCCGGGACACCTGACGCCCCGACTCCGCCCGGAGGGACGTGGCCATGGCGGCCACATCGGGGGAAAAGTCGGCGGCGGTCTGGGACACGTTGACGCCGATCCCCACGATGACCCAGTCCGGCGTGCCATCGGGACGGAAGGCAGACTCCGTCAGGATGCCGCAGACCTTCCTGCCGCCCAGCACCAGATCATTGGGCCACTTGATGCCGCAGTGCAGGGCGCAGACGCTCTCGACGGCGCGGCACACGGCCACAGCTGCCAGCGGCGTGATCATGGGCAGTGTGTCGGTGCGCAGGCCGGTGCGCCACAGAACGGACAGATACAGACCCAGCCCCGGCGGGGACTGAAAGCTGCGGCCCATACGACCCCGGCCCGCCGTCTGGCAGTCCGCCGTCACCACGGCGCTGACAGCTCCCTCCGCCGCCAGACGGCGGCACTGGGTGTTGGTGGAATCCAGCGTCTCATAATGGTAGACTGGAACGTCCATGGCGGTACCTCCTTTTTTCCGTAATGTTATCACGATTCGGCAAAGCTGTAAATAGCGATACCTGCTGATGCCAGGCATTAGCAGCGGAAATTGATTTGTGAGATATGTCAAAGAAACCGGGCGTTTTTTGGCGGTTTCTTGGCGCAGAAATGTATTGCTTTTTCCCGGGGCGGCCCGTATAATAGGCAAGAAAAATGAGAGGAGGGACGGCCATGACCTGCAAGCACACGACGAAAAAGCGGACGGACGCTCCCACTGTTTCCATTTTTAATAGTGTTTCCTTTGACCGGTGATTTTTTCACCGGTCATTTTTTGCGTTGGTAAGTAACTGGAAATAAACGGATGAAGAAAGAGAGGAACTGTCACATGAACAAAAAACTCGGACACGACGCCATCTACGACGCCCGGGAACTGGGTACGCCCCGGATGCTGCTGCTGGGTCTGCAGCACCTGTTCGCCATGTTCGGCGCCACGGTGCTGGTGCCCATCCTGGTCAGCGGCTACGGCCTGCCCCTGTCCATCCAGACCACTCTGCTGTTCGCCGGTATCGGCACCCTGCTGTTCCACGTCTGCACCAAGATGAAGATCCCCGCGTTCCTTGGCTCCTCCTTCGCCTTCCTGGGCGGCTTCCAGGCGGTGGCCAACCTGGACAGCGGCAAGTTCGCCGCCATGACCGGCGAGGAAAAGCTGCCCTACGCCCTGGGCGGTGTGGTGGTAGCCGGCCTGCTGTACCTGGTGCTGGCCCTGCTGTTCAAGCTGGTGGGCGCCAAGAAGGTCATGCGGTTCTTCCCCCCCATCGTCACCGGCCCCATCATCATCCTCATCGGTCTGAACCTGTCCGGCACCGCCGTGACCAACGCCTCCAGCAACTGGTGGCTGGCCCTGTGCGCCATCGCCATCATCATCGTGGCCAACATCTGGGGCAAGGGCATGATCAAGATCATCCCCATCCTGCTGGGTGTGGTGGGCAGCTACATCGTGGCCCTCATCTTCGGGCAGGTGAACTTCACGGAAGTGCATGACGCCGACTTCCTGGGTCTGCAGCAATTCGTCATCGCCAAGTTCGACATCACCTCCATCCTGGTGATGGCCCCCATCGCCATCGCCGCCATGATGGAGCACATCGGCGACATCTCCGCCATCTCCTCCACCACCGGCAAGAACTTCATCGAGGATCCCGGCCTGCACCGCACCCTGCTGGGTGACGGCCTGGCCACCGCCATGGCCGGTATGTTCGGCGGCCCCGCCAACACCACCTACGGCGAGAACACCGGCGTTCTGGCTCTGAGCCGCGTGTACGATCCCCGGGTCATCCGCATCGCTGCCGTCTACGCCATCATCCTCAGCTTCTCCCCCAAGTTCGACGCGCTGGTCAACTCCATTCCCACCGCCATCGTGGGCGGCGTCAGCTTCGTCCTCTACGGCATGATCTCCGCCGTCGGCGTCCGCAACGTGGTGGAGAACCGGGTGGATCTCACCAAGTCCCGCAACCTCATCATCGCCGCGGTCATCTTCGTCTGCGGTCTGGGCTTCAGCTCCACCGGCGGCATCACCTTCGCCGTGGGCAGCGCCGACATCACCCTGACGGGTCTGGCCATCGCCGCGCTGGCCGGTGTCATCCTGAACGCCATCCTGCCCGGCAATGACTACGAGTTCGGCAAGAATGCCGAGGGCGACGTCAGCGCCGACCTGGGCAGCTATTAAGAAACTTCGGAAATACGCAAAAAAGGAACAGGCTCGCAAGAGCCTGTTCCTTTTTTGTATATTCAGGCGTTTTCCGGCTCCGCCGGACGGTCGGTACGGCCGTACAGCACGGTCATGCGGCGGATCTTCTCCGCCAGCTCCGGCGTCAGCTCGCCGGGCAGCAGACGCCACTGCCAGTTGCCGCCCTGTGTGCCGGGGACGTTCATGCGATGGCCCTCGCCAAGGCCCAGATAGTCCTGCATCTGGGCCACGAACAGCTCCGCCACGCTGCTCATACCGCCCCGGATGACGCCCCAGTGGAAACCCTCCTGCTCCGTCAGTGCCAGATACGCCTCGGCGTAGGCGATGTCCTCGGGCTTGGCCTCCTGCCGCCACAGCGCCAGCGGGCTGTTGTCGTGGGTGCCGGTATAGCAGATGCAGTGCTCCGTGTAGGTATGGGGCAGATAGTTGCTGGTATCACGGGAATCGAAGGCAAACTCCAGCACCTTCATGCCGGGCCAGCCGGAATCATGCAGGAGCTGCTGCACACCGGGGGTAGGATAGCCCAGATCCTCGGCGATGAACTCCAACTGGGGGAACCAGCCGTTGAGACGGTCCACCAGATCCATGCCCGGTCCGGTGATCCATTTGCCGTTCTTCGCGGTAGTCTCGCCGTAGGGCACCGCCCAGTAGCTGTCAAAGCCCCGGAAGTGGTCGATGCGGATGACATCGTACAGCTTACCGGCGCCGTCAATGCGGCGGATCCACCAGCCGAAGCCGTCCTCGCGCATGCGGTCCCAGTCGTACAGCGGGTTGCCCCACAGCTGCCCATCGGCGCTGAAGTAGTCTGGCGGCACACCGGACACGGCCTTGGGGATCAGCGTCTCATCCAGCTGGAAGAACTCCGTCTCCGCCCACACATCGGCGGAGTCCATGGCCACATAGATGGGCAGGTCGCCGATGATGCGGATGCCCTGCGCGTGGACATAGTCCCGCAGCCGGTTCCACTGGCGGAAGAACAGATATTGCAGGTAGGTGAAGAACTCCACGTCCTCCCGCAGGAGGGCGCGATACTTCTCCACCGCCCCCTCCTGCCGCAGGCGGATGTCGTCGGGCCACTCGGTCCACGCCTTCATGCCGAAATGGCGCTTACAGGCCATGAACAGTGCGTAATCCGGCAGCCAGCGGCTGTTTGCCTCCGCGAAGGCGGCCACGGCCTCGCTGTCCCGCTGCCAGCCCCGCTTGTAGGCCTTGTGCAGCAGGTCGAACCGCTTTTCATAGATGCGGCCGTAGTCCACATACCGGGGATCGCCGCCCCACTTGCACCGGCTGCACTCAGACTTGGTCAGCAGGCCGTCCGCGATCAGCAGCTCGGGGTCGATGTAGTAGGGGTTGCCGGCGTAGGCCGAAAAGCTCTGGTACGGCGAATCGCCGTAACTGGTGGGACCCAGCGGCAGCATCTGCCAGTAGCGCTGGCCCGCCGCGTGGAGAAAATCCGCGAAATCGTATGCCGCCTGCCCCAGCGTGCCGATCCCGTAGGGGGAGGGCAGCGAGGAGACGGCCATCAGAATACCACTGGAACGTTTCATAGCAGCACGTCACTTTCTATTGAGGATGAAGCAGGGCGGGCGAAATGCCCGCCCTGCTGTATGCAATATACACTTAGCCCTTGACAGCGCCGGCAGCCACACCCTTGATGATGTGCTTCTGGCACAGCAGGTAGAAGATGATGACCGGCAGGATGCTCAGCAGGATCAGCGCCATGGTGGCACCCATATCCACCTGACCGTAGCTGCCCTTCAGGTGCTGGATGACGATGGGGATGGTCATATACTTGGTGCGGTCCAGTACCAGATACGGCAGCAGGAAGTCATTCCACACCCACATGATCTCCAGCACGCCCACAGAGATGAACGTGGGCTTCATCATGGGCAGCACCACCAGGAAGAAGGTGCGCAGCGGGCCGCAGCCGTCGATGACGGCGGCCTCCTCGATCTCCAGCGGAATGGATTTCACGAAGCCGGAGAACATGAACACCGCAAGGCCCGCGCCGAAGCCCAGGTAGATCACCGGGATGGTCCACGGCGTGTCCAGATGCAGCTTGTTGGCGGTACGGGACAGGGTGAACATCACCATCTGGAACGGCACCACCATGGAGAACACGCACAGGTAGTACACGATCTTACTGACCAGGCTGCCCACACGGGAGACGTACCACGCCGCCATGGAGGTGCACAACAGGATCAGCGCCGAGGATACCAGCGTGATGAACAGGCTGTAAAACACGGCCTTGATGAACGGGTAGTTGCCGAAGGTCATGCCCTTGATATAGTTCTGGAGCCCCACGAAGCTGTCCTCGTTGGGGAAGGCGAACGTCTCCGTATTCACAGCGGCGTTGCTCTTGAAGGAGTTCATCAGCACGATGAGGATGGGCAGCACATAGATGATGCAGATGACGGCAAACGCCACGGTCATCGCCATTTTGCCGTGCTCGTGCTTCTTGGCAAGACTGGTCTGCATTACTGCTGCACCTCCTTTTTACGAGTGGACTGAAGCTGGATGAGGCCGATGACGGCCACCAGGATGAAGAACACCACGGCCTTGGCCTGCCCCACGCCGCGGTTGTTGCCGCCGCCGGAGTAGAACGCGTTGTAAATATTCAGGGCCAGCATCTCCGTGGTTTTGATCACGCTGCCGTCCGGCTGCTGCAGGAACGGGCGGCCGCCGGTAAGAGCCAGGTTCTGGTCGAACAGCTTGAAGCCGTTGGTCAGGGTCAGGAAGATGCAGATGGTGAAGGAGCTCATCATATTGGGGATGGTGACCTTCCACAGCATCTGCCAGCTGTTGGCGCCGTCGATGCGGGCGGCCTCCAGCATGTCCTCGGGGATGGACTGCAATCCGGCGATGTAGATGATCATCATGTAGCCCACCTGCTGCCAGCACATCAGGATGATCAGGCCCCAGAAGCCGTACTTGCTCTCCAGCACCACGGAGGTGTTGTACTTCACCAGGATGCCGTCGAAGATCATGGACCAGATATAGCCCAGAACGATGCCGCCGATAAGGTTGGGCATGAAGAACACCGTGCGGAACAGGTTGGAACCCTTGATGCCCTTGGTCAGGAAGTACGCCACCGTGAAAGCCAGCACATTGATGAACAGCACCGACACGAAGGCGAACAGCGCCGTGTACCAGAAAGCGTGGAGGAAGCTGCTGTCGGAGAAGGCCTTCACATAGTTGTCAAAGCCCACCCACTTCCACTGGCTGGTCAGCTTGAACTTGCAGAAGGACAAAAACGCGCCCTTCAGGAAGGGGTACAAAAACCCGATGCAAAAGGCGGCGAAGGTGGGCAGCAGAAACAGCCACACCATCCGTTGAATGGGCCGGCGGATCAGACGGCTGCTGAGGGCGGCCGCGTCCCGCTTTCTGTGTAATCGCTTCATTCTTTCACTCCTGTTCTGCGGTTATTGTCATGGCGAAAGCTCTTGGCCGAATCTTTCGGGCAACAGCTCACGCCACCACAGGTATGGTACAGGCGGGGCGGGCGATCACGCCC
>URST01000008.1 GCA_900550585.1 uncultured Eubacteriales bacterium
CCATCGGCTGCGGCTTCAAGGGCGGCGAGGTGGTGCCGTCGTTCTTCGTGGGCGCCACCTTCGGCTGCTGGGTCGGCTCGCTGCTGGGCCTGTCCCCCGCCTTCACCGCCGCCATCGGCCTTGTGGCCGTGTTCTGCGGCGCGGTGAACTGCCCCATCGCCTCGGTGGTGCTGAGCGTGGAGCTGTTCGGCGCGGAGGGCATGCTGTACTTCGCCATGGCCTGCGCCATCAGCTATGTGCTGTCCGGCTACTGCGGGCTGTACAGCAGCCAGACCATCCTCTACTCCAAGCTCCGGGCGGAGTTCATCAACGTCCACACAAAGGAATGACTCTCACGAAACAAAAACGCGGGAGGAACGGCTGTGCCGTTCCTCCCGCGTTTTTCACCTCCCCCGCTGTCAAGTGTCTGTTTCGTCAAACTTTCTCCGGCTTTTGTGTGCAAAGCGGAGAAACTTTGCACGGTGAGAATAAATTCTCTTTTTTGGTTGAAAGCGCTGACAGGATATGGTAGAGTACACATAGAGTGTCAGAAAATTAACGATTTTTTGACGCCGTCCGTGGAGAGGACTGACGAATCGAGGAGGAAAGAATATGAGACCCGAGCAGGAGAGGACCGCCGGGATCGTGCAGGCCCATGGCTGCGACAGTGCGCAGCTCATCGCCATTCTGCAGGATATCCAGGCGGCGGAGAACTATCTCAGCGAGGCGAACATGACGCTGGTGGCGGACATGCTGCACATCAGCGTTTCCCGGGTGTACAGCGTGGCCACGTTCTACGAGAACTTCTCGCTGGAGCCCAAGGGGCGGCACATCATCAAGGTCTGTGACGGCACGGCCTGTCACGTCCGGAAGTCCGGCCCCATCTATGACGCCATCCATGAATACCTGAAGCTGGAGGGCAAGAAAAAGACATCCGCCGACGGCGTGTTCACGCTGGAAACGGTGGCCTGTCTGGGCGCCTGCGGTCTGGCGCCCGCCATGACCATCGACGGCGAGGTATACGCCAAAATGACGCCGGAGACGGCGCTGGCGGAGCTGGAGCGGCTCCGGGGAGAGGAGGCGGCACAATGAGCGTCCTGACGAGAGACGGCTTCCGCGCCATGCGGGACACGGCGGAGGAGGCTCTGCGCCGCAGCAGCAGCGCCGTGAACGTGCTGGTCTGCGCCGGCACCGGCTGCATCGCCGGCGGCTCCCTGAAGGTGTGCGAAACGCTGAAGGAGGAGTGCGAGCGCCGGGGCCTACAGGTCTATGTGGGTCTGACGGAGCATAGCGGCGAGGAAAAGAGCCTGCACATCAAGATGAGCGGCTGCCACGGCTTCTGCGAGATGGGACCGCTGGTACACATCGAGCCGCTGGGCGTCATGTACATCCACGTCAAGCCCGAGGACTGCTGCGAGATCGTGGAAAAAACGGTGCTGCGCGGCGAGATCATCGAGCGCCTGACCTACCAGCGGGACGGCGTCTCCTACCCCCGGCAGGAGGATATCCCCTTCTATAAAAAGCAGCACCGCGTGGTGCTGGCCAGCTGCGGCACCAGCGACGCCGAGGATCTGGACGAGTACATCGCCAAGGGCGGCTACACCGCCTTCGAGCAGGCGCTGTTCTCCATGACATCGGAGGCCATCTGCAAGGAGATCTCCGACTCCGGCCTCCGGGGCCGGGGCGGCGGCGGTTTCCCCGCCGGCCGCAAGTGGGAGAGCGTGCGCCGCAACGTGTCCGACGTGAAGTATGTGGTCTGCAACGGCGACGAGGGCGACCCCGGCGCGTTCATGGACCGCTCCATCATGGAGGGCAACCCCCACTCCGTGCTGGAGGGCATGATGATCGCCGGCGTGGCCACCGGCGCCTCCGAGGGCTACATCTACGTCCGCGCCGAGTACCCGCTGGCGGTGAAGCGCCTCCAGACCGCCATTGAAAAAGCGGAGGCCGCCGGCCTACTGGGCGACGACATCATGGGCAGCTGCTTCAATTTCCACATGCACATCAACCGGGGTGCCGGCGCCTTCGTCTGCGGCGAGGGCAGCGCCCTCACCGCCTCCATCGAGGGCAAGCGGGGCATGCCCCGGGTCAAGCCGCCCCGCACGGTGGATCAGGGTCTGTGGGGCAAGCCCACGGTGCTGAACAACGTGGAGACGTTCGCCAACGTGCCGGGCATCATCCGGCAGGGTGCCGGCTGGTACAGGGGCATCGGCACCGAGGGCAGCTCCGGTACCAAGACCTTTGCCCTCACCGGCAACGTGGTGAACACCGGCCTTGTGGAGGTCCCCATGGGCACCACCCTGCGGGAGGTCATCTTCGACATCGGCGGCGGCATCCCCGACGGCAAGAAATTCAAGGCCGTGCAGATCGGCGGCCCCTCCGGCGGCTGCCTCACCGAGGCCCATCTGGACGTGCCCATGGACTTCGACTCTCTGAAAAAGCTGGGCGCCATCATCGGCTCCGGCGGTCTGGTGGTCATGGACGAGGACACCTGCATGGTGGAGGTGGCGCGGTTCTTCATGCACTTCACCCGCAACGAGAGCTGCGGCAAGTGCACCCCCTGCCGGGAGGGTACCAAGCGCATGCTGGAGACGTTGGAGCGCATCATCGCCAACGAGGGCACCATGGAGGATCTGGATCTGCTGGAGGCCCTGTCCGACACCATCACCGACACAGCCCTGTGCGGCCTGGGCCAGACGGCCTGCAAGCCGGTGATGAGCACGCTGCAGAACTTCCGGCAGGACTACCTGCGCCATGTGGTGGACCGCCACTGTCCCATCTGCAACGGCCGCAAGCGCCGTCTGGAGATCAAGCCCGACCTGTGCAAGGGCTGCGGCAAGTGCGCCCGCAACTGTCCCATGGACGCCATCAGCGGCCAGCTGCGCATGCCCTACACCATCGACAACGAGAAGTGCATCCACTGCGGCGCCTGCTGGGGCGCCTGCCCGTTCGGCGCCATCGACGCCATTGAGGAGGAGTGAGCCATGGCCAAGGGTATTATGATCGTGGACGGCCAGCGCGTGCCGTTCGACGGGGAGAAGAACGTACTGGCCGTTATCCGCAAGGCCGGCATCGACATCCCCACCTTCTGCTACTATTCCGAGCTTTCCGTCCATGGCGCCTGCCGCATGTGCATGGTGGAGGACGTAAAGACCGGCAAGCTGGACGCCTCCTGCTCCATGGAGCCCCGGGACGGCATGGAGATCCGCACCAACACCGCCAAGCTGCTGAAGCACCGCCGCATGATCCTGGAGCTGCTGCTGGCGGCCCACGACTGCTCCTGCACCACCTGCAACAAAAGCGGCAACTGCCGCCTGCAGGAGCTAGCCCAGCGGTTCGGTGTGCGGCACATCCGCTTCCCCAACACCCGCCCCCAGTACGAAAAGGACTATTCCAGCTACGCGGTGTTCCGCGACCCCAACAAGTGCATCCTCTGCGGCGACTGTGTCCGCGTGTGCGAGGAGCTGCAGGGGCAGGGCATCCTGAATTTTGCCTTCCGCGGCAGCGAGCTGCAGGTCATGCCTGCCTTCGACCGCAAGCTCAGCGAGACGAAGTGCGTGGGCTGCGGCCAGTGCGCCGCCGTGTGCACCACCGGCGCCATCACCGTCAACGACCAGATCGGCACGGCGTGGCGCGCCATCCACGATCCCCAGAAGCGGGTGGTGGTACAGATTGCCCCCGCCGTCCGGGTGGCCCTCGGCGAGGAATTCGGCATGCCCGCCGGCGTCAACGTGCTGGATAAGCTGGTGACGGCCCTGAAGCTCATGGGCGTGGACGAGGTGTACGACACCAACTTCGGCGCCGACATGACCACCATCACCGAGGCGGAGGAGTTCCTCCAGCGCCTCAGGACCGGCGGCCCCTTCCCCATGTTCACCAGCTGCTGTCCCGCCTGGGTCAAGTACCTGGAGCTCAACGACCCCAAGTACCTGCGGAACATCTCCACCTGCAAGTCCCCCATGGAGATGTTTGCCGCCGTCATCCGCGACAAGTACGCGGCCAAGGACGCCGCCGACGGCCGCACCACCTACCAGATCGCCATCATGCCCTGCACCGCCAAGAAGATGGAGGCCGCCCGGCCCGAGTTCGTCCATGACGGACGGCCCGACGTGGATCTGGTGCTGACCACCCGCGAGCTGGTGGACATGATCCGTGAGGACGGCATCCAACTGGCGGAGCTGGATCTGGAATCCCCCGACCTGCCCTTCGGCCTCGGCTCCGGCGCGGCAGCCATCTACGGCGTCACCGGCGGCGTGGCGGAGGCGGTGGTGCGCCACTGCCTGCCCGACAAGAGCAAGAACGCCCTCCGGGCCGTGTCCGTCACCGATCTCCGGGGCGACGGCGCCATCCGGGAAGTGAACCTCACCGTGGACGGACAGGAGCTGCGCATCGCCATCGTCAACGGCCTCATCCACGCCAGGGAGCTGATCGCCGACATCGAAGCCGGCAAACGGTTCTATCATCTGGTGGAGGTCATGACCTGTCAGGGCGGCTGCGTAGGCGGCGCGGGCCAGCCCTACGGCCTCACCGCCGTGAAGCAGAAGCGCAAGCAGGGCCTGTACGACACGGACGCCTCCGCCCTGTTCAAGCGCGCGGAGAAAAACCCCATCGTCACCTCCCTGCTGGCGGAGTACGGCGAGGAGCGGTGCCATGAGCTGCTCCACGTCCACTACGGCGCATAAATGACAGAAAACAGGCGGAAACGCACGGCGTTTCCGCCTGTTTTGTATGTTTACAGGGCTTGACGGGTTTGGTATAATATAGGTTCAGAGTATCGCATGAAAGGAACGCGGCCTATGGAACTGTCGGCAAAATTAGTCCGCTCACAACTGAATTTCTTCAAGCCCTTCGTGGCCAACTGCTCGCTGGAGGTGACCCGCAAGGGCCAGGACAAGCTGGGCGAGCTGATGACCGCCCTCCACAAGCGGGAGGTGCTGGTGAAGGACCACCCCTTTGAGCGCTTTCAGGGCGCGTGGGTCATGCCCAAGGACCAGCGGCGCAGCGGCGTCATCCTGTACCTCCACGGCGGCGGCTACACCTGCGGCAGTCTGGAGTACGCCAAGGGCTTCGCCGCCACACTGGCGTCGGAGTGCGGCGTCAAGGTGTTCTGCGCCGCCTACCGTCTGGCGCCGGAGAACCGCTTTCCCGCCGCGCTGGACGACGCGCTGGAGGCCTACCGCTACCTGCTGAAAAAGGGCTACGGCCCCAAGCAGATCCTGTTCTGCGGCGAGAGCGCCGGCGGCGGCCTGATCTACGCCCTGTGCCTGAAGCTGAAGGAGCTGGGCATGGAGCTGCCCTGCGGCCTCATCGGCATCTCGCCGTGGACGGACCTCACCGGCTCCGGCGCGTCCTACGAGGCGCACAAGGACATCGACCCCTCCATGACCAAGGCGCTGCTGGAGTTCTACGCCAGATGCTACACTGACGACCCCACCGACCCCCTGTGCTCGCCGCTGTTCGGCGACCTGACGGGCCTGCCGCCGTCCCTGCTGTTCGCGGGCGGCGACGAGGTGATGCTGGACGACGCCCGCCTGCTCCACGAGAAGCTGCTGCAATGCGGCTGCCGCAGCCGGCTGCACATCGCGCCGGAGCGCTGGCACGCCTATGTGCTGTACTGCCTGGAGGAGAACATGGCCGAGGACTTCCAGTCCATCGACCACTTCCTGACCCGCAACCTCTCCCCCGCCCGGAGCCTGCGGTGGATGCGGCTGGACAATGCCGCCAAGATCTACCCCGCCGCCAAGCGCCGCAACTGGAACAACTTCTTCCGCCTGTCCGCCACGCTGACGGAGCCGGTGGACACCGCCGTGCTGCGCAGCGCGCTGGACGTGACGGTGCGCCGCTTCCCCTCCATCGCCGTGCGGCTGCGCCGCGGCGTGTTCTGGTACTATCTGGAGGAGATCCCCCAGACGCCCCCCATTCAGGAGGAAAAGAGCTGCCCGCTGGCCCACGCGCCGTTCCACGAGGTGCGGCGCTGCGCCTTCCGGGTGCTGGTGTATCGCGACCGCATCGCCGTGGAGTTTTTCCACGCCCTGACCGACGGCACCGGCGGCCTCATCTTCCTCAAGACGCTGCTGGCGGAGTACCTCACCCAGAAATACGGCATCGCCGTCCCTGCGGAGCGCGGCGTGCTGGGCCGTCTGGAGGAGCCGTCCCCCGAGGAGCTGGAGGACAGCTTTCTCCGCTACGCCGGGGACGTGAAGGCCAGCCGCAAAGAGGCCACGGCCTACCACCTCAGCGGCACGCCGGAGCGTGACGGCTACAACAACCTCATCACCATGATGCTCTCCGCCGACCAGGTGCGCGCCTGCGCCAAAAGCCGCGGCATCTCCGTGACGGAGCTGCTGTGCGCCGCCATGATGCAGGCCATTCTGGACCTGCAGGCGGAAAAGGTACGCGACCCCCGGCGCCGCAAGCCGGTAAAGGTGCTGCTGCCGGTGAACCTGCGGAACCTGTTCCCCAGCCGGACCCTGCGGAACTTCGCCTCCTACATCACCCCGGAGCTGGACCCCCGCATGGGGGACTGCACCTTCCAGGAGCTGTGCGACGAGGTGCACCACCGGATGGGGCTGGAGAACAACCGCCGCACCATGCGGGCCAAGTTCGCCGCCAACGTGGCCAGCGAGCGCTCGCCGGTGCTGCGGGTCATGCCGCTGTTCATCAAAAACATCGCCATGAAGGCGGTGTTCGACGCCGTGGGCGAGTGCAAATCCTGCCTGTGCCTGTCCAATCTGGGCAATGTGCAGCTGCCGGACGCCATGGCCCCCTATGTCCGCCGCATGGACTTCATCATCGGCGTACAGGCCGCCGCGCCCCACAACTGCGGCGTGGTGACATGGAACGGCACGGTGTATATCAACTGCATCCGCAGCATCCGGGAACCGGAGCTGGAGATGCATTTCTACCGCGTGCTGCGGCAGCTGGGCCTCCACGTCAAGGTGGAGAGCAACCAGCGCTGATGCGGGAAAGGAGCGTAATATGTACTGTATCAAATGCGGCGTGGAGCTGGCCGACAGCGAAAAGGTCTGTCCCCTGTGCGGCACACGGGTGTTCCACCCCGATCTGCCCGGCGGACAGGGCGAGACGCCCTATCCCCCCGACCACCGTCCCCGGGCGGAGGAGGTGAGCCGCGCCGGCGTCCTCTTTGTGCTGACGGTGCTGTTCCTGCTGCCGGCGGTGGTCTCCGTGCTGTGCGACTGGCGTCTGGACGGCGGCATCGTCTGGTCCGGCTACGTGGTGGGCGGCCTGCTGCTGCTGTATGTCACGGCGGTGCTGCCCCTGTGGTTCAAGCGTCCCAACCCGGTGATCTTCGTGCCGGTAGACTTCATCATGCTGGGCCTGTACCTCTTTTACATCAACTTCGCTGTCCACGGCCACTGGTTCCTGACCTTTGCCCTGCCGGTGACGGGCGCGGCCATGCTGCTGGTGACGGCCATGGTGGCCCTGCTGCGGTATGTCCCCTCCGGCACGCTGTATGTCTGCGCCGGCGCGCTGCTGCTCAGCGGCGGCTTCGCCGTGCTGGTGGAGTGGCTGCTGAATGTGACGTTCCGCCTCCACGACACGTTTCTGTGGTCGTTCTACCCGCTGGCGGTGTGTACGGTGCTGGGCGCCATGCTGCTGGTCATCGCCATCTGCAAGCCCCTGCGCCGCAGCCTGCACCGGAAGTTTTTCCTGTGAGCATAAAAAAGGTACGGCATCCTTCGGGATGCCGTACCTTTTTATGCTCAGAACACGCCGTAGCCCTGCCCCTGGGTGATGATGTAGGACCACAGCACCGGCCCCACCGCGCCGGTGGCGCTGTACCCCAGGGAGCGCTGGACGGCCCGGACGGCCCGCGCCGTCTCCTGCCCGAACACGCCGTCCACCGTGACGGTGGGGAGGGCGCTGTTCTGCGCGGCCATCTGGTTCAGCCGTGTCTGCAGCAGCGTCACCTCCGGCCCCGTGTCCCCCAGCACCAGGAACCGCCCCGGATACACCTCCCGGGCAAACTCCTGATAGTCGACGGGCAGGGTGTACAGCGTCTGCTCGTACACGTTCTGCAAGGCGTTCCATGTGTTGCGCCCCACTACGCCGTCCACCGTCAGGCCGTAGGCGCTCTGGAAGGCGTACACCGCGTCCAGCATGGCCTCGTCAAAGGTGTCCGTGATGGGAATGGGCGGCAGCTGGGGCAGGAAGTACCCTAAAAACGCCAGATAGAACCGCACCGTCTCCACGTTCAGCCCCGTGTCCCCCAGCCGCAGCACCTCCGGGTACACCCGCTGCGCCTCGGAGATGGTCAGCCCCTCGCTGGTGATCTCCGACAGGCTCTTGACGCCGTTGTAGATCATCTTGATCTTGTACCATGTGGCTTTGCCCACAATACCGTCCGATTCCAGATTGAAGACGCTCTGGAACGCCCGGACGGCAGCCTCCGTCTCCGCGTCGAACACGTTGGACACCTCGCTGATGCGGGGGATGGCCGGATAGTTCCGCCGGATGCGGTTGAGCTGCTGCTGGATGGTGCGCACGTCCTCCCCCACGGAGCCGCGGGACAGGGGCCGCCCCGGATAGGACGGCGTGCCGTCCCCCACCGGCGCGTTGAACACGATGTTGATGTTGTCGCCGAAATAGTACTGCAATATCTCGTAGGGCGTCATCCCCTGCTCCGCCAGATCCACACTGCCCCACTGGGACAGCCCCGCGCACTGGGTGCGCACGCCGTCGCAGAACTGGGCGTACAGCGGCTCCACATTCCCCTGCCGCACGATGTAGTTGTTGAAGATGTCGTCCACCAGCCGGTCGATGTTCTCGAAGGTGCTGCGCCCCGGCACGAAGGCCTGGTCATAGCGGGTGGAGCTGGTGATGTCGAAGTCGTACCCCCTGCTGCGGTAATACTCCGTATAGACCCGGTTCAGCGCCACGGAGATCTGGGCCAGAATGTTGGCCCGCAGGGCGTTTTCCGGCCATGTGGGATACACCTCGCTGCTGGCCACGTTCTTGATGTAGGATGTAAAGGGCACCGTCACGTTCTCCGCCGCCTCGTTGGGCGGGCCGAGGTGTACGGTGATGTACTCCGGTACAACGGGAAACGGCATGGCTCCTCCCTCCTTCCGTCAGGCCGACTCCAGCGACACCGCCAGGATCGTCTCGATCCGGGGGAACACCGTCACCGGGCGGCCCTCCACCGTGCAGTACTGCGGGTGCCGCACCGCCACCTGATAGGCGGTGCCGCTGATGCCCGCCGTCTCCGCCGACTGGGACCACCCGGCGGGCAGCGCCGGCAGCCGGATGTCCTCCACGATGCCGGACGCATCGGTGACGCCCTCATAGAACACCGTCCGCTCCGGGCCGAAGCTCCGGTAGATCTCCACCCGCGCACCCTCCACCGGAAACAGCCCCCATCCCGTGGACACCTGCACCCGCAGGGTGCCCCGCTCCGGGTGTGCATCCATGAACCACTGCTCCGGCCCCTTCTGCATGCTGTTGTTCTCCATCTATATCATCCTTTCTCTGCATCATCTCCCTGCATCCTATGCCGCCGGTGCCCCGGAGGTGCAAAAAAACAGAGGCTGTTCACAGAACAGCCTCTGCTTTTCGGTTTTCTCAGAACGCCCAGCTGCCGTCGCGGAAGATGGCCACGGTGCTGCCGTCCTCGCACACGGCGTCGATGTTCATGTCGGCGGAGCCGATCATGAAGTCCTCGTGGATCATGGAGTCGTTGACGCCCAGCGCCCGGCACTCCTCCAGCGTCTTTTCCTCGAAGCCCCTGATGGTGTCGGCAAAGCCCATGCCCAGCGCCAGATGGCAGGCCGCATTCTCGTCGAACAGCGTGTTGTAAAACAGCAGCCCGGACTGGCAGATGGGGGAATCGTAGGGCACCAGTGCGCACTCGCCCAGATAGGCGCTGCCCTCGTCCATGGTGATGAGCTTGGTCAGCAGCTCGTTGTTCCGCTCAGCGTGCCACTCCACCGCCTTGCCCTCATGGAACCGGATCCAGAAGCCGTCGATGAGCTGGCCCTGATAGCTCAGGGGCTTGGTAGCGTAGACGATTCCCTCCGCCTTGCCCCGCATGGGGGAGATGAAGCACTCCTCCGTAGGGATGTTGGGGTTGAACACGATGCCCTGCAGGCTCTTTTCGCTGCCGCCGCAGAACTGCGCCTCAGGGATCATGCCCACCTGGAAATCGGTGCCGTTGGCGCTCTTGTACCGCAGTTCCCGGATGTGCAGGCTGTTGAGATAGGCGCAGCGCGCCTGCATGTCCTTGTTGTGCGCCTCCCAGTTGGCCACGGGATCGCCCTCCAGCGCCCGGCTGGTGGACAGGATGGCCTCCCACAGCTTCTCCACCGCCTGAGACTTCCGCAGCCCCGGGAACAGCTTCTTGGCCCACGCCTCGCCGGGCACGGCGGCAATGCACCACTGGTACTTGTTCTCGATCTGATCGCGGTACTGCTTGATCACCGGGAACAGCCGCTGGCGGCTCTTGGCCATTTTCTCCTGATTGATGCCGTTCAGGCCGTCGGGATCCTCACTGAGCAGATAGATGCGGCAGGGAATGGTGTCCACATA
This sequence comes from uncultured Eubacteriales bacterium, assembly GCA_900550585.1. Lineage (GTDB taxonomy): Bacteria > Bacillota > Clostridia > Oscillospirales > Oscillospiraceae > Vescimonas. The sequence goes on from URST01000008.1 coordinate 10,525, forward strand.
GTGCTGCCACCGGGCCTCCTCGTAGTTGTCCAGCTTGGACAGGGTGGTCAGCGTGCGGTAGCGGTAGTGCAGCTTCTGCAGGGGCTGGTAGCTCCAGTCCACCACCACCTTCTTGGCCTTGCACTTATAGCACTCCTCCACCAGCAGCTTCACGAACTCCGGCTGATCCAGCTCGGCGGCGATGAACACCTCCTGCCCCGGCTGCACGTTGACGCCGGTGCGGGCGATGAGGCGGGCATACTCCCGCAGAATGCTCTTTTTCATGGGAAACGCTCCTTTCGTGTCTTTCTGTTGTGTACTATTCTACCACCCTCTGCCCGCTTTGAAAAGACATCCGCCGGAAAAAACCGCCCCGTTCAAAAAATATTTTCAATTCTCTAATGTTCTTCTAATATTCGGCCCGTATGATACAGCCATACCGAACAACACAACAACACTTCAACAGGAGGTAACTGATATGAAAAACATCCGTCTCATCAAGAAGGCCGCTCCCGCCAACTACGCGCTGGAGAGCACCCGCACCCTGGACAACGGCGTGGTGCTGCGCCTGATCCACACCGGCGAGACGCTGGCCGTCACCGCCGCCTACGAGCAGCAGCTGGAGTGCTACGACAACCTGCGCACCGTGGCCGAGGCCGCCTATATCGAGGACTACCTCACCCGCAAGTACGAGGGCGTGTCCGCTGACGACCTGCCCCTGCTCACCGCCTGACACTTGCCAGAATTTCCTCCATCTGCTATACTTGTACCACAACCATAACGACGGTACGTCCCCCCACGCACCCGTCCGCCGCAGGGCGGACGGGTGCGTTCTCATCCTGACATGACGGAGGTATCCCCCATGCGTATCCTGATCGCCGAGGATCAGCCCCAGCTCAACCGCTCCCTGACGAAGGCCCTCACCGCCGCCGGCTGGTCGGTGGACGCCGTACTGGACGGCGCGGAGGCCCTGCTCTATCTGGACGGCGCGGACTATGACGCCGTGGTGCTGGACATCATGATGCCCAAGGTGGACGGCCTCACCGTCCTGCGCACCCTCCGGGCCAGGGGCAGCGCCGTGCCGGTGCTGCTGCTGACGGCCCGGGACGCCGTGTCCGACCGGGTGGCCGGGCTGGACGCCGGCGCCGACGACTACCTCATCAAGCCCTTCGCGCTGGAGGAGCTGCTGGCCCGCCTGCGGGTGCTGACCCGCAGCAAGGGCAGCGGCCGCACCAATACCTACACGCTGGCCGACCTGACGGTGGACACCGCCGCCCGTACCGCCCGGCGGGGCGATACGCCGCTGAACCTGTCGGCCCGGGAGTACGCCCTGCTGGAGTACCTCATCCGCAACCAGGGCGTGGTGCTGTCCCGGGCGCAGATTGAAAACAGCCTGTGGAGCTATGACTACGCCGGCGGCACCAACGTGGTGGACGTGTACATCAGCTACCTGCGGAAAAAGCTGGACGGCGACGACCGGCCCAAGCTGCTGCACACCGTGCGGGGCATGGGCTGGGTATTGAAGGAGGACAAGCCATGAGACATATCTCCATCAAATGGCGCATGACCATCTGGTTCTCCCTGCTGATGATCGCCATCACCGCCCTGATGCTGGTGTTCGTCATGCTGATGAACCGCAATCAGGTGACCCGCCCCCCGGCGGCGGAGGTGGTGCGCATGGTGCAGCGCAATGCCGATGACGTGGAGTTCGACCACGGCACCTTTGACTTCAGCGATGTGGAGTTCTTCGAGCACGGCGTCTACACGGAGATCTTCGATGCCGCCGGCCAGCTGCTGGCCGGCTCCGTCTCCCCCGCCGTCACGGAGGTGCTGCCCCTGACCGCCGGCCCTATCCGCACCGTGCAGGGCAGCGACGGCACATACTACGTCTATGACCTGCCGCTGGATATGCACGGCGGCACCCTGTGGGTGCGGGGCACCATCTCCGCCGACGCCAGAGGCAGCGTCATGGAGGTCATCGTCCCTCTGGCGTGGTCGGTGCTCCCGGCGCTGGTGCTGCTGAGCGTAGCCGGCGGCTGGCTCATCTCCAGCCGCTCCTTCAAGCCCATGGAGAAGGTCATCGCCGCGGCGGAGAGCATCTCCGGCGGCGAGGATCTGTCCCGCCGCATCGGCCTGCCCCGGGGCCGCAGCGAGATCAACCGGCTGGCCGGCGCCTTTGACGACATGTTCGACCGGCTGGAGCGCTCGTTCCACGCCGAGGCCCAGTTCACCTCCGACGCCAGCCACGAGCTGCGCACACCGGTGGCCGTGATCCTCACGGAGTGCGACACGCTGGAGCAGGGCGCCCCCACGGAGGAGGACTACCGCGCCGGGGTGGAGGTCATCCACGGGCAGGCCCGCCAGATGTCCCGGCTCATCACCCAGCTGCTGCACATCACCCGGCTGGAGCAGGGCACCCAGAAGCTGGAGACGGAGAGCGCCGACCTCAGCGAGCTGGCCCGCTCCGTCTGCACGGCCCAGTCCCAGCTGGCCCCCCGGGGCATCACCCTGACCTGCGACGCACCGGACCCGGTGACGCTGCCGCTGGACGTGACGCTGATGACGCGGCTCCTGAACAACCTCATCTCCAACGCCTTCCGCTACGGCAGAGACGGCGGCCATACCGCCGTCTCCGTGGAGCGTCAGGGCGATACGGCGGTGCTGTCCGTGGCCGATGACGGCATCGGCATCCCCCCGGCGCTGCAGGAGCGCATCTGGCAGCGGTTCTATCAGGTGGACCCCGCCCGCTCCGGCAGCGAGGGCACCGGCCTGGGCCTGTTCATGGTGCGGCAGATCGCCCGGCTCCACGGCGGCACCGCGGAGGTGTCCAGCACCCCCGGCCAGGGCAGCACCTTCACCGTCCGACTCCCCATGGCCTGAAGCGCAAAATGACTGACACGCCGTGCGTGTCAGTCATTTTTATCAGCATAAATCCCCGCGCCGCCCTGTTTTTTGACGCTTTTCTTCCCGGAAAGTCTTGCATTTTCCCCGCCGGTGTGCTATGTTACAGGCGGCTGTTAGTCGAGCTTAACTAACAGCGTCAAAACGCAAAGGAGGTCATTTTTCCATGAAATAGCTCGCTATGTTCGCCGCCGGCGTCCTGTTCGGTACTGCCGGCATCAAGGTCCTCAGCAGCAAGGATGCCAAGAAGGCCTACGCCCACACCACGGCTGCCGTGCTGCGCGCCAAGGACAGTGTGATGGAGACGGTCACCACCGTCCGCGAGAATGCCGAGGATGTCTACGCCGAGGCCAAGGCCATCAACCAGCACCGCGCCGACGAGGCCGCCGCCGCTGTGGTGGAGGACACGTCTGAGGAAGAAGCCACGGCTGAGTAACCATGAAGTGCACCATTCTTCACGAGTCCCCCGGGCGTCTGCGGGTCCACCTGCAGTGCCCCGCCATGACGCTGCACCAGGCCGACGTGCTGGAGTACTATCTCCGGGCGGTGGACGGCGTTTCGGATGTCAAGGTCTACGACCGCACGCGGGACGCCGTGATCCTGTATGCGTCGGGGCGCGGCGGTATCATCGCCGCCCTGGCGTCCTTCTCCTTCCCCAAGGCGGAGGCACTGGCGCTGGTGCCGGAGCACACGCCCCGCGCCCTGAACCGGGAGTTTGAGGACAAGCTGGCCGTCACCGTCATGCGCCGGTGCATCTCCAGGCTGTTCCTGCCGGTGCCCGTGACCACGGCGCTGGCGGTGATCCGCTCCGTCCGCTACATCAAGGAGGGCCTGAAGGCCCTGTGGCACGGCAAGCTGTCCGTGGCCGTGCTGGACGCCACCGCCGTCACGGTATCCATCCTCCGGGGCGACTTCTCCACCGCCGGCTCCGTCATGTTCATGCTGCGGCTGGGCGAGATCCTGGAGGAGTGGACCCACAAGAAATCCGTGGCGGATCTGGCCGGGGCCATGAGCCTCAATGTGGACAAGGTCTGGCTCCGCGTCAACGACACCGAGGTGCTGGTCCCCGTCTCCGACGTGCAGGAGGGCGACTGCGTGGTGGTCCGCACCGGCAGCATGATCCCGCTGGACGGCAAAGTCGTCTCCGGCGAAGCCATGGTGAATCAGTCCTCCATGACCGGCGAATCCATGCCTGTTCCCAAGCGGCCCGGCAGCCCGGTCTACGCCGGCACCGTGGCCGAGGAGGGCGAGTGCGTCATCTGCGTAGAAAAGCGCTCCGGCGGCGGCCGCTACGACCGCATCGTCCGCATGATCGAGGAGTCGGAGAAGCTGAAATCCACCGCCGAGGACAAGGCCGCCCGCCTTGCCGACCGTCTGGTGCCCTACACGCTGGGCGGCACGGCGCTGACGTACCTGCTGACCCGCAACATCACCAAGACGCTGGCGGTGCTGATGGTGGACTTCTCCTGCGTGCTGAAGCTGGCCATCCCCATCGCCGTGCTGTCCGCCATGCGGGAGAGCAGCGGCCATCACATCTCCGTCAAGGGCGGACGCTTTCTGGAGTCCGTGGCGAAGGCGGATACCATCGTTTTCGACAAGACCGGCACCCTGACCTACGCCGCGCCCACCGTGGCGCAGGTGGTGCCCTTCGGCGGACACAGCGAGCCGGAAATGCTGCGGCTGGCCGCCTGCCTGGAGGAGCACTACCCCCACTCCATGGCCAACGCCGTGGTGGAGGAGGCCCGAAAGCGGGGCCTTTCCCACGAGGAGTACCACTCCCAGGTGCAGTATGTGGTGGCCCACGGCATCTCCAGCATGGTGGAGGGCAAAAAGGTGCTCATCGGCAGCGCCCACTTCGTATTCGAGGACGAGGGCTGCCGTATTCCCGCCGGCGAGGAGGCCGCCTTTGCCGCCCTGCCGGACGCCTACTCCCACCTGTATCTCTGCATCGCCGGTGAGCTGGCGGCGGTCATCTGCATCCACGATCCCCTGCGCCGCGAGGCACAGGCGGCGGTGGCGGCGCTGCACCGCTGCGGCTTCACCAATGTGGTGATGATGACCGGCGACAACCGCCGGACTGCCGAGGCCGTGGCCCGTCAGGTAGGCGTGGACGCCGTGTATGCCGAGGTGCTGCCGGAGGACAAGGCCGCCTTCATCCGTCAGGAGAAGGCCAAGGGCCACACCGTCATCATGGTGGGCGACGGCGTCAACGACTCCCCCGCCCTGTCCGAGGCCGATGCGGGCATCGCCATCTCCACCGGCGCGGCCATCGCCCGGGAGATTGCCGACATCACCATCGCGTCGGAGGATCTGTTCGAGCTGGTGACACTGCGGCAGCTCAGCGAAGCGCTGATGCGGCGCATCCACCGGAACTACCGGTTCATCGTGGGCTTCAACTTCTCCCTGATCGTGCTGGGCGTGGCCGGCATCCTGCCCCCCACCACCTCCGCGCTGCTGCACAACATGTCCACTCTGGGCATCAGCCTGAAAAGCATGACGGATCTGCTGCCCGACAAGCAGACGCAGGACACCATCCCGCAATAAACGAGCATAAACGAAGCGCCCGGCTCTCGCCGGGCGCTTCGTTTATGCTCATTTCTTATTTGGCCGTGGCGGCGGCGTAGGCCGCGTCGTCCACCGGCTCCAGGCACTCATTGGAGCCGCCCTCGCCAGGCACCTCCACCGCCAGATGGGAGAACCAGCTGTCCGGTGCCGCGCCGTGCCAGTGCTTGACGCCCGCCGGGATGTTCACCACATCGCCGGGAAGCAGCTCCTGCGCGGGTTTGCCCGCCTCCTGATAATAACCCCGGCCCGCCACGCACACCAGGATCTGTCCGCCGCCCTTGGCGGCATGGTGGATGTGCCAGTTGTTCCGGCAGCCCGGCTCAAACGTCACATTGAAAATGCCCACCTGCTGGGTGGAGAGCGGCGCCAGATAGCTCTGCCCGATGAAGTACCGGGCAAAGGCGTCGTTGGGCGCGCCGATGGGGAACACCATGGCATTGGCGTGTACGGCCTTGGCATCCTCCGCCGCGTCCTCCGCCCAGACCTCCTTGGCCATGCGGAACGCCGCCCATGCCTTGGGCCACCCCGCGTAGAACGCCGCGTGGGTCAGTATCTCCGCGATCTCCGTTTTCGTGACACCGTTGTTCTTCGCGGACTCCAGATGATACCGGAACGAGGAGTCCGTCAGCCCCTGCGCCATCAGGGCCACCACCGTCACGATGCTGCGGTCCCGCAGGGAGAGCTTGTCCTCCCGGCTCCACACCTGCCCGAACAGCACATCGTCGTTAAGCTCCGCGAACTTCGGCGCAAACGCGCCCAGGGCCTCCCGGCCCGCCGTCTGTTTCACTGCCATGGTCTTGTCCTCCTTATCAAAAAATTTTTACTCAGATCGTGCCTTCCCTCTGCACAGCGGCAAATTTCCGGGCCGGCCGGCAGATCACCAGCGCCCCGAAGATCAGCACCGCCGTGGCGACAGCCACACCGTCCACCGTCATGCCCAGCACCGCCACGAAAAACAGGTTCAGCGCCACATTCAGCACGCCGGAGGCCAGCAATGCCGCCAGCGGTATCTTTGTCTCTCCCACACTGCGGAAGATGGCCGCCTCGAAGTTGTACAGCAGGATCACCGGCATGCCCGCCAGATAGATGCGCAGATACAGCAGCGCCAGCGGGAACACGTCCTCCGGGACGTTCAGAAGCCTCAGCAGCGGCGCGGTGATCAGCTCACCCAGCAGCGCCACCAGTCCGCCGCCCAGCAGTGCCACCAGCACGGAGGTGTGGACGGCCTTCGTCACCGTCTCCCGATCCCCTTGTCCGATGGCGTGGGCGATGACCACGTTGGCGCCCAGTGCGATGCCGATGAACAGATTGACGATCAGGCCGATGATGGCGCTGTTGGCGCCCACCGCCGCCACAGCGGCTGTCCGCGCCTCGCCGGTGAAGTTGCCCACCACCGCCACATCCGATGCGTTGAAAAGCTGCTCCAGTATGGCCGTGGCCGCCATCGGCAAAGCGAACCGCGGTATCTTATCCCAAACAGAGCCGTGCAGCATGTCCAGCTGCCGCTTTTGTACTTGTTCTGCCAATGTAAAATGCCTCTTTCCTGCGGAAGATCCGGAAACCGTTTTCCTATTGTAGCCACCGGAACACAGACAGTCAATTCTATTTTTAGAATTTTACGATAAGCAGAACTGATAGCGCCGCTCAGATGACCTGAAACCGCGTCCACTTCTGCGACCGCAGCCGCCACAGGAAGATCGCGCCCCGGAACACCAGGTCGATGCTCATGCCGATGGCCACGCCGATGACGCCCCAGCCCAGCCACAGGCCGAACAGCGCTGAGAACAGCAGCCGCGCCCCGATGGTCAGGGAGATGGACACGACCATGGTGAACTTCACATCGCCCGCTGCCCGCAGGCCGTTGCCCAGCGAACCGGCAAAGGGGTAGGCCAGGCCGTTGAAGATGTTGTTGATGAGCGCCAGCCAGATCACCAGCTCCTTGGCCTCCGGCGAAATGGCGGCATAGCGGACGATCAGCGGCGTGACGGCGAAGATCAGCGCGTTCCACAGCACGGACAGCACCAGCGTGATCCTGTTCAGTTTTTTGAAGTAGAAATTGGCGGCGTCGATGTCCCGCGCCCCCATGCACTGGCCGATGACGGTGGTGTACACCGGCGCCATGGCAAGGCCCATGATGGACGCCAGCGACCAGATGCTCTGGGCCACGCCGTTGGCGGCGATCTGGTAGGTGCCGAACAGCGCCACCATGCTGGACAGCGCCACCTTCACCAACTGATGTACGCCGTTTTCCACACCGTTGGGCATGGCGATGCCCATGACCTTTTTGAGGAGTTCGCCGTCCCACGCCCATATATCCGCCCATCTGTACCGCACCGGGTTCTGCTTCCGGAAGCAATAGACCGTCACCGCCGCTGCGGACAGCATGCGGGAGAGCAGCGACGGCCACGCAACGCCCGCCGCCCCCAGATGCAGGACGAATACGCCCACGCAGTTGCCCGCCACGTTGATGACGTTGGCGACGATGGAAACGTTCATGGTCACGTCGGTTTTCCCGATACTGCGGCACAGTGCCGCCCCCGCATCGTAGACGGCCAGGAACGGCAGGGACAGCGTGGTGATCCAGAGATAGGACTCACACGCCGCCATCACGTCCGCTTCGATGCTGCCGAACAGCAGCCGCAGAAGCTGAGTGCGGAACACCAATATCAGCGCCGCCATCACCACGGAGATGACCGCCGAGATCATCAGCAGCTGTCCCGCCGAACGGGACGCCGCCTTGTCATTTTTGCTGCCGATGTACTGGCTGATGATGACTGCGCCGCCGGAGGACAGCGCCGTGAACAGGAAGATCAGCACGGTGTTGAAGGACGTGACCAGCGACACGCCGGACACGTCCGCCTCGCTGGAAAAGCTGACCACGAACGTGTCGGCGATGCCCACGAACATCAACAGAAACTGCTCGATAAACAGCGGAACGATCAAATTCCGCAGGTCTTTGTTGGTGAACATTTCACGCCTCGTATTTCTCTGTAAAAGCGCGCTTGCAGGCCGCCAGCATCCGCTCCACCTTTTCCATGTTCCAGTCGCAGAAGTCTGTGGCCACCATGGCCGCGATGCCGTGGGCGTGCATCCACAGCTGGTCGTGCAGGATGTCCGCCTCCTCGTGGCCGATATGATAGGTGCCCATCAGCTTCTCAATGGAGCGCTCGATCATGGCCAGCAGCGCCTGCCTGATCTCCGCAAAGGCGTTGGGCCGCATGAACAGAAATCGGAACAGCCGCGGCTCCTCCTTGGCGAAGGCGATGTAGCGCATACCGTACAGGCAGACCACGCCGTCCTCGCTTCCAGCTTTCATGTACCGCTCAAATTCGGCGACAGCCAGCGGGATCAGTTCCCCGCGCAGCTCCTCCATCCCGGAGAAGGACAGATACACAGGCTGCGTGGAACAGCCCAGCTCCCCGGCCAGCTGCTTGAGGTTCACGGCGTCATAGCCCTGCTCCCGCAGCAGCTTCAGCGCAGCGGCTAAAATTTTCTCCTTGGGCACCTGTTTTCTTGCGGGCATAGTCCCACCTCCAAGAATAAATATATTTATTGATAACTGCATCTATTTTATTCCGGCAGTTCCTCCCTGTCAAGAGGGCGCGGCAAAGCTGCCGCCCCGGCTCCGGGAGCCGCCAGAGTGTCTCCTCCTCCGCGTTGGCGTCCCTTCCCCACACCGGCCCTCCGCACCGGCCACGCCCGTCATATTGGATGCCAGTATTACTAATAGTCATTATCATATTCTATGGCTTTACTTTTCTCGTTAAATATCCTACTATACAGTCACAACAGCAAGACACCTGAAAATACAACAGGAACTTCATCAATAACCAAAATATCTTCAAGGAGGAATTCATCATGAAGAACATCAATACCTACATTCTCACCGCCATCGTCTCTCTGGTCATGGTCATCGCCACCGCTTTCCTGATGACCGCCGCTGATGAGCCCGTCCGTCAGGCTGGCTACTACCTGCCCATGATCTTCGGTGCCGTCGGTACCTGGGCCGCCTCCAAGGCCGGCCTGCTGGAGATCGACTACGAGGAGCGCAAGGCGCACCGCAGCGCCCACGCCGCCGCGTAAATCCGCTTTTCCGAAACGCTCCCAAAACTTTGATTTCCGGAGCATTTCCCCGACTTTTCCCCGATTTTCCTCTTTTAAGCTTTTCTTTTCCGAAATCCCACATGCAAAAAAGGGCGAAGACGCACAGCGTCTCCGCTCTTTTTTTGTGATCGTGCCGCAAAAATGTCCCTTGGCCTTACAGCGCTTTCGCTTCAGGCGGTCCGTTCCGCACATACTTCTCCCATACATACAGGCGGTCGCTCTCGCCGACCTGCCGCAGCACTCTGGCAGGCACACCGGCGGCGATGCTGTTGGGCGGGATATCCCGCGTCACCACCGCCCCGGCGGCGATGATACTGCCCGCCCCGATGGTCACACCACCGCACACCGTCACACCGGCGCACAGCCAGCAGTGATCCTCAATGGTGATAGGCTCGGCGTACTCCAGCTCGTGGCAGCCGTTGGGGTAGTCCGTATAGGCCCGTTCCTCCGCTAAAAACGGGTGGTTGGGCGTGGCCAGCGTCACATTGGGGCCGATGAGGACGTTGTCCCCCAGCGTAATAGGCGCCACATCCAGAAACACGCTGTTGTAGTTAACGAAGCAGTTCTGCCCCACATGGATGTTCACGCCGTACTCGCAGTAGAAGGGCGCAAACGCCTCAAAATTTTTTCCTTTTGCAGAGGGGATCAGCCGTTCCAATGCCCACTGCTTGGCTTTGGTACGCCATAGGGCAATGCGGTTGAAGCGGTCACAGCGGATCATGCCCTCCCTGTGCCGCCTGGCGATCTCCGGGTCGGTGGGCGTATAGAGCCGTCCGGATACCATGCGCTCCCATTCACTGCCGGTCATGTTCTTATCCATTTTCTGTCACTCCTTTATGCGCGCCTGTACCGGTACAGGTACAGGGCCGTCTCCCATGCCAATCGCTTCACCGGGTCGGCCGGCTCAGCCGCCAGCAGCGTCCACAGCTGCTGGAGCCGGTAGCTCACGGTGTTGTAGTGCAGGTGCAGCTCCCGTGCCATCCGGCGCTGGTTGCCCATACAGCGCAGCCAGCTCGCCAGTGTATCCAGCAGCTCCTGCCGCCGCGGCTCCGGCTGCTGCAGAAGCACTCCCAGCTGTCGGCGGATATACGCATCCGTTTCCGCTGGGGAGGCTTCCTCCAGCAGGCGTACTACTCCCACCGGGTCGTCTGTCACGCAGGGTGTCCCTGTCCGCTCCGCCATATGCAGCGCCGTGCGGGCGCTGTGGTCTGCTCTCTGAAGGCCCGCCGCACCGCTGTAAGGGCGGCTGATGCCGCAGATAACGCCACGGGCGGCGGTGAAGTCCGCCATCACCTGCCGCAGCGGCGTCTCCAGCGTGAACAGGTCGTCCGCCTCCAGCGCCAGCAGAATGCTGTCCTCCGTCAGTGCGCCCCAGACGTCCGCACCCAGCATCCGGCAGCGCTCCTCCGCCTCATGCAGCCAGGAGCGCCGCTGTGATCCCGGTGCGTCCGCCCGTATCCGCAACAGGATATGCGGATACTCCAAATGGATGCCGGACTCCGCCGCCTGCCGCTCCATCGCTTCGCTCAGCGGCGCACCGGAGACGAGATGGTGCAGCAGTACGGCCAGCTGCCGCTCCTGCTCCGCCGGTATCCGCCGCCGCGCGATCTCGCGGGACACCGCATCGGCCAGCTCGGTGAAGCGCACATCGTCCGGCAACTGGAGCAGCGGCAGTCCCAGCTGGTCAGCCGTCTCCGTCAGCCCTGCCGGCAGGGGCTTGGGCAGATAGCGCCCCGGCTTGATGCCCACGCCGGACAGGTCTTTTTCCGCCGCCGTGGGCAGCAGCGCGTCCACGGCCTGCGGGTCGTCCGCGATGGCAAAGCCTGTGGTGATAAGCAGCTCCCCCTGCGCCAGCCACCGCGCGTAGTCCGGCGTATCCGTCAGGTTGACGCCGCTGACCCGGCGGTCAAGTCCCGCCGCGCCGCCGCAGACGGTGCAGCCTGCGAATGCGGGCAGGCGCAACACCTCCCCCAGCGTGGGATAGTCCGATGTATGCTGTGATGCCATGGCTTTCGCCTCCTTTGTGATACCATCACAATTTCCGAGAAAATGTTCATTTGATTTTGCCGATGGAACAGGCCGTCCGCTGCTTTATGATAGCGGCAGCGAAACGAACGGAGGTACATTCCATGGCAAAGCAAATGAAGCAGGATACGCCCCCAGTCCCCCGCAAGCGGAGACTGGCCGCGCTGACAGCAGCCGCCCGGTGCGGCGGAGAGAAACGCGACACGCTCTCCTGCCACGCCCGCCGCTGCACAGCCGCGTCCATGGCGCAGGGCCTGAAGCACTACGCCTGACGCGGCGCACCCGCCCCGGCAGACTCCCCCGGCGATACGCCGGGGGAGTCTGCCCGTTCAGGACTTTTTCGGTTCCTTCTTCAACAGGGACGCCGCAGTGATGATGGTCAGCACCGACTCCGTCACCATGCCGGAGTATGACCGCACCGCGATGACGTACACCAGCCACGACAGGCCGCTGACGATGCCTGCCGCCTGTATCACCCGCTTGTTGGACTGGAAGAACGGCAGCAGCGCCGCCAGCGAGGCCACGATGGGCAGCAGCGTCACCGGTGTCTCATACGTCACCACGGCGATCAGCAGAAACACCGCCACGATGGGGATGGCCGTGACCAGCTTACTCCAATTGAACTTTTCCTGCAACAGAAAAAGCAGCAGCACCACGATCTGAAAGAAGCTGCACAGCGCCCCGGAGCGGGCGTGGAGCAGCGTGTAGTGGATGGCGAAGATCAGGTTGGCCGCCACCTGCCACAGCAGGATGGTGTGCTTGTCCTTCTGCCAGTAGCTGAGGCCCATGGCGATCAGTGCGCCGAAGCCGATGAGCTGGTACAATACGTTCATCCGTTGTTCCTCCTACAAAAAAACGCCGCGCACCGATGAAGGTGCGTGGCGAAAAATGGATGCGATGCTCCAGAAAAATCCACACTGATTTTGGAGTTTTATTGTAGCACGGGACAGTCGTATTTGTCAATTGCGGCATAAAGCACCCCCAACCATGCAGTTTTCAGGGCTGTATGGATACCCACACCTCTTTGTCTATGCCGTAGAACACCAGCTGCATATTGTCGTGGGGCCTGTATGACAGGTCGTATATACACTCAAACGTGTACGCGCCCTTCTCTGTGTCCTTGATGCTTTCCAGCCAGTGCTGGTACTCGCCGCCATTGCCGTCCGTGCCGAACAGGCTGGGAAACGACTGATATGTTTCCTCCAGCGTCACAACGGCGTGGAGCTTCTCATCCTCGTCTATCCACACAGCGTCCACACTGGTCGTTTCATCGGCATTTTCGCCCAGCGTAAAGTGCGCGCCCACCTCCGCACGCTCCCATACCGCCGGCCTGATCTCCTCCGCTGGTGATCCCGCCTCTCCGCTGTGACCCGGCTCCCTGTGGGAAAGATCGAAGCCTGTATGCCCCACGAGGCCCCGCAGTACGCTGACGACCACGACGGCAATGACCACGGCGAGCACCGCGCCCACCCACGCCTGCCGGGGCGGGCGGTTATAAGCGCCGCAGTTAGGGCAGAAGCCCTCCTTGCCATAGTCGTATGTTCTGCCGCAGGTCTTGCAGCGGATGGATGCCATACGCATCCCTCCCTTCCCAGTGTCCTTGCCGCTATTATACTGAAACTGGCGTGGCTTGTCCATCAGCTCCCGATCTCGGCGTGTCCACCCCATTTTCTGCTTGCGAAAAGACGTCCGCCGCCGTACAATAGAAGCAGTGATACGCGGCCAGAGCCGTAAAGCCAAAAGGCGGCTTTGCCGCGGCCCGGCCTGCGCCGCAAACGGCGCAGGCCCGGAGATTGCCGGGAAAAGGAGGATATGCCATGGAGAATGTGCAGAAAAACCATCCTTTAGAGACAGAGCCTCTTTCCAGATTGCTGCTCCGCTATTCCGTCCCCACAACGCTGACCCTCATGGTCAACTACCTTTACAGCATCGTCGACCAGATCTTCGTGGGGCAGGGCGTGGGCATCACCGGCATGGCGGCGGTCAACGTGGCCTTCCCGATGTCCATTTTAGTCAACGCAGTCTCGTTGCTGCTGGGAGACGGCTGCGCCGCCAACGTCAGCCTGTGTCTGGGGCGAAAGGAGCAGGAGACGGCAAACCGCATCCTGGGCAATGCCGTCACCTGGATCCTTGCCGGCGGCGTGCTGCTGGCAATGGTCTGCGGCGTCTTTACACCGCAGATCGTAAGGCTTTTCGGCTCCACCGACACCGCCTATGCGGAGGCGGCGGCCTATCTGCGGGTCATTGCCGTCGGCATTCCGTTCCAGCTGATCTGCCCCGCGTTTACCGCCATCATCCGGGCCGACGGCGCGCCGCAGTACACGATGAAATGTATGATGACAGGCGCTGTCATCAATCTGATCCTCGACCCTGTATTTATCTTCGGGCTGAATATGGGGGTCGTAGGCGCCGGTATCGCCACCGTCATCGGAGAGGCGGCGGCCGGTGTGCTGTGCCTGCTCTATCTGCGCAGGCTGCAGACCGTGCATCTCACGCGGGCGACGCTGCGCCCCACCTGGGCGCTGACCCTGCGCATCCTGAAGCTGGGCTTTCCCAGCCTGCTGACCCAGAGCCTGACGGCGCTGGTGCAGATCGTCCTGAACAACCTGATGTGCGTCTATGGCGCTGCCAGCATCTACGGCAGCGACATCGCCCTTTCCGTGTACGGTATGATGATGAAGGTCTATCAGATCGCACACTCCATGTTCGTGGGGGTATCCTCCGCCGTGCAGCCCATCAACGGCTACAACTTCGGCGCACAGAACTATGACCGGGTGCGCAGGACCTATCGGCTGGCCACCGGCATCGCGCTGGGCATCTCCGCGCTGTGGTGGCTGGTCTATCTGCTGCTCCCGCGGCAGCTGGCTGCGCTGTTCGTCTCCGACGAGCCGCTCTATCTGGACTGCGCGGCCCACTGCTTCCGGCTCTACATGGCGGCGTTCCTCCTGTACGGGATACACATGACAACGGCCTCCTTCTTCCAGGGCATCGGAAAGCCCGCCCGCGCACTGCTGATCCCGCTGGTGCGGCAGGGCGTTCTGCTGATCCCGCTGGCGCTGCTGCTGTCCCGCTGCCGGGGACTGGACGGTGCGCTGCTGGCCGTGCCCATCGCGGACGTGCTGACATGCCTGCTGTGCGTCCTGCTGGCATGGTCGGAGTTCCGGAACTGGAAAAAACGGGGCTGGCTCACCGGGCGCTGACGCGCGCTCCCGTAAAACGCAAAACGCACCTATGCAAGGCCCTTACCGGCGGGACGCCGGTAAGGGCCTTGCTTTTTCCGCGGCTCCTAATCCTCCGCCAAAGGCGCCCTCCGAAAAAAATACAGAAGGTTTTCTGACCTTTTAGGTTTCCTTTAGGATACGGCGGTATGCTGTGTCCATCAAAAGAAAAGCGGCGGCGCGGAGCACCGCCCCGGACAGTATATAAAGGAGGTCGATGAGACATGAAAAAGAAACTGATCGCACTGCTGTGCGCGGCAGCCATGGCCGTCTCTCTGGCGGCCTGCGGCGCAGGAACAGACACCACTTACGCGGGACAGACCCTGACGGGCCGCGTCACCGCCATGGACGGCACCACCGTCACGCTGGCGCTGGGTGAGCCGGCGGAGGACGCCGCCCCGTCCGGCGGTGCTCCCTCCGACAGCAGCAGCCAGCAGCCCCCGGAGATGCCCTCCGGTGACAGCGGCAGCAGCCAACCCACCGACACACCGCCGGAAAAGCCAGACGGCGACAGCAGCCAGCCCCCGGAGATGCCGGACAGCAGCGGCTCCGACAGCCAGCAGGGCGGTACGCCGCCGGAGATGCCCGGCGGCAGCAGCTTTACCGAGAATGGTGAAACGCTGACCGTGGACATCGCCAAGGCAGACATCACCAGAGACGGCGAGAGCGTCACTGCATCCGATGTCGCCGTGGACGACATCCTCACCGTGACGTTTGACGACAGCGGCGCGGCATCCGCCGTGGAGCTGACCGCCGCGGACAGCGCCGTGGGCGGCGGCATGGGCGGTGCGCCCTCCGGCGGCTTCGGCGGCAGCAGTGAGGTGACCCAGGGCGACAGCGCCAACACCATCAGCGAAAACGGCACCTACACCGACACCACCTACACCTCCACCGGCGACGACGAGAACGCCCTGCGCATCGACGGCGCGGACGTGACGCTGGACGGCATCACCGTGGACAAGAGCGCCGGCGCCACCTCCAACACGGAGAACGGCGACTTCTACGGCGTCAACGCCGCCCTGCTGGCCACCAACGGAGCGGACGTGACCATCACCAACGCCAGAGTCACCTCCTCCGCTCAGAACGGCAACGGTGTGTTCAGCTATGGCAGCGGCACCACCGTGAACATCTCCAACTCCGTCATCACCACCACCGCCGACAACTCCGGCGGCATCCAGACCACCGGCGGCGGCACCACCATCGCCAGCGACCTGATCGTCACCACCAGCGGCAACTCCTCGGCGGCCATCCGGTCCGACAGGGGCGGCGGCACCGTCAGCGTGGACGGCGGCAGCTATGTCTCCAACGGCTACAACTCCCCGGCGGTGTACTCCACCGCGGACATCACCGTGAAGAACGCCACCCTCACCGCCAACAACTCCGAGGCGCTGGTCATCGAGGGCAAGAACAGCATCGTGCTGGAGAACTGCGACGTTACCGGCAATATGAGCGACACCAAGGGCTCCAGCTCTGAGGAGAACGTCCACAATGTCATGATCTACCAGTCCATGAGCGGCGACGCGGATGTGGGCACCTCCACCTTCTCCATGACCGGCGGCACCCTCACCGCCAGAAACGGCGATATGATCTACGTCACCAACACCCACTGCGTGCTGACGCTCAGCGGCGTGACGCTGAAGAACGAGGACGCGGACGGCGTGCTGCTGCGGGTGGTGGGCAACTCCGCCAGCCACGGCTGGGGCACCGCCGGCAGCAACGGTGCGCAGGTGGCGTTTACCGCCGACGGGCAAGTGCTGACAGGCGACATCGTGGTGGACACCATCTCCACCCTGGACATGACGCTGACCAACGGCAGCACCTTCACCGGCACCACCAGCATCATCGACAACGCCCAGGGCGGCACCGCCGTCAGCGACAACGCCGTGGTCACCATCGACAGCGGCTGCACCTGGACGCTGACCGGGAACTGCACCCTGACCAGTCTCACCAACAACGGCACCATCAACTTCAACGGCTACACCATCACGCTGGCAGACGGCACCGTGCTGCAGTGAGCCGGTGATCTCCTCCATATGAAAAGGACCTGCCTGAGGCAGGTCCTTTCTTTTTTACAGGCGCAGGCCGCCCAGATAGACGGCGCGGCGCTCCAGCGCCTCCCCACAGACCACGAAGTCGGCAGGCAGGCCGTCGGCGATGGCGCCCGTTTCGCCGGCCCGCCCGATCTCGCGGGCGGGAATGGCGGTGGCGGACAGCACCGCCTGCTCCACGGGGATACCGAAGGCCGCGGCATTGCGCATGCAGTCGTACAGGTTGGCGGCGCTGCCGGCGATGGTGCCGTCGGTCAGACGGGCCACGCCGCCGGACAGGAACACATCCTGCCCGCCCAGCGTGTACTGCCCGTCCGGCATGCTGCAGCAGCGCAGGGCATCGGAGATCAGGCAGATGCGGCCCGGAAACAGCCGGTAGGCCATGCGCACGGCGCTGGGGTGGACATGGTGCCCGTCGCAGATCAGCTCCGCCGTGACGGACGCACGCTCCGACGCCGCGCCGATGGGGCCGGGGTTCCGATGGTGGATGCCGGGCATGGCGTTGAAAAGGTGGGTCAGATGGGTGGCTCCGGCGTCAAAGACGGCGGCGGCCTCCTCATAGGCGGCGTCGGTATGCGCCACGGAGACGGTGCATTTCTCCGCTGCGCGGCGGGCAAAGTCCACCGCGCCGGGAAGCTCCGGGGCCACATCCGCGATGCGCAGCAGCCCCTCCGACACGTCATAGAGCCGGACGAAGGCGTCGTAATCCGGCAGGCGGAGGTACGCCGCGTTCTGGGCGCCCTTTTTCTTCTCGGAGAAGAACGGCCCCTCCATCTGGATGCCCAGCAGCCGGGCGCAGCCCGCCGGGGCCTCCCGGTGCAGGCGCACCGCCGTGCGGAACGCCGTTTCCAGTGTGTCGTAGGGCAGGGTCATGGAGGCGGGGGCAAAGGACGTGACGCCGTTTTTCGCCAGATAGGCGGCCATTTTCACAAGACCGGCATAGTCGCCGTCGGAAAAGTCCGCGCCGGAGCTGCCGTGGGTGTGGACATCCACCAGACCGGGGATGACCCGGGCACCGTGGAGGTCCACATGCGCCGCGTCCGCCGTCTCCTCCAGCACATGGGCAAAGCGCCCGCCCTCCACGGAGAAGCCGCCGGGGACGAACCGCCCGTTTACAAAGATCAGACCGTTTTCAAACCGCATATCACACCTCCGGCAGACTGGCTGCCGCCACAGACTGCCCCATCCGGCGGAACTGCTCGTCCGGCAGGGTGACGGAGACCGACAGCGCCGGGTATTCCTCCGCCAGCACCCGGCGGCACCGGGATACGATGCACTCGCCGCCGACGCCGGAGGCCACACGGCCCAGCACCAGCAGGTGCCGCAGGTCATACACCGATGCGTACAGCGGCAGGGTGTGGCCCAGATAGACGCCGATATCCCGAAAGACCGCCAGCGCCCGTTCATCGCCGCTCTCCGCCAGGGTCTGCACGGCGCTGAGCTTCTCGGCGGGGGTCAGCGTCTCCGCCAGGGCGATGCCGGCGGCGGGAGCCAGCCGGATGACGGCGTCCTGCGAGAAATATTTGCAGCCCACGCCGATGTCGCCGGACCACTCGTCCCGCTCCGCATGGGGGCTGAGGTCGACGGGGGCAAAGGCCAGCTCGTTGAACCAGCCCAGAATACAGCCCTCGCGGTTTACATAACCCGCCGCCTCGCTGGTGCCCATGGCAAGACCCATGACGCCGTTGGCACGGAGGCTCATGGCGCCGGCCAGCGCCGTCACATCGCCGTCGTTGGCCACCACGACGGGCACATCGCCGATGGCGGCGGCAGCGCGGTCATAGATGGTGGGGATGGGGCCGCGTTTTTCCGGCGGCACCCGGATGAACAGAGACGATACCATGGGGGCATTGCCGATGAACACACCGGCGGAGGACACGCCGATGCCGTCCACCCGCGGCATTTTCGACGCCGCCGCCCGGAAGGCCGACAGGATGCCCTCGTAATGATACCGGGGGTCGGCCTGGGTCTTGGGGTGCCAGACCACCTCCTCGGAATACACCGTCTCGCCGTCGATGACGGCGGATACCTTCCGGTCGGAGCCGCCGGCATCGAAGCCGATGCGGCAGCCGTCCCAGTGGCCGCCGATCCTCCGGGCGGTGCTGCGGGGCACGGGAAAGTCCGCCTCGGACACGGCCTCCAGCACGAAGGGGCGCTGAAAGACCGTCTCCATGAAGTCCGCGTCAAAGGCGCGCTCCCCGGCGGCGGCGTAGGTCCGCGCCAGCTCCCGCGTCAGCCGGTCGCAGCCGCAGATGCGGACGCGCCAGCCCCCCACGCTCCACAGCAGCAGCTTGACGGTGCGCTCCAGAAACCGCAGGTCAGCGGCGCGGTACGGCTCGTCCCGCAGCCGCGTCTCGAACACCGACACCTGTCCGTCCTGCCGCTCCACGGCGATGCGGACGGGGCGGCGGGCCTCCGCCAGATAGGCCGCCCGCCACGGGGCGAAGGGGATAAAGCCTTCGTCCAGCGCAGGCGCATTCTGCATGGCGAAGGAAATGCCCAGATACTCCACGGTCACCGCTCCCCTCCCAATGCCGCGCCGTCCCAGGCGGCCCAGTCGCAGATCAGCGTTACATCGGGGTGAAATTGCAGGATAGACGCAGGCACCCAGGGTGTCACCGGGCCGAAGAACGCCTTGCGCAGGATGTCCGCCTTGTCGGCGCCGGTGACGATCATCAGCACACTGCGGGCGGCCATCACCGTGCCGATGCCCATGGTGTAGGCGGCGGCGGGCACCTCCGCCTCGCTGGCGAAGAAGCGGGCGTTGGCCCGGCGGGTGGACTCCGTCAGCGTCACCTCATGCGTCCAGCTGGGGAAATGGTCACAGGGCTCGTTGAAGCCGATGTGGCCGTCGTGCCCCAGCCCCAGCAGCTGCAGGTCCACGCCGCCCAGATCCTCGATGGTCCGCTCGTAGGCCCCGCACATGGCGGCCACGTCCGTGGTCAGGCCGTCGGGTACATAGGTGTTCTCCGGACGGATGGAGATGTGATCGAACAGGTTCTCCTGCATGAAGCGGCGGTAGCTCTGGGGATGGTCGGGGGCCAGACCCTTGTACTCGTCCAGATTCACGGAGCGGACGCGGGAGAAGTCGATAAGCCCCGCCCTCTCCCGGTCGATCAGCTCCCGGTACAGGGGGACGGGCGTGGAGCCGGTGGCCAGACCCAGCACGCAGGCGGGCTTGGCACAGACGACCTCCTGGAACTGGTCGGCCGCCAGACGGCCTACTTCTTCGGCGGTCTCCGCCTTGAAAATTTTCAAATGCAGCATGATTTGCCTCCTTCTTGGAACAGGATGCGCAGAGCCGCCCCGCCGCGGTGACGCACGGGGACGAGTCGGCGCAGTACACACATTTTCCCCATCATACACCACGGCGGCGGAAAACGCAACGCCGTCCCTTGACGATGTGCCGGCGGGGTGTTTTTCATTTTCCCCGTATTGACAAACGGAAAAACCGGTCTACAATAGTTGTATGTACAATGATGTAGGTACAACCTTTTGGGAATACGGAGGCGGATATGGATATCACGGAACGGAAGATCACAAAGATCGCGCGGGAGGCGGAGAAGCTGGTGCTGCGCACGCTGCGGGAGCAGGACGTGGGCACGGCGGAGATCGACCTGATCCACGCGCTGCGCCACAACCCCGGCTGCACGCAGGCAGCGCTGGCGGAGCTGCTGCATGCCGACAAGGCCGCCATCGCCCGGCGGACGAAAAATCTGGAGGCCAAGGGATACCTTGTCCGCAGGGACGCCCCCCGCGACCGGCGCAGCCAGCTGCTGTATCCCACGGAAAAGGCGGAGCGCCTGAAGGCCTCCAAGGCGGAGATCGAGGCCGCTTTCTACGAGTATCTGACCGGCGCGCTGACCCGGGAGGAGGCCGCCGCCTTTGCGGCGGCGCTGGACAAGCTGTACACGGTGTCCAAGGCGGAGAGCCGGGCGGGCTTCCCGCACTTTCAGATACCGGCGGGAGGTGAAGCGGATGAGCAGGCATGACAGGGCGTTCCGCCCGGACCGGATCGGCGCCTATTTCCGGGCGGAGTGGCTGCCGCTGGCCCTTGTGACGGTCTCCGGCCTCGTCTACAACGTCGGCCTGCTGGCCGCGCCGTGGTTCGAGGGGCGGTTGGCCCAGTGCCTTGCCGACATCCTCGGCGGCCGGGAGACAGCCGCCCGGATGGCGGTGCTGGTGCTGGCCTACATCGCCGTGACGCTGCTGGTGCAGGCGGCGCGGTTCGTCAAGCGGTTCTACGTCCGCCGCTTTGCCAACAACATCAACCACCGGATGAAGGGCATCCTGTACGCCAATCTGGTGCGGCAGGGCCGGGCCGCCCTGGAGCGGGAGGGCGCAGGCCAACTGATGACCAAGGCCATCTCCGATGTGGACGACTGCGTGGAGGGCATGCGGAAATTCACCACGGAGGTCTTTGATACCGGCGTGGCGCTGGCGGGCTACGCCGTGATGCTGTTTGTGTACGACTGGCGGCTGGCGCTGCTGAGCCTGCTGTTCACGCCGGTATCCTACGTCTGCGCGGCATGGATGAAAAAGCCGGTGCAGCGGGCCGGGGCTGCCTACAAAAAGGCGGCGGGCGCGCTGAGCGCGGCCACGCTGGACCGCGCGCAGAACGCCGTGACCTACCGCATCTGCGGCTGCGAGAGCGCCCGGGAGGCGCGGTATGAGGAGGCGCTGGACAACTATGAAAAGACCGCCGTGCGCAGCAATGTGCGGCAGTCGGCTCTGCCGCCGCTGTATCTGGCCGTGTCGGAGGCGGGCGTGCTGTTCATCCTGTGGTTCGGGGCGAAGAACGTGCTGGGCACAGGCTGGAGCGCCTGGGATATCGCGGCGTTCACCACATTCCTCTCCTGCTTCACCAAGCTGACGGTGAAATCCTCCAAGGTGGCCAAGCTGTTCAATGCGGTGCAGAAGGCGGAGGTGTCGTGGAAACGCATCAGGCCGCTGATGCGGACACCGGAGACGCTGGCGCCGCTGGCCATTCCCGCTCCCGCCGACGTGACGCTGGAGGAGCTGTCCTTTGCCTACGGGGATACGCCGGTCTTTTCCGGTCTGACGCTGACGGCCCGGCCCGGCGACATCATTGGCGTCACCGGGCCGGTGGCCTGCGGCAAATCCACTCTGGGGCGGGTGTTCCTGTGCGAGGCGCCCTACGGCGGCACGGCACGGTTCGGCGGAAAGGAGTTCTCCGCCATGACGCCGCGGCAGATCGCCGCCACTGTCGGCTATCTGGGCCACGACCCGGAGCTGAGCGCCGACACCATTCAGAACAACGTCCTGTGCGGCGAGGGGCAGGACGCCATGCCGTATCTGGCGGCGGCCGCGCTGGACAAGGAGGTGCTGGCCATGGAGAACGGCTCCGATACCGTTATCGGCAGCAGCGGCGCGCGGCTGTCCGGCGGACAGGCGCAGCGGCTGGCACTGGCCCGGACGCTGGCCCATCCCCGGCCCGTTCTGGTGCTGGACGACCCGTTCTCCGCGCTGGACCGCGGCACCGAGGATGCCGTGTTCGCGTATCTGCGGGAGTATGCAGAGGATAAGGTGGTGTTCCTTATCTCCCACCGGCTGTACCACTTCCCCGAGCTGCGGCAGGTGGTCTTTATGGAGGACGGCAGGACCACCGTCGGCACCCACGAGGAGCTGATGGCGTCCGTGCCGGTATACCGCCAGCTGTACGAGAGCCAGACAGGAGGTGGGCAGGCATGAAAAACAGACGGAAAATCGGGGTGTTTGCCGCCATCCGGACGGCGGCGGCATCGCACCGCCTGCTGACGGCGGGCACGCTGCTGTGCGTGGCGGCGGCGGTGGCAGCATCTCTTATCCCGCCGCTGCTGCTGGGGCGCATCATCGACCGACTGACCGCGGGGCTCCCGCTGACCCTGCTGGCGGTGCTGCTCTACTTCGGCAGCCTTGTGCTGGAGGGCGTGTTCTCCTCGGCGCAGGAGAGCCTGCTGGTGCTGTTCGGGCAGAAAATGACCCACGCGCTGCGCTCGGAAATGTCGCAGAAACTGACGCGGCTGCCCGCCGGCACGCTGGCGGAGCAGGATCCCGGTCAGGTGGCCGCCCGCTTTTCCGGCGATGTGGACACCGTGGAGGCGCTGTTCACCTCCGGCATCATCAGCATGGCGGCGGACGCCTGCCGCATCGTCTCCATCATGGCTGTCATCGCCGTGAAAAATACCGGTCTGGCGCTGATCCTTCTGCTGGTGCTGCCGCTGTTCGCGGTGTTCACCCGCCATGTGCAGAAGCGGATGCTGGCGGCGCAGCTGGATAACCGCCGCGCCGTGGCCGCCGTGTCCGGTCAGGTACCGGAGACGCTGCACAACAGCCGCACCATCCGGGCGCTGGGGCTGGAGGCCTATATGGAGCGCCGCTATGACCGGCGCATCGGCGACAGCTATGCCGCCATGGAGCGCACCAACTTCTACGACGCGGTCTACTCGCCGGTGGTGCTGCTGCTGAACGCCGCAGTGGTGGGCATCGTCATGCTGCTCTCCGCCTCCGGCAGGGCGGAGATCCTGACACTGTTCGGCATGTCGGTGGGCACATCGGTGGCGGTCATCAACTACATCTCCCGCATTTTCGCGCCCATCGAGATCCTCGGCATGGAGATACAGACCATCCAGTCGGCCATGGCGGGCGTCAAGCGCATCGACGCATTTCTGGATCAGCCGGAGCGCACCGTCCCGCCGGAGGGCGGAAAGCCCGCACGGGGCGATGTGACGCTCTCCCATGTGACCTTCGGGTACGGCGAAAAGCCCGTGCTGCGCGACTTTTCCATGACCGTAAGGCAGGGCGAGCAGGTGACGCTGGTGGGCCGGACCGGCGCCGGGAAAAGCACGGTGTTCAAGCTGCTGCTGGGGCTTTACCGGCCGCAGGCCGGCACCGTCACCATTGGCGGCGTGGATGCCTCGTCCATCCCGGACCGGGAGCGGCGGGCCTGCATCGGCTGCGTGGAGCAGCATTTTTCCCGCGTGCCGGAGACCGTGCTGGAGCAGATCACCCTCTCCGACCCGGGCATCACCGAGGAAATGGCGGAGAACGCCGCAAGGCTGGCCGGGATCGACGCCGCCATCCGGGCACTGCCGGAGGGGTACGGCACGGTGTGTACGGACGGCATGTTCTCCCAGGGTGAGTGGCAGCTGCTGTCCATCGCCCGGGCCGCAGCGGCGGATCCCGCCGTGCTGCTGCTGGACGAGATCACCGCCAATCTGGACGCGGAGACCGAGGCGCGCGTGCTGGAGGCGCTGCGCCACGCCTCCCGTGGGCGCACCGTCCTCTCCGTCTCCCACCGGATGTACGAGAGTCTCGGCGGCAGGACCGTGGAGATCAAAGCGCAGTAAGGCGACAGGAAAAGGCTCCTGCGGGTCTCAGAGACCCGCAGGAGCTTTTTTTGCCGTTTCAGCGGCGGCGTGTGCCGATGCGGTATGCCGCAAGGCCGATGGCCGCGCCCAGCACCGCGCCGGCCAGAATGTCGGTGGGATAGTGGACGAACAGGTACAGCCGGGAAAAGGCGATGACCGCCGCTATGGGAATGGCAGCCCAGCCGAAACGGCGGTCCGTTTTCGTCAGCACCGCGGCGCCGATGGCGGAGGAGAGCGTGTGCCCGGAGGGGAACGAGTAGTCCGTGGGAGAGGATACCAGCAGCCGTACACTGTTGTCCAGCCAGCAGGGACGGGGCCGGGCGATGAGATTTTTCAGGCATACATTGCCCACCAGAACGCCTGCGGCCAGCGCCGCCAGCAATATCAAGCCCTGACGGCGGTATTTCCTGGTGCAGAGCATCCCGCCCGCCGCCAGCAGCCAGACGGCGCCGCCGTCACCCAGCATCGTCAGCTTCGGCATCAGCAGATCCAGCAGGCCGCAGGAGAGGTTGTCGTGTATCCAGTAGAGGAGCGTCTGGTCCGGATTCATGCCGCCCCGCCCCTCTCCATGCGCCGCCGCAGCAGCTCCAGCCCGGCCAGCAGTCCCGCGCCCAGCAGGAAGGCCAGCGGACGGAACGCGGCGGCATCCAGCGGCGGCTGGGGCATCTGCAGGCTGGCGGGCCCCATGACGATGGCATACAGCGAGCCGAGCATCAGCCCGAGAATGAACCAGATCATGGCGGCGCGGCGCTTCTGCAATGCGGCACGGATGGCCCGGATGGACAGGGCCGCGCCGGCAATAACGCCGAGCCCCAGCGCCATCAGCCCCGGCACCACCTGCATATCAAGGCGCAGGAACTGGCGGATGGCCTGTATCACCGGCAGGTATACACCGGCGATCAGCAGGATGGAGGAGCCGGAGATGCCCGGCAGCACTATGGCGGTGATGGCCACCGCCCCGGCCAGGAACAGGTACGCGGCGTCCGGTATCTGCAGGTGCGCCATGTCCACGGTCAGCAGGCCGGAGCTGGTGCGCAGCATGGTCAGAGACACCACCACTGCCGCGCCCAGCAGGGCGAAGGGGAAAAGCTGCCAGCGGCGCAGGGCGCTTTTTTCCGCCAGTGCCACAAAGGGGATGGAGGCCACGGTCAGGCCCAGGAACAGGCTGCTCATGAAATAGATGTGCACCGAGAACAGGCCGGCCAGCAGCGACACGCACAGCACCATGCCCACGATCCAGCCCGCGCCCAGCTTCAGAAGATACAGCAGCGCCGCTTTGCGGGCGGCACCGTCACGCCCGAACAGGTCGTGTATCCTGTTTGATGAAGCGGTCGTAAAAGCCCAGGATGAACGCCACCGTGCCGCCGGAGACGCCGGGCACACTGTCCGCCAGCGCCATGCAGAAGCCGTGAAAGGGTGTGATGAAGCGCATGGTCACGCCGCCGTCTTCAGCCGCTGGGGCGCGTCCCGCACGATGAGGAACGCGGCCACCGCCAGCACATTGCCCACCAGTCCCAGGATCATCCAGAGGGACTTGTTCATCCCGGCGTTGACGGCGCTGCGGTACAGCCACGCCGCCGTCAGCAGCCAGTACCAGGCCAGCAGCGCCAGCCACAGCACGCCCGCCACGCCGAAGATGACGAAGTGCACCGGCGTCAGCGGCGTGATCTGGCTTTTCCATGCGTCCTCCCTGTCGTGACCATCGCGCTCACCGTCGTGGTGGTCCTCGCCGTAGGTCTGCTCCAGCGCGGCGGCGTCCCTGATCTGCTGGGACAGGCTGAGGGGGATGACCACGGTGCTGAGCACCGCCAGCACCACAGCCAGGATCGCCACCAGCTTGTAGGCCTTGGCGTAGTTTTTCTGCATCACTTTCTCGTGCATACGGTTACCTCCCGAAAAAAACGGTTCTTTCTGTCTTGGATAACTCCATGATAGAAAGAACCGTTAAACGCCGTATAAAGGGAAGTTAAACAGAGTTTAAACCGACAGCCGGTAGCCCACGCCCCACACGGTCTGCAGCAGCTGCGGGTGGGCGGGATCGTCCTCCAGCTTCTCCCGCAGGCGGTTGATGTGCACCGCCACGGTGATGTTGTCGCCCAGGGACTCCAGCCCCCAGATCATCTCGTACAGATCCTCCCGGCTGAACACCTGCCCCGGATGGCGCATGAGGAACAGCAGCAGCTCGTACTCCCTGTTCTTCAGCGGGATCTCCGCGCCGTCCTTTGTGACGCGGCGGCTGGCGGTGTCCGCCGTCAGGGGGCCTGCGGTCAGCACCGCCGGCGCCGCCGCCACGAGGAGCGGTATCACCAGCATGGTGATATTCGACCGTGCCAGCCGTTTTTTGATGGTCATGCCCATCCCTCCCCCCGTATCAGTGAGCTGATTATACCACAGATCGCGCGGCAGTGTTAAACAGAGATTAAACCGCCGCATGGCGCGGCGCAGGAACGCCGCGGCGCTTTACTGCTTCTGCGCGGCGATCTGCTCGAGCAGGATCTTCTCCGCATACCCGCAGGCGCGCTGGACGGAGCCGGCCTCGAAGGGGTCGGACAGGCCCGCATAGCGCAGCGTCTCCAGATAGCTGCGGCTGCCGCCGGTCCTGCAGAGGTTGAGATAGTCCTGCCACGCGGCCTCCCGGTCCTCGGCGTACTTCTTCTTGAATTCCATGGCGCCCATGGTGGTGAGGGTATAATTGATGTAATAGAAGGGATAGAGGAAGATGTGCAGCTTGTGGTACCAGTAGCCGCCGCGCTCCATGAAGGCGTTATGGTCGTACCTGCGCCACGGCATGTACTTCTCCTCCAGCAGGTGCCACTGGTACGTCCGCTCCCTGGGGGTCAGTTCGGGATGGGCATAGCAGATGTGCTGGAACTCGTCCACCGCCACGCCGAAGGGCACGAAGGTCAGCGCCTCCTGCAGATGGGCGAAGCGGAACTTGTCGGCCTGATCGCCGAAGAACCACTCGGCGTAAGGATAGGCGAACTGCTCCATGGACATGGAGTGGATCTCCGCGATGTCGGTGGACTCGCTGTAATAGTCCGAAATGGGCTGGCTGCGCATGGCCATATAGCCCGCAAAGGCGTGGCCCAGCTCGTGGGTCAGCACCTGCATGTCGAAGATCGTGTGGTTGAAGCAGGAGAACACGAAGGGCGCCTTCAGGCTGGGCAGGCTGGTCATGTAGCCCGTGGACGCCTTGCCCGGCTTGTTCTGCAGGTCCATCAGCTCATGGTCGATCATGAAGTCGATAAATTCGCCGGTCTCCGGACTGATCTCGTGGTACATCTTCTGCGCGGTCCTGACCATGAAGGCGTCATCGCCCGCAGGCTCGGCGTTGCCATCCGGGAACACCATCTTCTCGTCGTGCCACATGACATGGTCGATGCCAAGGCGTCCGGCCTGCGCGTCATAGAGCTTCTGGCACAGCGGCACCAGAACGGTGCGCACCTGCTCGCGGAAGGAGGCCACCTCCTTTTCGCCGTAGTCCGTGCGGCCCTGCTCCAGATAGCCCACGGGGATGTAGTTCTCATAGCCCAGGTTTTTGCCCATCTGGTTGCGGATGCGGATCAGCTCGCTCCAGATCTCCTCCAGACGCGGCTCGTGTTCCTCGTAGAACCCGGCATATGCCTTGACGGCGGCGGCGCGCATGGCGCGGTCGGGATGCTCAAAGTACTTCTGCACGCCGTAGAGGTTCAGGGTCTTGCCGTCGAAGGGGATCTCGGCCGTGGCCATGATCTTCTGATACTCGTTGGTCAGGCGGCTCTCCTGCTGGCGCAGGGGGATGTTCTCCTCACAGAACAGTTTTTTCTGCAGATCCATGGAGACAAAATACTGCTTGCCGAACTCCCGCTCGATGTCCGCGCGGAACGGGCTGGACGCGATGGCTTCGCTGAGCGCCACCTCCCCGCCGCTGAGGGTGGGCAGCGTGTCCTGCAGATACCCGATCTCCGCCTCATAAAATTCGTCCCGCGTGTCCAGCGTGTGCCGGATGTGGGCAATGGAATACTGCGTGAAAAGCCGGCAGCTCTCCCGGTCGATCTCGAGGATCAGACGGCGCAGCGCGTCGTAGCTCTCCGCGTGCTCCACCGCCGCTTTCCATTGGGCCAGCTGTGCGCGGCGGGCCTCCAGGTCGGGGCGCTTGTACTCCAGTGTTGAAAATCTGTAATTTTCCATAGCGTTCTTCGTCCTCCTTGTATAAAACCGTATGTTTTGAAACGTATGTTGCGTATCGTTTGTTTTATTGTAGCCGTATTGCGCACGGATGTCAACCGTTTTCGCATCCACCCTGTGCAGGCGGGTCAGCCCGGCGCGGGGCTTTTGCTCACCGGTATTTTGCCAGCACGGCGGCGCAGTAGTCCCGGAACTCCCGGCGGACGGCCTCCGGCCCCACCAGCTCCGCCTGTGTCCCCAACTGGAACAGCCAGCCGAAAAACGTGGGCCCCACCTCCACCGGCGCGGTGACGGCAATGCCGCCGGCCCCGTCGGGCCGCAGGTGCCCGGCCCCACCGAAGCGGTCCATCACCACGTTGATGAGCCCGCCGTCGAACCGGAGCTGCACCGTCTCCGTCCGGCCGTTGTACATGTCGAAGATGCTGCGGACATAGCGCCCCAGGTCGAAGCCCTCCGGCAGGGGGTCACGGTCGGTGTCCGTCACCGTCAGGCCCTCCATCCGGTCCACCCGGTAGTGGCGGTAGTCGCTGATGGCCGGGTCGTAGGCCACCAGATAGTAGTGCCGGTCCACGCACAGCGCCACCGGGTTCGTCTCATACAGCGCGCCGTCCCGGCGGTAGGCCTTGCCGCCCTCCGCCGTCCAGTCGAAGTAGCGGAACGTCACCTTTTTCCCGTCGTTGATGGCGGTGTTCAGTCCGTCGATGGCGTAGTACAGCTTTTCGTTGTGGGTCCTGACCCGGTCCATGACGTACACCTGCCGCCGCAGCTGGCGGGCGTTGGGCCGGCTGGTCAGCTGCTCCAGCTTGCTGATGAGGGCCATGCTCTTGCTCTGGGTCAGGAACGGTGAGGCCTGCACCACGTCGATGAGCAGCTTCAGCTCCGGCAGCTGGAAGTCCCGCTCCCCTAAAAAGTAGCCGTAGCTTTTGCCCTTCACCGACTGCACGTCCATGCCGTACACCCGCAGCAGTTCCAGATCGTCGTAAAGGCTCTTGCGCTCGGCACTGATGCCGCAGCCCGCCAGATAGGCGATCATGTCCTGCATGGTTTTTGGGTGCTGCTCGTCGGTCTGCTCCCGCAGATACCGCGCCAGGTACAGCAGCTTCAGCTTTTTGTTGGCCATGTCCGTCCCTCCCGCTCTTTTTTCCCATTGTACCAGAGTTCCCGCCGGAAGAAAACCATCTTTTTCCGCTCCCTGCTTTACACCGCCGCGGGAATGGGCTATAATGAAGTGTCATTGCGCGAAAAAGGAGGTGGAGCGGTGAAGGTGAACCAGATACGGGCAGGCGCCGTGCTGTCCTATGTGTCCATGGCGCTGAGCACCATCATCTCGCTGGTCTACACGCCCATCATGCTGAACCGGCTGGGCGACAGCGAGTTCGGCGTCTATCAGGCCGTCCTGCCCATCATCAGCTATCTGAACCTGCTGAGCTTCGGGCTGGGCAGCGCCTATATCCGCTACTACTCCCGGTTCCGCGCCGCCGGGGACAAGAGAGGCTGTGCCAAGCTCAACGGCATGTTCCTCGTCACCTATCTGGTGCTGGGCGCGGCGGTGCTGGCCATCGGCTTCGGCCTGTCCTACTGCGATGTCATCTTCGGCAAGAAGCTGACGGCGGAGGAGATCGCGCTGGCGGAAAAGCTGCTGCGGATCATGACGGTGAACGCCGCGCTGACGTTCCCCATCAGCGTCTTTGAGTCCCACGTCACCATCAACGAGCGATATCTGTTCCAGAAGATCGTGGCCATGGGCAAGCAGGTGCTCAATCCCCTCATTATGATCCCCCTGCTGATCATCGGCTACCGCTCCGTGACGCTGACGGTGGTGTCCCTGATCTTCACCATCCTCAGCGGCATCCTGAACATCGGCTACTGCCTGACAAAGCTGCGGATGCCCTTCTCCTTCCGGCGGTACGATTTCGGCCTGCTCCGGGAGATGCTGGGCTTTACGCTGTACGTCTTTATCGGCATCGTGGTGGATAACTTCAACTGGGCCATCGACCGGCAGCTGCTCATGTGGTTCCAGGGCTCCACCGCCGTCACGGTCTACACTATCGCCGCTCAGCTCAATATGTTCTATCTGGCCTTCGGCAACGCCATCTCCAATGTGATGACGCCGCGGGTGCACCGGCTGGTGGCGGAAAACGCCCCCATGCGCACGCTGGACGCGCTGTTCACGCGGGTGGGCCGCCTGCAGTTCATCCTGCTGGCCGGGATCTTCCTGGGCTTTGTGGCCGTCGGCCAGTCCTTCGTGGTGCTGTGGGGCGGCGATGAGAAGTTCGCCGTGGACTACTGGACCACGCTGCTGCTGTTCTTCTCCTGCCTGTGGACCAACGTGCAGACCGTGGGCATCGAGATACAGCGGGCCAAGAACATGCACAAGTTCCGCTCGCTGGTCTATCTGGGCGTGGCGCTGGGCAACGCGGCCATCTCCATCCCCCTGTGCATCAAGTGGGAGGGACTGGGCGCCGCCATCGGCACGGCCGTCGCCACACTGATCGGCAATGTGATCCTGATGAACTGGTACTACTACCGCCGCATCGGCCTGAACATCCCCGCCTTCTGGCGGCACATTTTCCACCTGATGCCGGCCATGCTGCTGCCCGCCGCCACGGCGGTGCTGCTGGCCGTGAAGGTACACCCCACCACCTACTGGCAGCTGATCCCGCCGGGACTGATCTTCGTGGCGGTCTACGCCGTGTGCATGTGGCTATTCGGCCTGAACCGCTATGAGCGGGGCCTTGTCACCGCGCCGCTGCGCCGTATTTTCCGCCGCTGACCGAAAGGAGCGTCTTTTATGCCCAACATCAAGTATATCGCCCGCGTCCTCACCGGCGTCCGCTGGAAGAAGCTGTCCCACATGCTGGACGTGGTACACGACAAGTGCGGCCAGAGCCGGGTACACACGTTCTTCGACATCCTGTGGTGCGCCGCGCGGTACGGCGCCGGGTACTACGACTACGTTATGTACGGCTTCTACGACCTCACCGGCAGGCAGCGGGACACCTATCTCACCCGCGTGCGCAACCGGAAGGTCTTTGAACTGATGAACGACCCCGCCTACAACGACGATTTTGACGACAAGCTGAAGTTCAACGAGACGTTCCGGGCCTACCTGCACCGGGAAACACTGAACGGTGAGACGGCCACGGAGCAGCAGATGGCGGATTTCGTGGCGGGGCAGGAATACATCTTCGCCAAGATCAACCATGGCGACAGCGGCCGGGGCGTGGAACGCCTGCGGGTGGCGGATTTCGACTCCCCCGCCGCCATGCTGGCCTACATCCGGGAGAAAAAGATGGTGGTGCTGGAGCACCAGCTCATCCAGCACCCGGACATGGCGCGGCTCCATCCCGGCAGCGTCAACACCATGCGCATCCTCACCGACAACGTGAAGGGAAACGTGACCATCGCCTACATCATCGTGAAGATGGGCACCGGCGACAGCGTGTGCGACAACTCCGGGCAGGGCGGCATCCTGGCCCGGGTGGACGTGGACACCGGACGCATCACCACCCCCGCCACCGACGACTATTTCAACCTCTACGACAAGCACCCGGATACCGGCATCCCGCTGGTGGGCTATCAGCTG
This sequence comes from uncultured Eubacteriales bacterium, assembly GCA_900550585.1. Classification (GTDB taxonomy): domain Bacteria; phylum Bacillota; class Clostridia; order Oscillospirales; family Oscillospiraceae; genus Vescimonas. Next base: position 42,488 of record URST01000008.1, read on the forward strand.
CCCATGGTGCCGGAGGCCATCGCTCTGGCCAAGGAGGCGGCCCAGGTGTTCCCCGGCATGGGGCATGTGGGCTGGGACATGGCCATCACGCCGGACGGCCCCGCCATCATCGAGGGCAACAACTTCCCCGGTACCGACCTGTGCCAGCTGGCCCCCCTGTGGCCGGAAAAGACCGGCCTGTGGCCCTATTACAAGCGGATATTGAACTTGAAATAAGGAGGATACCACCATGCGCAGAAAAGACCGTGAACGGGACGAGGCCTTCGCCTGGGAGGTGCTGAAAAGCGCGCCCTACGCCGCGCTGTCCATGACCGGGCAGGACGGCACGCCCTACTGCGTGCCCATCAACCATGTGGTGGACGAGACGTACAGGGTGCTGTACTTCCACTGCGCCGGTGCGGGCGAGAAGTGGCAGCTGCTGGAAAAGGAGCCGCCCGTGTGCCTTACCGCCGTGTCCCGCATGTCCATCGTCCCCAACGAATTCGAGACGTCCTACGACTCCGCCGTGGTGCGGGGACAGGCGCAGGTAGTCACCGACGACGGAGAGCGCACCAAGGCGCTGCTTCTGCTGGTGGAGGCGCTGGACCCCAAGGGCATGGGCGGTCTGGCCGCCTGCATGGACCGGTGCTTCGCCGCCACGAAGATCGTGAAGATCGTCCCCCGGGAGATCACCGGCAAGCAGGCCCATCCCATGCCCAAGCCCGCCGCCGGCTGCGGGAATCACTGAGTACATAAAAAGAACGCTGTTCCCCATGGGAACAGCGTTCTTTTTATGCCTCTGTCTGTGCAGGCGCCTCCGGTGCCTCCGCCTGTACCGGCTCCTCCGCCGGCATCTCCGGCGTCACAGCCGGTGCGTCCGCGGCAGGCTCGTCCACTGTGGGAACGGCTTCCGCCGGCGGCTCCATCTGCTCCTGACGGGCGTTCTCCCGTGCCGCAGCCTCGGCGGCAGCGGCCTCCGCCGCCCGCCGCTGGTTTTCCGCACGGTTGGCGGCCTTCTCCTCCCGCCGGGCATCGGCAGCGGCGAAGAACGCCCGCACCAGTGCCAGCAGCGTGAAGAACGCCGCGATACCGACGCCCACCCAGCCGGCAGGCCGGATCTGGTAAAAGTCACGGATGGTGAAATACTCGTCGTACATGCCCAGATAGTACAGGGCAATAGCGCCCACCGCGCACACGATGGCCAGCAGCAGCTTCAGCACCGCCTTGAACCGGTGCTTTTTCCGCCCGGCGAAATACGCGATGACCAGCACCGCCGCCGCCAGAAACAGGCCCGGCGACTGGCAGCAGAGGATGTAGCCCAGTGTCTTGTCCAGCATCGTCTATACCCTCCCGCTTACAGGCAGCACTTGCCGCGCCGGATGTACTGTCCGTCCGGGCCTGCCAGCACGCGGCCCTCGTTGACGGCCAGCTTGCCCCGCAGCCACACCTGCTTGATGGAGCCCTTGGTCACCACACCCTCATAGGGGTTGTAGTCCGCCGCGCCCACCATGTCCTCGGCACGGAGGACATGGTCCGCCGCCGGGTCGTACACCACGATGTCCGCGTCCGCACCCTCGGCGATGATGCCCTTGCGGGGGAACATGCCGTACAGCTTGGCGGGGTTCTCCGCCAGCACGCGGCACATGGCGGCAAGGCTGATCTTCCGGGTGGTCACGCCGAAGGTGTACAGCAGCTCGCCCCGTGTCTCCACGCCGGGCAGGCCGCCGGGGATGGCGGTGAAATCCTCCTTCCCCGCCAGCTTCTGGGTGGTGGTGAAGCTGCAGTGGTCGGTGGACACCGTCTGCACCTCGCCCCGGCGGATGGCCTGCCACAGGGCCCTGCGGTCCGCCGCCTTGCGGATGGGCGGCGCGCAGACGTACTTGGCCGCCTGTAACCAGTCCTCGTTGTCGTACACGCTGTCGTCCAGAATAAGGTACTGGGGGCACGTCTCCACATACACCTTCTGGCCCCGGCGCCGGGCCGCTTCGATCTCCCGCAGCGCCGCCGCGTTGGTGGTATGTACGATCACCACCGGGATGTCCACGGCCTCGGCAATGTGCAGCAGACGGCCCACGGCCTCCGCCTCCAGAAAGTCCGGCCGCGTCCGGGGATGGCAGCCCACGCTGCCCTGCTCACCGGCGGCCTTCTTCTCCTCAATGAGGGCGTCGATGACCCCGGCGTTCTCGCAGTGTACGCCGCAGATGCCGCCCTTTTCCTTCAGCTTCTTCAGAGCCTTGTACATCAGCTTGTCGCCGATCATCATGGCCGGGTACGTCATGTACATCTTGAAGGAGGAGATGCCCTCGGCGTACATGTCGTCGATCTCGCTTTCGATGGTGTCGTTCCAGTCGTCGATGGTCATGTGGAAGCCGTAGTCGCAGGCGCACCTGCCGTCCGCTTTCTCATGCCACAGCCGCAGACCGTCGTGGAGCGTCTCGCCCTTGTTGGGGCAGGCGAAATCCACCACCGTGGTGGTGCCGCCCCGCAGCGCCGCCCGGGAGCCGGAGGCGAAGTCGTCCGCCGTGGTGGTATTGCACACATCCAGATCAAAATGGGTGTGGGCGTCGATGAAGCCGGGCATCAGCAGCATGCCGGCGGCGTCCACCACCTGCGCATCGTCCACATGGATGTCGCGGGCCACACGCCGGATCTTCTCGCCGTCCACCAGCACATCCGCCCGCCGCGTGCCCTTGCCGGACACCACCGTGCCGTTCTTGAATAATACTCTCATCCCGGTGCCTCCTGTCCTCTTTTGTAGGTTTGGCGCTATTATAGCACCTTCTTTTCCCGGTGGCAACTACCTCCAAAGCCGGATATAGCCCCCATCGTGGAGCTGCTTGACCAACAGCAGAAGAACGGGCGAGAGCACCATCCCCGCCACACCCATGGCGCAGAAGCCCACATACATGGCCGCCAGCGACGCCAGCGGCGGCAAACCCGCCTGCGCCGCCACCAGCTTCGGCTCCAGCACGCTGCGCACCACGGAGATCACCGCGAACAGCGCCAGCAGCGCGACGCCCTTGGGCACGTTTCCCAGCAGGCACTCCACCGCCGCCCACGGCACCAGCACCGTCCCCGTCCCGAACACCGGCAGCGCGTCGATCAGCGCGATCAGCGCCGCCAGCAGCAGGGCGTACTCCTGCCGCATCAGCAGCAGACCCGCCAGCAGCTGGCAGAACGTCACCGCCAACAGGATGCACTCTGCCTTCAGCCACTTGCCCAGCGTGGCAAACACATTGGCCTTCACGCCCCGGGCACAGGCCAGTCCCGGCCCCAGCTGCCGCCGGAAAAAGCCCATCACCTCCGGGTAGGCGCTGAGGGTGAAGAACACCGCCAGCACCGTGGTGCCGCAGGCCAGCAGGATCTGGGGCAGCGCGCTCATGGCCCGGCCCGCCCCCTGCAGAACGGCAGAGGATACCTGTCCCGCCAGGCGCGCCGCCTCCTCCGGAAAGGAGGACAGCAGCTCGCGGGCCGCCCGGCCCACGCCCTCCGGGCAGGCGGCGCAGAAGCTCTCCAGCCGCCGCTCCAGCGAGGCCAGCGTGTCCGGCAGCGCCGCCAGCAGCTCCGGCAGGGACGACACCAGCGCCACCGCCTGCTCCACCACCTGCACCGCCAGCACGATGAGCACCGCCAGCACACCGCCCACCAGCACCAGCGTCAGCACCGCCGCCGTAAAGCCCCGCCGCAGGTGCAGCCGCCGGCGGGCCGCCTCGATCAGCGGTTCCAGCAGCGCCGCCGCCCCCAGCGCCAGCAGGAACGGCAGCAGCCATACCAGCGCGTACCGCAGCGCCAGCCAGCCCACGCCGGCCACCGCCGCCCACCAGAGCAGCCGGAAAAGCAGCTCTCTCCGCCGTTCCATGCAGTCCGCCTCCTTTTTCACAGTTTTTTTACAAAATTTTTCTTGTCTTTTTCGCTTTACCGTGATAATATAACTCATATTTGACAAATGTGCACATCACGCGGACAATCCGGGAGGAAGCTATGGAGAAGAAAAAATACTATCTGGTCTCGGCAGAGGCGCTGCCCGAGGTCTTTATCAAGGTGGCGGAGGCCAAGCGCATGCTGCAGGTGGGCGAGGCCGACACCGTGGGCGAGGCGGCCCGTCTCGTGGGCATCAGCCGCAGCGCCTTCTATAAGTACAAGGACGCCGTCCAGCCGTTCCAGAACATGCGGGCGGGCCATATCATCACGTTTTACGCACTGCTCAAGGATATTCCCGGTGTGCTGTCCAATTACCTGTCTATTTTTGCCGGTTCCGGCGCGAATATTCTCACCATCAACCAGACCATCCCCACCAACGGCTGCGCCGGCGTGACCATCTCCGCCGAGACCAGCGACATGGTGGACGGGCTGGAGGAGCTGATGGCCCGTGCCGCCGCCGCCCAGGGCGTGCTGAAATTTGAGATCCTGGCGGGCTGATGTCCGCCGGAACGCAAAAAAAGAACCGCCGTGCGGCGGTTCTTTTTTTGCTTATGCGGTTCAGTTGTACAGGTAGCCGTACTTGTCGCGGATGGTGACGATGAGCTTCTCCAGATCGGTGGGCAGCTCGTTTTTGCCGCTGAGGTCGTAGTCCTTGGGTTCGCCGAAGGTGCGGACGCGCACCTTATCGCCGCCCAGGAACAGCACGCCGGCGTTGTGGGAATCCACCATGTCCTCTGCGGTCTGGAACAGGGTGAACTTGTCGTGGCACGGCTCGGAGGCGTAGGGGCAGAACTGGGTGCAGTTGCCGCACTCGTTGCACATCTTGTCCACATGGA
>URST01000009.1 GCA_900550585.1 uncultured Eubacteriales bacterium
TCATAATGGTGCTGATAATCATGCAGATGATCCACATGAGGGCGGTCAGGACGCCAATCAGGATAAAATCTTTCGCATTCAACTTCTGTTTCATGCTTTGCCTCCTCTAAACAACAATATGCGTTGAGGTTAGCACTTACTAACCTCAACGCATATTGTATCAGTTATGCCTTTCTAATTCGACCCAAAACCTGCCCATTTTCACCCAAAAGCAGTTAAAGGTCACTGCTTTGTGTGGTTGAAGCGTGTCTCCCTGTAATGTTTGGGTGCAACACCGTATTTTTTCTTGAAGGCCGCCGCAAAGTTGCTCGGTTTTCCATACCCTACAATCGCAGCGACCTCCCCCACATTCCAGTCTCCGTCCAACAGCAGTTGCGCCGCCTGTGTCAACCGCTGCTCAATAACATATTGATGGATCGGCATACCGTAGAAGGAAGAAAATCCCCGTGTCAGCTTGGTCAGACTCAGATGTACCTGTTGAGACAGTTCTTCACAAGAGGGGGCAAAGGCGAGCTGGCTGTCGATGATCCGTTTTGCTTCCATGATGGCAGTCCGCTCCGTCCGGGACATGGAAATATTTTTGCCCATCAGAATGTCCAATTCCAAAACTTCTCCCAGATAGATGGACAGCAGCTCCAACAGTTTGCCGTCCAAATAGAGATAGCCCAGCCCCCCGCGGTATTGAGAAAATTTGCTTGTTTCCGACAGTATTTGCTCCATAATTGGTGTGACAGAGACTTTGGCAATACCATTCAGGAGCTTCTTTTCATAGACTGTAATTTCCTGTCCGTCAAAGTAATCAGCAAGGAGTTGTGAAAAGTAGGGAATTGGGATTTTAATGCTTTTGAATGAGAAGTTACTGTCTTTTTTGTAGCAGATATATTCTGTGCCATCATGTCCAGCATAGATACAAGACTCATTTTTCTGTATAGTAATAGAACGATTCTCATTCATTATCCCCCATGAAATTCCATCATTCAGGCAGAAAATGATTTGCATATATTCTCCACTAACAGGACCCTGCACATTCATATCGGATTGATAGCACATTTTCCAGTCTGAGAGGATAACGCCGTGCTTGATTTTTGTTTGAGAAATTTGGCCTTGCCCGACTTCTGAAGGAATGTCCATAGTGATTGTCTGAGGGGTATTGGTTATCAAATCGTTATAAAGATTGGTAAGATATAGACTGCTATGTGACATAACCCACCTCTTTCTAACTCGTTCAAGTTAGCTATCGCTAATCAGATGATACCCGATTTTTCCTCGACAGTCAAGGTGGCTTCGTATTACCAAAACCGCACACCTTTTTAGTTTTTTGGAGAAACAGTAACATATTTTGCCTAATCCGTATGCCTCTCTCTGTAATGATCTACTATGTTTATAATTCCTGTGTCTGGATGAATCAACACTATTGACAAGTTTCTTTTTTCAGCGATCCCTATCGCTGTCTCCACTCCGCTGTAATGTTTCGGATCATTATCATAAACAGCTACAACATAGTCGGCCTGCCCCATCATATATTCCGTGCGTTTTTTATACCCTTCGGCTCCTGGGTGTTCTGATCCCATCAGCACCTTGGCACAGCCCTCTCGGAGTTTTCGCTGCCGTGCCTGGCTCTTTGGGTCCCATCGGACATCATGGCCGGGGAAGGGGCAGACCATCACAACATCCAATTCCCGATATTCTACCTGGCGCTGCATATCCAACAGGATTTCGCCTGCCCACATGTCTACTCCCAGAGCTCCCCCAACGAAAAAGCAGCGCACACCGCTCTGGTAAAGTGACACAAATACATCATGCATCCGCTTTTTTATGCGCTTGCATGAGGTCATATATTCATTGTATTTGAATTTGAAGCGGGTAGGGTGTTGACCAATCACCGCACACGAACATATTTTCACTTGTTTTTCCTCCAAATTTTTCATCTTACGATCATTATATATGCTATGGTTGATTAAACTCAACTATAGTCGCTTAATTTTTCATGCTATAGTGGATAAAATGTAACTATAGTATGGAGGATTGCGAATGAGTGAGCTTTTGAAAGAAATGGGCCAGCGGATTCTGGAGCGAAGAAAACAATTAAATATGACACAGGAGACTTTGGCAAATTTGACGCATCTCACATCGCAAACCATCTCGTATGCGGAAATGGGGCAAAAAGCGATGCGCCCGGAAACCATGCTGAAGATCTGTGAAGCACTTGGCATCAGCGCAGACTATTTACTGCGTGGTAAAATTCTTGAAGCAGACACTTCGTTGCTCCAGCAGAAGATTTCCACATTGACACCCAGCCAATACCGCCACTTGGAACAGATTATCGATCACTTTATTGCTGCCATACAGGAAAAGGAAGAGGTATGAGAGTCGGCACAGCTTCGCTCCCATACCTCTTTTTTAGCCATTTCTACGGAAAGCCGCCATGGTGCTGGCGATCAGATTGCGGGTCATATCATCAACTTCGGATGCTCCCTCTGATGGCTCTGTCGTCTGTTCCTGCGGCGGCAGGGCTATTTTATTTTTCTTTGGAGGAGAGGATTCCCCGGTCGAAACTGCCTTATCCGAAGCCTGCTCATCCTGACGCATAATTTCTCGCACTATCGCTTCAATGGCCGCACGGTCAATGGCTGGCACTTTTAACGGCTGCGGATCGTCAGAAAAATGAGTGTTATAGTACACAAGCGCATTTGCAATATACTGGGCTTTACTGTGGGGCGGTTGTAGTTCCAGCAGTTCAACTGCGGCCCGCTGCACTGGGTCACCGATATTGAACCGCAGGGAGAAGCGCCCCCTTTCTTTTTTGGCCGTCATGATTGTCACCTGCCCACTGTTTCAAGCCGGTACAGGTATTCAAATCCAGCTGCATTGGCGTTGATGTTCGTGACGAACAGAGGCGTTCCCACCTTGCCGGAATCCTCGATCTGCCGGCGCAACAGAATAGCGCCGCCGCCCACAAACACCACTTTGCAATAGCGCAAATCCAACATCCGCTCTCGTAGAGTGCTGAACAAGTCGTTGACAAACTCCTGCGCCAGTCGTTCCACAAGCTGTATAGCCTCGGCCGGATACTGTGTCCGTCTGCCCATGAGGATGGCATCCACATCGCCCTCATCCAACAGCAAATCCAACTCTGCATTTCCTCTGGACCTGATTTTATTGTATAACAGGATAACGCCGTTTTCCAGCGAATCGCAGGAAGCGAGGTCGGCTTTTCCGTTTTTCAACAACAGATAATCCGCTGTAAAGCCTCCAATATCCAATACGACTGCCTTTGGGTCATCCAACAGGGCGTGTAGCATTGTGGCCGCAGCTGCGTATGCCTGGGGATAGCAGGCCACATCCTCAATGCTGATGGTGTAGTGTTTGTCTCCATACATAAACTCAACAAGCCCGCGGCCTTGAAAGTAGGCGGTGAATTTCTCTGCTTGAGAGCCAAAATGTGCCGGGGGCAGACCAACAGCCAACTGGATGTGCTGCTGTTCTTTTTCACCAATTCCCCGGGCGGTTATCTCTTCTGCAATAGCAATCAGTGTAAGGACAAAAAATCGGTCATCCTCCGTCTTATCCTTGTGGAACGGAATACGCTCATTGGACAGTGTGTAATAAGTACCACAGTATTGCAGGCTCTGGCCGAACGGCCGGGTCAGACTCTGCTGCAGTCCAGACACAAAGGGCTCGCCATGAACGGTTTTGATTTGTTTGTTGCCATGATCGACACCAATTAACATAGATAATTGCCTCCTTTTTTGCTTTATACATATCCTTTACGCCTGTATGACGCCTTTCTCAACAAAAAAGCAGGAAAGTTTTTATCTACAACGGTATCATCGAAAAATCAGGGGCGTGGAATAGTCGGCCTGCACCATAAAAAGCAGCATCGTCCTGATACATTCGAGGCGATGCTGCTTTTCTATCAAAACTGTTTAGCTTTCAACTTCCACATGGAGCTGGCTGGCGACTTCCTCTACCGACATACCATTTTTCATTGCCAGCTTCACAATCTCTTGAATTTTCTGCTTTTTCGTCTTACGGGGCTTTCGGGGAGCCTTGGGAGCAAGGATCTCCTGCTTTTTTGCCTCCAGAGATTTGATGCGTTCCTTTGCTGCGGTGATCTTCGCATCGTACTCTTCTACAACAGTTTTCTTTTTCTCCTCCAGCTCATTGATGGACTGATTTATCTTCGTGATTTTTTCATCCAGTTCATTCGCTCTCTCTTGCGGGGTACGGCGCTGACGCTTGCTCTCGGCTTCTGCCATTTTAAGATCACCTTTCTTTTGTGCTTAATTGAGATGTGCTTATGGTAAAAGAGTATCATATTGTATGTCAAAACACAAGAAGATGAAGTCGAAGCATAGTAGAAAATTGGGTTCAAAAGGACATACAGTTATCAGATTATAAAATACTGTAAAATGATTCCGATTGATTTAACACGGGCCATGTCAGCCCCAAAAAGAAGGGCCGGGTAGAGGAATATTCCTCTGCCCGGCCCTGTTATGAATTTACACAGATTCTGCCCTATGCTTTTGATAAGGGCAGACAAAGCACTTTTTCAGTCATCCGTCTTAATCAGGAGATAAAAACTGTCGCCGGCGTCGCGGGCTTCTTCTCTGCGCCAGTCCTCTCTATAGGGAAGACTATAGAAGCCGCATATATAGCGAACATCATCGTTATTCACTCCCGTTTGGCCCAAAGAGCCGAAACAGTGGATCACACAATCTCCATCCTCATTTCGACGCTCCAGAAGCCTGAAGCGGCCAGCGAGTTTCCTGTGGACTTTGCTCCAATCCATTGTTAAACCTCCCATTGGCCGCGGCCGATAAGCACCGCTTTCTTTCCTGCCTTTTCCGGGATCGGAAGTTCAATGCGCATATTTGCGCCGTCACCTTCGACTTTCCCCTTCGGCAGAACATATCGCGCAAAACACTCCCACTGGGGTTGTCTATAACGGCCAGTCAGTCCGCAGAGCCCGCTGGCAGCCGACCACTGGTTGCACTCGCTGCACGGGAAGCAGACTTTCCTCTCGTCCTGGTATGCCTGTGTGGCCTTGTTGTCCGCCACCAGGCGCTCAAAACGCTGGATCAGTTCTTCCTCATCGGTGACGATATAGAAAAAGTTCCCATAATGCAGAAACCGCCCCGAAATTACCGTGCAGCCCTGATAAGCCTGACGCTCTTCTGACCGCTGCCACTCCGGCTTCCGATTTACAAAATTCCCGTACCACTCATAGATCGGGTCCAATGTGTACTGCTCAAACAGCGGATAAAGCCGTTCCAGCGTCTCTATTGGCTCCCATCCCCAGAAGCCGCCATTTATTTTAATGATCGTCATGGTATGTACCTCCCTGCTATAATTAGGTGTGGACGCTGTACTGGGCTTTCTGCAGGTTATCCGCACCATGCAGGATGATGCCGCCGCAGATTCCCGTGCCCCGGGGCGTGACCTCTTCAAAGAAGAAGCTGTACGGCGCACCGTCATCATAAATGAGGATCTTCTCCGCATCCCGCCACTGGAAATGGTGTTCCAGAGTTTTCCCCAGCTTGTGCCGCAGGAGCGGTCGCTGGGCGATTTGATGGAGATTCTGCCTGCTGTGAAATTCAAAGCGGCGGGTCACCTTCTCCGGCACGGAGAGCTGGCTCCAGTTCCATCCGGCCATATCCGTCCCGGCCTCCACACACTCGTGGAAGCGGCGGTAGGGCAGCCGCACCCACTCCTCATAGCCGCGCAGGCTGTCCGCACCGGCGCTTTGCAGCCAGGAAAAGCGGATCACCAGCATCTCGCCGTCCAGTGCCCGTGTGAGCCGAAGGGCGGCATAGCAGCCGCAGTCAGCCACGATAATCTGACGCCCCGGCTCCCGCTCCAACTGCTCCAGCGTATCACGCAGGATTGCAAAGCGGTACGGGGATTTATGCCTCCGGGATATGGTGTGGAGATACAGCAGTTCTTCACTGCAGGATACTTTTACCAAAATACTGTCAAACATCATAAAGAAACCTCCTGTCATGCCGCATGGGCTCGGTCCAGTGCGGCCCGTTCTACAAAAAACGATTCTTGCTTATACTGTTCCTCTGCCAAAGTCACTGCAGCGCCTCCCAGAGAGTCAAGATACTGGCGCCCATTTTTGGACTTTGAGATGTAGATATAGATTGGGGCGCTGACATACCGCCCACTGGGATAGCATCCGCGATACTGATTTGACAGCACCGCAACTGCGTCGAGTTCTTCCGCTTTCTGCGTTGCCAGTGCCACTACCATTTCTTTTGCCGCCGTCTCTTCACTTTTCTTCAATCCAGAGGTATAAATGTGTTCCAGAAACAGCACCAGCTTCTCACTGTATGCGTGACTGCCTGTGGGAACATCTTCTTTGGACAGATCAGCAAATTCAAAATTGAGCGTTGATGGCTGCTGGAAAGAGCCTTTCGTCAGCCGGAGACACGCCCGTGCTACTACGCTCTCGTCTTTGTAAACCAGAATGATTTTTTTGTTGCTATCGAATGCGGCCAAAAGGCAGTCCCTCTGGCTGCCCTGATAGCAGGATAAGCAGGTAAAGTGCGGAAGCTCGCCCATGCGGATTGTGTGGTAAAAATCATCCACCTCTTTCGCCATAAGGCCCAGTCTGGTCAAAGAGAGATTCTGTTTCCAGACATCTTCCCGCGCCTCTTGAATTGGGTAATGGATTTCCTGCTTCAAATCACCAGCAAAGTATTTCAGTTTATAGAACTGGCCCATCAGCTCTGCCTGTACAATACGCCGGAGCGCCTCGCAGTTTTTTTCACTTTCGTTCCTATACTGCAATTCGTTATACAGCGGGCGGACCATCGAGCTGCCGCCCCGGAGCAGGAAATTCACAATCCCCGGCTGATACTCGCGGACGAACTCCTCGGAAAAGCCCATGTTTTCTTTCAGATAGGCCCAATTCTGATCGGTAACCAGTATTGAGCCGCACACCTGACTCCAGTTTGAAAAGCCTGTGATCTTGGAAGCGTTGCTGACCGCGAAAACCGCATCCGCCTCTGCCCGAAATTCCGGGATAAATGCCTGAATCTCCGGATAGTGCTGCAGCATAAGCATTGCAGTCTGCCGCGTCAGTCCCCGGATGTGTCCGAAATCTTTCTCATACCAAGCTCCAAACGGCTTTTCCAGCAAGCATTGAGTTACCTGTTCCAGCGCCTCGTCTCCGATATTCTGGCTGACAAGATCCCGCTTTATCAGCTGCCGGATCGTGAGCATCCTCTGGTCCACGGAGAGCGGGGAGAGTTTGGCGTACAGTCTTACATATACTTCCTCTTGGTGCCACAACAGGCGCAGCTCCTCAAAGGTATATTGCTGGCCCTCTTCCAAAAGTTCAAAGTAGCTGGTTGTCCGTTCAATAGAATCACTGTCCTTTAAGTTCTTAACCGTCAGTGAATTGAGATTACAGCGTTCGCAGAAGCCACTCACAAATAAAAGCGAATACCGCCCCAGCGAGAAAAATAGTTCGCTGTTCTGATTCACCAGATTCAAAAAATGCTTTTTCTTGTGCTCCACCGCATAGATAAGGAGCTGGACTTGAAAATACTCTACTTGTTCAAAATTGATGTGAAGGCAGCCAGCGTAAAGGGCATTGAGATAACTCAGCCTGCTTTGCAGGATTTTCTGCCGCCGCTCTTTGCTGATGGGCAACAGCTGACTCAGCCACCATTCGACATCATATTGTCCGGCCCGGTTTTCCAGCCAGAGCGTCCAGAATTCCGATAAATCTTCCGCATCATACTCGAAGGCTTCCATCAGCCGGCGGAATTTTTCTACATCCGGCATTTGTAGCCATTTGAGATTTTTCAGACTGTCCGCATCCAGAAACAACTCCACTCCCCACACATAGTTCATCATCAGGATTTTCTGGAGGGGCAGATTCTGCTCCAACAGCTCTACAGCCTTCCGCTCATGGTCGTGCCAGTTGAATAGATAAGTGCCAAGAAACGGCAGACGCATCATTGAACGCTGATGTTCCGTCAGCGGAGAGATTTCCTGCCACTCCAGAACAGGGAAGGTATCCAGGTTGTCTGCGACGGCCTGCTCCTCTTCTTCATACCGCACCAGCGGCTGGTAGTGTTTCATGTACTCAAATTTCAGGGAAGGCTTGAGATCCAGCACCGCCGCCTCCAGCACCTGCTCCTTCGGATATTGGGACAAGTGCTCCTGATAGCTGCTTGCCGCATGGAGCATCGTCTGAATAACAGATACCGCTATTCCATGTGCGCACAGAGCCTGATATAATTCCGCAAATTCTGGAACTTGAATCAATTCCCTCTGGATTTGCGTGGCTTCTTCCTTGCGAATCTGCTCTTGCAGACCCATATCTTCGATTTTTTTACAGGTCTGATCCAGTATTTCTTCTGGAAATTCTCCAGTGAAACGCAGCTGCAGCCCATCGCGCCCCATTCGGGACAACAAAGATAAATGCTTTTCCGCATAGATCATGCCGCAAGACCTCCCATCATTGTTCTTGCCATATTCAAAATTTTCTGTTCGTCTCCTGGATTGTATCGTGCCAAATCACCGCACAACTTGAAAAATTGTTCTAATTCGTCCGCTGCAAATGCCGCCGCGCAGCCCGCAGGCTGTTCCCGCAGCTTTTCGTACACCATATCCAGGGCTTCTTTCACATCCCTATCGTAATAGAAACTTTTTGTAAACTCTTTTAGAGAAGACATCGTACCGTCATAGGTCTGCTCCAACCGTTCGCATTTCTTCTGGTGCTCCTGCTCCCGGCGAAGGCGTTCCTCCCGTTCCGCTTTTTCAGCGTCGGCTTTTTGATCGGCTTCCAGCTCTTCCTTACTGTAGAATTTTTCCTTTAGATGGTCCGCACGGCCACCTGTGTACTTCCCGCTGGATAAAAGGCTTCGCAAAACGGACGCAAGCAGCCGCCTGTCGTATAGCCGCTGCACATCCGAATCTTGTAAAGCGCACCAGATAAACTCTTGATAGCATTTCGGCTCCATTTGGAAAAAAGAAGCCTCGATCCATTCAAAGAGCTGCCGATGCTGCTCTTCTGTCAGGAAAGAGCGTTTGATAAAAAACTCATAGTCTCTGCTGCTGTACCGATTACCCCTTACAAAAAGTTCATGAAAGAAAAACCGCTCCCCAAAAAACTTCTGGAGCTGCACTGGAGTGTATTTCTGCAGCAGACGCCGGACAAAACGGAAGCCCTGCCAGCTGGAGATATTCATGGCATATCCCAAGAGCAGTTTCATCGACTGCGCAGAGGGGCCGTCTTCCTGATGCTGTTCAAAAAACTGCCACAGCCGGATTTCTTTTCTCTCTACCAGCAGAGCAAAAGCTCTATCGGAGGAACGGTGCCATTCCTGGAAGCCATCACAGTAATCAGCGCCCGTTAATTCCCGGTATCTTGCCAGCCATTGAATAATTGGCGTTTTTCCACAAGAGCAGAGCATCTGATCTGTAAACAGTTCCCAGTAATCGCCTTGCGGCACTTCTTTTGCCAGAATATCGTACTGGGGGTCAAAGGCGTCAAAGCGATACGGGAATTCCTTTTTGACGGTTTTCAGCATCCAGATCATTGTCTGTGGTGCGGATGGTATGAGTTCTTTTTTAATCGCCTCCCAGAGATTTGGATACCCATTGTACTGGACAGCAAACCTTTCATAGCGGCCAAACAACCATCCAACATAGGCATAGAGCCCTTCCGACAGTCCATCCGGTTGGTTTAAGAGCATTTGGCAGCACGCCGATGCGATTTTTTCTGCGGTGGTCCCGTTCCAGGAGATCCTGTCCGGGATTCTGTCTGCCCACACACAAAGGGAATTGGTCAGTATAATTTCCTCACCGCTGTAGCCGGCATCTGTCAGGATTGAAAACTCCCGGCTGTCCGGTTTCATGTTCATTCTGAAAAACTTCGTCAGTGTTCGCAAAACAAGATCTGACTTTCCGCGATACGACTTGATATACGGAGCATAATGCTGGACCAGCCATTCCAGCACGCCGCAGTTTTCAGGCAGGGAAAGCGTGCGTTCTTTCCCCAGCAATCGGAGAAGCTGGCTGTGCATAGTGCGGTACCCTTCCTCCTGGTCATCGAACAGAGACAGGACAAACAAGGCATCCTCGGTCTTGGCATATTCTGTGGCAGCCAGTTCATCCAGCAGGGCGTGTCGGCGGGGCATATCTGTTTCCAACAGATAAAGAGCCCCTTGCAGGTACACATCTCCATTGGAAGTCCGCCGGATCATCTGGAGAAAACTGCCGCGCTGATTTCCAACAAACATATTGTCTAACTGAAGCGCACGGGTTTTCCCCAGTGCCAGCGCCAACGCACGAATAATGCGGACATCTTTTCCCAGCTTCTCTTCAAACCGTTCCAGGACCTCGCCGGGGTAACGGAGGTTATAGGCTTCAAAATAATTCTGTCCTTCTGCCTTTTGTTGCCAGATTTGCGTGTCCACAATATTTCGATAGATCTCCCAGGCTTTTTCTTCTTGAGAGGTGTGTACGACAAGATCTACAAACGCATAGTACAGTTCAAGATCAATGACCTGTTGATATACCTTGTAGGCTGGCAGAAATTCGTTATTCATCTTCGCTCCCTCCTCACTTTGATTCGCTCCATCTGCCTCCAGTAGAGTAATTCCACTCAATCGTTCCATCTTCATAACGGATAAGACCATGAGCCGTCAGAGTCCATCCATCAGAAGTTCGCCGCATCTGTGCGGTGGTATCGTTTAATAGGGGCCTTTTTTCCACAGACAGGCATAGATAACTCCTGTCATTTCGGTTTTGATAAACCTGCCCCACCTGCGGAACAAAGTAACTGCCTTTCATGCTGAAACATCTCCTTTGCCGATAAAGAAGGGGAGGACCGCACCCGCAGCCCTCTCCCTTGTTATTTTTTGACCTGTTTTCTTTTAAGCCACACCAGCCATATTGAAAAACTCATTCGGCGTCAGCACCCGAATGCCCAACTCCTGTGCCTTGGACAGTTTGCTGCCGGCCTTCTCACCGCAGACCAGATAATCGGTCTTGCGGCTCACCGAACTGCCGGCCACAGCGCCCAGAGAGGCGATCAGGCTGTTCATCTCATCGCGGGTATAGGGCTCTACTTTGCCTGTCACCACAATGTTCTTCCCGGCAAATGGAGTGTCCTGGCCGACTGCCTGATTGTTGGCCGCGGCCGGCTTCTGGATGTTCATCATCATCTGTAATTCCTCCCAAATACAAAAATTTTCTTCATTGCAGAACCATTCATGGATATTGTTGTGCAGCGTCTCTCCAAAATCCGGGAGCTGGCGGAAGTCATAGCCCGTATAAACCGCGTCCCGAAATTCTTCAAGACTGCCATGGAACTCCCGGCAGAGAACACCGCTGGCTGTGTTGCCGATCATGGGAATGTCCATGGCAATCACATACCGTTCAAAGGTGGTGTTGCGGCTCTGCTGGACAGCATCCCACAGGCGCTGCCAGGACTTTACGCCAAAGCCCTCCATGCGGATAATTTCATCCCGGTGCTGATCCAGCCGGTATAGATCCAGATAGCTGTGAATCCATCCACGGCCAATCAGTTTTTCCAGCGTCGCCTCGGACAGCCCCTCAATGTTCATCGCCTTCTTGCTGACAAAATGGACAAACTTTTTGAGTTTCCGTGTCTCGCAGGTGGCATTGTCGCAGAACAGAGTCTTGATGATCCGCTCCTTGCCGTTTTCATCCCGCCCTTTGGTTTCATGAACGCGGGTAGGCTGACCGCAGCAGGGGCACTGGTGCGGGAACGCCGCTTCCAGATTGAAACCGCCCCTGTCCATGTTTTCCTCCACATGCGGAATGATCATATTCCGCTTGCTGACCAGTATGCGGTTGCCCGGCATCAGCTCCAGATCCTCAATGAAGGACAGATTGTGCAGGCTGGCCCGTGTCACTTCGCATCCTTCGATTTCTACTGGAGCAAAGATGGCTACAGGCGCAATCTCACCAGTCCGTCCCGGCGTCCACTCGATGGAACGAAGTGTTGTCTTAAACAGCTCGTCCTCAAATTTGAACGCCAGACCGTCCTTATAGTGATGTCCTGTGCGCCCGCATCTTTTGGAAAAGGCAATATCATTGTAGGTTACAACGATGCCATCGATGGGAATATCGCTGTCTTTTGCATACTGCTGCAGCTGCTTGATGCCGTCCTCGGTCTCCGCCTGCGTCAATGGCCGCTTCGTCACCAGATACTTGCACGGAGTAAAGCCCAGCGGCCGAATTTCTTTGAGGCGTTCCGACTTGCGGGGCAGGTCATCAAAACCCTCCAGAACATTGAAGGGCATGAAGGTCACACACCGTTCCATGCACTCGCCGGCATCCCGCAGGCGCACCGAGCCAGCCGCCAGATTACGGCCATTCTTGTAGGTTTCACCATTCTCATCCACTATCGAAGTGTTCAGACGCTCGAAATCACGGGGACGGATAAACGCCTCACCGGTGACTACCAGACGCCCCGGGTACTGAATATGGGCTGGAATCCCACTGATTGCTCTGGCGTTGTGAGTGACGATCTCACCCTCATCACCATCGCCCCGTGTGGCCGCTTCCACCAGTTCGCCGTTCTCATAGGTCAGTTTGATGGTAAGGCCGTCCAACTTGAGCATGATCATCACCTGATGCTCGCCCATAAACCGGCACAAATCCACGCTGCTTTTTACTTTATCCAGAGAAAGAAGCGGGATTTTATGGGCGGTTTTCTCTAACTTGCCTACCACGGGATAGCCCACGGTGACAGTGGGAGAGTTCGACATCTGGATGCCCGTCTCCTGTTCCAGTTTGTGAAGTTCGTCAAAGAGCCGGTCATAGACCTCATCGCTGACGCTGGGATTGTTGTAGTTATAGTATTCGTTGCGGTAGCGGTTGAGCCGGTCGGTCAGCTCCCGCTGCTTTCTCAAAGTATTCTGTTCCATCAGGCCGCCTCCTCATCCAAAACGCGGAACGCCATAATCAGCGTTTCCGCCGTCTTTGTTTGATTCATATATGAACTGCACACACCGTCCTCAAATGACCAGGTGCTGGCTGCACCCCACCACATTATGGAGCCCCGCCCATCGTTTGCCGCATTGATGCGCGGATCGGGCGGATTGAGGATTTTGGTGTAAACACCCTGGGTATTGACCCATGTGACCTCCCGCAGTTGGCCGATGCATCCGGGCCGGCAGTGGCCGGTGACCTCCAGGCGTGTGCCCGGCCGCAGCCTGCGTTTGAGCTGATTCAAATTTTTAATCATGCTGCACCTTCTTCCTTCTTCCGTGGATGGGCGGCATAGCGCCCAAAGTTTAATTCCCTGATCATGTCCTGAATGGCGTCGTCATCCTCCCACGCAGTGGAGAGGGTGGCCCGCTCCGGCCCTTCGCCCGCATGGATGCTCACGGTCCCACCGTAAATCTGCATCAACACATCAGGCCGCTGGGCGCAGACGATTGCTAAATTTCCAATCTGTTTCATTTTCTTCTCCTTCTATCTGATATTCAGCCAGGCCACAATGGGCCGGTCAAAGTCCGCAGTCACATAATTCTTTCGCATATGGATAGGGCGGTAACGCCCATCCAGTTCGCACTCCACGCTCTGCTCAATACGGCCTTCGCTCTGGGCCAGATGCTCCCGGAATGCGCGCAGGGTCTGCAGGCGCACCGCCGGCGGGTCGTTCTCCCTGCATCGCAGGTCCGCACAGTACACATAACTGCGCGGATTTTCTTTGAGCATAAAGCCGTAGGTCATATACAGGCGGCACTTGCGTTCCCGCTCCCGCTCGATATGCTTCACATAGTCTACGGCGCTCTTGATGCCCTGTGTCAGATAAAGATACCCCATCTGATAACGCTGCTCATCCGACAGGGGGAGTTCCGTCTTTTCCTGCCCCGGCAGTCCTTTATAGATGTGGAAGCTCTCCGGTGCATAGCGGTAACCGTGGATGTGGTACTCAAAAGATGTTTTTCTCATAAAGCCTCCTTGCAACAGTTGGCCGGACGCCCTCAAAGGACGCCCGGCCATTGCACCTGTATCATGCAGCCGCAGGGAGCTCCTGCTGCTGCACGATTTCTTTGTTTTCCATCAAGTCAGCCAAAAGCACATCTGCCAGCAAATGGCCGGCAAGGTGCCCGGTATGGATGACCACCCGATCTTTCTTCATCTGGATAAACTCCTCGTTGCGCAGGACGCGGCTCTGCGCGGCCAGCTTCAAATCTTGGCCTGTAAGCCGTGCCGCAATGACTTTTTGCCACTTCTGCAGAAATTCCGTCGCCTGCTCGATGTCCTCGTGCTGGCGGTCAAACAGCGTGCGTTTTTGACGCACAGTGCCGTCCGGCTCGATCTCCAGTGTGTAATAGGGATCTTCTGGTTCCTCCGCTCGGCGCAGAAACATGATGAAGCTCTCCCGGCGCTCGATGCGGTCATAGTACCGTTCGCCGGCGCCGTCATTTCCGACACAATGGTGAAGCATCCGTCCCTCTTTGATAATATCAAAAGTATTTTGAGGGGCAATGACCAGATAATCTTCATCTGCATAGGCATACTTTTTCTGCAATTCCTCGCAGATGGAGCGAACATGGGGGTACTTCTTGTCCATGTTCTCTGCTTGAAGCTCCAGGCTTCCAGCCTCACACTGGATAACCAGTTCATCATGCCGCTGACGCAATTTACGCGCACGATAGATAATTTCATCGCTGGTGTCGATATGCAGACGCTCTGCCATAGCAAGGTAGTCCTGCCATGTGGTCAACGCCTGCCGACAACTTCCGTCAAAATACGGCTTCTGTTTTTGCAGATAGTTTCGGATCTGAATCGGACTCATGCGGTCCGCGATGAACAGAATATCTTTGGCGCTGATCCGTTCTTTTTTAAACCAGCGAAACAGTTCATCCGGTATGCGTTGATTGGTCCGCTTTTCAAGCTGCAACCATGCCAGGTCTTCCGTATCGCCATTTATCTGCCGCAGACGGCGGAATTTGGGGCCGTCTAATCCCAATGCTCGAATCAGTCGCGTCTCATTTGGATAGAGTATCCGTTCCCGCACAGAATCACAATGTTCAAAGCATTCTTTTGTCAGCCTCGGCAAGTCTGCCTTCCAAATCTGCTCCATCTTCGGCATCCGCTTCCAAACAGCCAAATACTTTTCCGGATCAGTCACCGGATGGGTGCGTATCCACTGCACAAGGCCAGTGCCGAACAGCTCCTTCTGTTCCATGCAGGGAAGGCTCTTGCCATAGACCCTGCCTGTCTGATTGCCACAGTAACTATAGTAGCAGGGATTACCGGAAATCCAGCGTGTTTCCCGCTGGCAATACACGCCCCAATAGTAAGAGCGTATTTCTCCACTGCGGTCATAAATCGAACGGCGAAACTCATGCCAGTAAGGCTTTCCAGAGGGCAGACTGTCTTTCCAGTAAGTCCTCTCTGCCCAGAATTCACGGAGAACAAAGCCATCCTTGCACCGCTGAATCAGATAAGCATAGTCCTTTTCTGTCCGAATATACCCGGCGCGCCCCAGGGCTTTGAATACAATGGGATGCCGGCAGCAGGCACAGCGTCCTTTCTTATTGTGATATGGATGCCCGGATATAGGGACCTCTTTCCCACAAAAGGTACAATAACCGTTTTGGGCTCCGCCGCGTTTATAGCGATAGAAGATGAAATTTTCCCGCACAGCCACCTTATCAATCCAGCGCATCCAATCCTTGGGCAGTTCAGGCACCTGAGCCAGATCCTGATCCCACGCGCCGGTAATTCGTTTATGCCTCTGCTCCAACTGTTCGTCCCGTACATTTCTCTGAAAATCAAGGATACCGAGATCACCGCCGCGTTCCCCACAAAGATAGTCCTGTACTACGGCAGCATCTTTCTCACTGGCCCAGCAGGTGGCATAATAGTTTCTCCCCGGCCAATTCAGCCTGTCCAGTTTGGCGTCCCGCCATTTTTTCTCTAAATGGTCGTAAGTCAGAAACTGGTGCGCTTTCTTGTCAAGGAACACTTCATAAGCAGGATTGTTGCCATCCAGCCGCAGATGTTCCGGCAGATAAAAAGCCGCTTTGAGGATGCCATCCTGAACGACGCAGTTCATATATGGATAGTAGGTCCGTTCAACATAGCGATAGCCATAGGGGCCTTCATGCTGTTTCGGCTCATCCGCTATTGCTGCCTGTTTCATCTCCGGCGTTGCCGTCAATTTCGGCATTGCCAGAAGTGCAGATTTCTTCAATTTAGTTCACCATCCTTTTTTCAAGCTCCACTCCATACCAAATTCCTGGTTGGAGCGTTTTCCCGTCAATCTCCGCCACCACGATCTGCTGGATGCCGCCGGTAGTGCCGTCCTCTTTTGCAAAAGCAAGTACATCGCCGTTCCGAGTCCCTTTTGCAATAGGGTCGGCGCCGCGCACCGCTGCATAGCCATTCCACGCTTCAGCTTTGTCCACCTTTATATTGCTGTTCCACTTCCGCTTCGGGTGGTCTGCCATAAAAGCAAGGCCATGGAGGAAGAGTTCTTTTTTTGTCAGCCGTTTCAAAATTGTCAACTCTGTACAGGAAATTTTGGAATCGACACCATCTTCGTCAATGTCTCCGCCAGCATCGACAATATAGTATTCTGCGTGGTTTATATCTCCGTAATAGCGCAAGCAATCCAGCGGGTCCTCAGCACAGTGAAAGCCATTATGAGCGCAGTTGGCCTTTTCCGTTACATTGAGTCCCATCCTGAACTGGTAACCTCTGCAAATCAGGCCGGGAAGAAATCCTTTATATGCAATCATGCTGCACCCCCCTTAACCTGCCTTTGTCATGCCGAGATCCAGCAGCGATAGTTGACCATCGTTGGCAGGCTTTTCCTTCTGCACAGGCTTCGGTTTGGCTTCTGCCTTTTTCTTTTCCTTCTGCTTCTTTTTGGTGGTTCTGGCGAAATCTTTTCCATAGTAGGGGTTCGGTACAAACTTTTCTTCTTCCTTATGATCCTCTTTGGCGTCTGGGTCGCGGAAATAATCCTCTGCCCACTGGTAGCACAAATCGTCCGGAACATCACAGCCATACCCTTGGCTGCCCGGACCTGGCTGAATGCCGCTTGCTTTGAGTTCATCCTGAATGTAGTCCCACGCCTTGCGGCTGATGTACTGGAAACAGTGGATCATTGACTTGCGCGGGTGCATGGTGAGGCGTGCGAAAGCAATATCCTCCAGGCACTTGGTCTGGATAAATTCTGCCACACACTCTTTCATGTTGCGCCGGGTCAGTTTTTCTGTATCTGCGTTGACCCGCTGCATGGAGGCGTTCACCACCTCGTCGTCGCTCATCGCGGCCAGACGCTCCAGCTGCTCCTGCTCGGCCTTTTTCTTTTCAGCCTGCCGGGCTTCCCATTCTGCTTTACGCTTGGCTTCAGCCGCCTCATGCTCGGCACGGCGTTTTTCCTCGTCCGCATCGGTGGTTGCATCGGCCTTGGCGGGTGCCTCCTGCTCTTTACCGGCATCCTCCCCATCCGTGTCCGCTGCCTCGGAAGCATCGTCTCCGTTCATTTCCGCCAATTCCTCGGCCCCATCGTCTGCATCAAATGCGGGCGATGACGGCGTTTCCACGGTAGGGGAAGCCGCTGAATGGCTGGCCGACGGCACCGGCAGCTCGTCAAAAGTTTCCTCATCCTCAAAGGCGTTTCCTGCCGATACCTGTTCTGCGGGAAGTCCGAGCTCCTCCTGCTTGTTCAGCGCCATTTCTGAAAAATATCCCATAGTGATCTCCTTTCCGTCGTTTCATAAAAAGGCACGGAACAGGCCAATGCCCATCCCATGCCTTTGCCACATTGTTTTACAGCACATAAACCAATGTACTGTAACCGTCAAAGCAGTAACACACCACATTCGGATATTGCTTTGACCATTCCTTGATTTGATCCTGTATTGCTTGAGCCGCCCTGCGCGCTGAACCGTTCCACGGCGGCGGAACCGTCACCGTGAAAAAGCCTTTTTCTGTACGGGGCCGCACATCAGCGTCCAGATGGACGCATTGCTCCAGGAGTGCCAAAAGCTGGCTCTCCTTTGTCTCACTCACGACAACCATCAAAACCTCTCTTGTGTCTTTTCTGGAATTTCCTTCTTTGCGAGCATAGGGGAAAACTTTACTTGTCTAAACTGGTCTTGTCCGCTTACATAATAATACGCCCGCTTGGCACCGTGATTCAGTTCCACTACATCGGAAACCGCCATTGGCCGCCCGCGGCAGCCTTCAGGCAGCCGCTCCCGGCAGTCGGCAAACAGGCGCTTCAAAAGTGTGTCATCCGATTCCTCCGCTGGGCAGTAGATTTCTCCACTTCCTGCCACATAGTACATCGCCGCAGGCGGCTGTTCATAACCAGCCGCTTTTAACGCTGTAATATCCTTGAAAGCAAATGGGATCGCGTTCTCTTCGTCCAGTTGAAGTTGATAAAGTACAAACCTTTGTTTTCGCCGCTGTGGCTCCAACAGGGCGGCAAGAGCGTCCCGGCCGCCGCACAGGAAGGTTTTATGTTCCTCCCCTGTCAGCCCCAGATACTCTGTCAGTCCGATGTCTTGCTCGGCCCGGTGCTGCCACTGTTCCACGCAGTCCTCAATGTGGGCCAGCTTGCACAGCCCGCGCAGATACTGCTCTTTGAAACTCAACTTTTCAATTTCCTTTTGCCGCTGACTGCCCTGGCGCAAAGCCAGCTGCCAGTCATCAAACCCTTTATAATTGGGATTCCAAGTCAACCGCCGGCAATTCATGCCGTGCTTTTGCGCCATTAAGTAAATTTTGGATGCCCCGGCCATGGTCATTTTGTTGTTGTACTTGTCCATGTCATGGGCTTCGATAATCTCCTCTGTACCACTCTGCGCCAGCAACGCGAACATAGCGTCCAACGGACTGGTGTTATTGGCGCCGGCAATCGCGGCGAAAGTGCGCCCGGTCAGGCAATGGGAGATGTCTGCTTTCAAAAGACCTTCAATCACATAAACGACACGGGCAGATGGATTTCCTGCCAGATGTACCGGGCTGCCCGATCCTGTCCCGCCCTTTTTTGAGGAAGACGAAAACCAGATATATTTTGCTCCCGGCTTTTCCGGCGGATCATCCTTGTTTTTCAGCGGTATATCCAGTTTGATCTGGAATCCCTGCAACATGCCGTCAAAGCCGATGGCAGGGATCAGGATGCCGGCTGTCTTTTGATAAAAAGCCATAGTCCAATGTCCACCGTTATCCTGGTAAAAGCCCGGCACTCCCTGCACCTTGCAGCCCTGCTTGATCAGCCGTTCTGTAATAGACCGGCATAGAAAAGGCGGTGGGGTGCTCTTAAATCCCAGTGCGTCAATCTGTTCATCAGACAGCCCGCGTTTAGGGGAGCGCAGATGTTCCCGATGTGCCGGCCGCAGCGTAAGTTGAGCAAGCAGCAGGGATAGCGTCTGGTGGATCTCCGCTGGACTGGCCTTATTCGACTGTGGTACTGTTTTTCGCTCGGAAGAAGAATGGCCGGCAGGGGCAGCCCAGGCCCCTGAAGTTGAAGGGCTTGGGCTGGCCGGCCGCTGTTGGGCTTCATTCCCGGAGCGTGCGTGTTCCTCTTGGATATTGTCACACAGAGCTTCTGCAATCTCCCAGTAGGCATCGGATGTAGTCGTATGGTTAAGTTCAGCATACAGCGCCAGCATTCCGCCATGTGCATCGCAGTAGTTGCACCGCCAGACATTCTTGACGAAATTGACATTCATCCGTCCCCGGCGGTCACCGCAGAACGGGCAGTCCACATAGACGCTGTTCGCCTGTTGACGCCTGATGCGTAGGTTTAATAGATTGACAACTTCCATGATGCCGAAAGGAAATTCATCCGGGTATGAGCCCATTTGTCATTCCTCCCTTCATACCCGAGCCAGGGCTTCGCATCAACCAGCCTTTTGAAGTGAATTGAGGACCAGTTGGGCAGCAGCCCGAACGATGTTGTCCTTGCTTTTGTTGCCCGGAGTCAAATAGAAACGCAGATTGACAGGCCGCTTCTTCGCCACCTCTGCGATAGTCAGCCCCCGGCATACGCCGCTGTCCACAACGACCTCCTGTGCCTGTTCCAGCGTCATCACCTTCAGAATATCCTCTACTGGCATATCCGGGGTGTATGCAGGGGCCTCTTGTACGACTTTGGCTTCGGGGACCTCCTGTGCCTCCTTGGCGACTGTCAGATCCTCCGCAGGGCGCTGAACTGGCAGTTCTTCCGCAGGGAGATGAATTGGCAATTCCTCCGCTGTCTTGCTGTTTTCCGGCTGCTCTGTCGTTGGCGCGGAATCCGCTGGCAGCGTATCCGTGTTTGTAGTAGGGCTTACCGGCAAACTCTGCTCATGGGCCGGAGTTGCTGCAGGCTGAATCTTCGTTCTTGCTGTTTCTGCGTTTTCAGATGCCCTCTGTGGCGTTTGTGTGCCCCCGGAAACGGAATTACCCTCGGAAAGAACAGCGGCCTTCTGCGAGGCGCTGGAGGGCTCCTGCGGCAACACAGTGCTCACAGGCGGAGTAATGGCAGAGGGCTGCGTTTTACTCACAGGCGCCGCTTTCTGTACGGAAGCGGCATGAGTGTCGGCGCTCACAAGCTGGATGCCAAATCCAGCGTCCGAAAGGGCCTGGCTCAACGCCTCATTTTGAGCTGCCTTCACAAAGTCCCTGCTATCCTGCATGGTCTGCTGGGCAACGCTCACGCTGAACGGCTCCGCGTCACTGCGGTCCAGAAATACCTTGGCCTCGAAAATCGCCATCTGCTCTGTGATCCTCATGGCCGTCAGACGCATACGCCCGTTGGGGTGTGCCATTCGGAACCAGAGTTTCTGATAGGGTAAGTCCAATTTCATGGAGTCCCCGGCACGCCGGAGGAACTTCAGCGGATCAAACCCCGGTACCTTGTTCAGTTCCGCAGCGGCAGGAACGGCCTCGTACATCGTTTTTGCATTATTGTTGTTGTCACTCATCTTCATAAACTCCTTCCTGTATAATAAATAGGGGACGCCGGGCATTTTTCTGCACCTTGCGTCACATTTTTAGCCTGCGTGCTTCAATTCTTTTTCCAAGTCCGCCGGAACGGGAATACCGGCCCGCCGGGCGTACGCCTTATAGTACAGGTGGATGCGCTCACCCAGAAGCGTGTTGCGTTTGCCGATCTCGTTGCGATGGATTGCCATGAACAGTACCTGCTTTTGACCGATGAGCACCACACGCTTTTTTGCGCGGGTAATGCCAGTGTAGAGCAGATTTCGATAGAGCATGACAGTATGTGCCTTTAAGAGCGGCATAATGACCGTATCGTACTCGCTGCCCATTGCTTTATGAATCGTGGTGGCATAGGCGAGGTCCAGATTGACCATATCCTCTATGCCGTACTCCAACTCACGGCCCACACCGAAGTCAAGTCCAACGCGAGTTCCATCTTCATCATTTTTGATATAGCGGATGAATCCCAGGTCGCCATTGGATACCTTGGCAGTGTTTTTGGTCTGCATGATCCGGTCATTGACCCTGAATACCTTGACACCGATTTTGATTTCTTCCTCGGCGGAACGGAACGGGTTAACCACTTCGCGGATCGCTTCGTTGAGCTGTTCCGCAGAGGCCGCGCCATCCGAGCGGAAAGGCGACAGGATCTGCACCCGGTCAATCCCACTTTCCTCGATCTCCCGGCAGTAGCGGGCAACAATTCGTTCAGCGGCTTCCGCCTGATTGTTGCTTGCCATGAAAACGAAATCCTGGCCGTAGTACAGCTTGGTGTTGCCTTCGTTAATGAATTTGGCGTTGTAGGCGATCAGGCTGTCCTTGGACTGACGGAAAATCTGATCCAGCACCGTCACGGTGATAAGGCCGCAGTCAATCAGTTCGCGGAACACATTCCCGGCGCCTACACTGGGAAGCTGATCCGGGTCTCCGACAAGAATGACCCGTGCTCCACCTTTGATGCGTGAGAAAAATTTATTTGCCAGCCACATGTCCACCATGGAAAACTCGTCCACAATGATCAAATCGGCCGAAAGCGGCTCTTGGGTGTTGTTGCGTTTTATTTCATCTTCCTCGCTGGCGAGCCCCAAAATGCTGTGCAGCGTTTTGGCCTTATCAACCCCGGTGCTTTCCGCCATACGCCGGCTGGCTCGGCCTGTCGGCGCCATCAAGGCGATCTCTCCCTGGGGATGCAGGCGGCGGTAGACCTCCAAAATTGTTTTCAGCACGGTTGTCTTGCCGGTGCCCGGGGAGCCTGTGATGATGGAAAGATTGTGGCGATAGGTTGCATACACAGCCGCTTCCTGTTTTGAGGACAGCGCCAATCCAATTTCTCGTTTGACCTGCTCCAAAATTTGTTCGATCTTCTCCGGAGCAGGAGGCTCCACCACACGCATCGCAATCCGGCGGGCGGTTTCATCCTCTTGTGCAAACACACGGGGAAGATAAATGTCTCCTTTGACGGATACGACCTCTCCATGCAGGATCATATCTTCGAGGACATCGCTGACCTCTTGTGCATGGAGCCGAAGCGAAGGAATAGGGATTTTAGCGTTGAGTAATTGGAGCGCCTCTTTTTGCAAAGCCTCACTGGTCAAAAACAAATGTCCGTTTTTCCCCTTGCTATCCTCCAACGCCCAGAACAAGGCGCCTTTGATTCGCATAGGGGCGCGCAGGTCGCCTCCGTTTTTCTGAACGATGGCATCCACCCTTAAAAAGCCAAAACCGGATATTTGGCAAAGCTCAAACGGACTCTTTTTCAAAATGTCCACGCTGGCCGGGCCGAAAAACTGATAAATCTTCTGCGCTGTTTTCGGTGTAATCTTGAACGGGGAGAGCAGCGTCATCAGGTCTTGCAACATCCGGCTCTCTGCATATGAGGTCTTGATGGCCTCCAGCTTGTTCTCCGTGATGCCCTTGATCTCCAGCAGCCGCTCCGGGCGATTTTGCAGAATGTCCAGTGTCTCCACGCCGAAGCGTGATACGATCTGTTTGGCGAGCGCCGGCCCAATGCCTTTGATAAGGCCAGAGGCCAGATAGCCTTCCACTCCACTCTTGGTTTGAGGGACAATTTCATGCCACTGCTCCACCTGAAGCTGCATCCCATACTTTCCTTTTTTCCATTCGCCATCCAGTTCCAGTTCTACCGCATCTGTGCGGGGCAGTTCGTAGCCGGTTGCCACAAACCGAATCAGATGATCCTTGCGTCGGCGGATAGACCTGGCTTCTTCGGGTACATCCTTCTCCGCGGTTTTTACACTGATGATGCAGAACTTATTTGCAGGATTATAGTAAATTGTCCCATCATAAGTTCCTCTATGGATCAAATCATTTTCCTCCTTTCTCATGCCGTCTTGGTATCAATTTTCACACTGAACCTTCGGGATTCTGAAACGGTTACATACTGCTCGTAAATATCAGGGTGGTCCAGCTTCAGCCGTATCAGATTGTCTTTGTCAATGCCGGGCGTTCTCACTGGATTGTAGGTGACAATATAGTTCACCCCATCCTGTTGGCAAACGGCCTTGCAGCTCTTGCCCATTTCCGCAACCAGCGCCGCCTTCAGCCGCTTCATATCCGCCTCGATCTCTTTGCTGCCTGCTTCCGTGAGTTTCTTCTGCTCTTGGAGCTGGAGATAGCGCATCAATTTGGCTGTCAGGCTCAAATCAAGCGTTACAACGGGGGCATCCTGATCCGCGGAGCCCGTATGCCGGCGCACGCTTTCAAGCACCAGATCACCATCTTCGGTATAAGGCGGCGGCGTCCTGGTAAGAACATGGTTTTCCCAGAAATACTGCTCCAGGAAAATCATCTCCTCCTCATAGGACTCATCCCGCCGGATTTCACGAATAATGGTTTCTTCCTCGTTGTTGCCATACAGGCAGCAGAAGAAGCAGCGATCCACATTCATGACAGCCATATAGTGCCGCCCTTGGGTTTCATAATAGACGGGAACAGTTTCTTCACCGTTTAGCCACCAGTTATCCCTTGCGTTATAATTTGTCGTTTTAATCTCCAGAATTGCGGTACTGCCATCCGGCAATTCCACAAAATAGTCCACATCGGCCAGCATCCACGAATACTGTGGGTGCTGGAACATTTTTTTGATCTGATAGACCTTGTACCCTGTGCGGTGTTGGAATATCTTCGCCACCAACGGCTCCAACAGGTGCCCCATTTCCAGAGCAACCCAGTTGTCCTCATTATCTTCGACCGCTACAATATTCAACTTGTCAAAGTAGAGGTCTCTTGCCGTCCGCCAGGGTGAAATTCCCAGCAGAGCCGCCACATCACTGCCGCCAATCCCTTTCCGGCGGTATGCAAGCCATTTCTCTTCGGACAGGCCCGCCGTTTCCACCAAAATTTGGGGTTGACTTCGCTTTTCGGCGGCTACATTGCTCGCCGGCATCTTTAGCACCCCCTCCGTGTTCGGCGGGGAATAGCGTGTACTCGAATCATTGGACTATGGACTTGGCTGGATTTGGGCACCTTCTGATGCTGCCAGTTCTCCAAAGGCCATTTCCTTTTTGCCCTAGGCTCCTGCCTTCGCTTTTTTACATTCATGCGTGTTACCTGCCTTTCTGTAGTTTGATATATCCTCAAAGCCGTTTCCGGCATTTGGGCGACAAAAAAGCGAGCATGACAAAGGGCAAAACGCCTGTTGTCCATAGTTGCCTATGAACCAATGTCATCCTCGCTGATGGGGAAACCCCGAAAAATAAAAAAAGCCAGTAATATACTGGCCCGAATGGGCGCAGCAATACTACTGGCACAAATACAATCTTAACTGCGTGTGCAATGCAGGGCTTTGAGCCTTGCCGTACAGATACAAGATCTGTATCCCACATGGGGAACGCACAAAAATCAATTACAAGTACAGGATAGCACAATATATTGATTTAGTCAAGAATGAATATCTATATTTGGTGTTTCGGGCGCGTGCTTTTACTTTCTCAAAAGTTTTTGAGAAAGCATGTAATGTGTGCAGAAATTCCTGCACCATTTTCCTATTTATAGGGCGTACAGATATAGCAGGATGTTCCATGCTGATCTGTACGCCTTTGTACTTTGAAAAAAGAATAACTCTGTTTCAGGGGTTATACAGGGAGCGCGGATAGTGTGCGGAGACTTTGTGTGCTCACCCACGGTTGAAATACTGCATAGCAGGCCCTGGCAATACGCGGCGGAAAGCCCCGGCGCAGGAAGTGACCTGGGACAGCTTACTTAAATATTTGGAATCGAACGCCTTGTTTTTTACTTTTTTGTTGATGTGGCGGCAGAGAAAGCGTATATGATATATGTAGGGAATCGTAGGCTTCTTTGTCGGCCACACAGAAAGGAGGCTATTCGTGGCTGATAAACAATTTCTTGAAAACACAGATCGGAATAATGCAGAAAAACGGAGCTATTCCGTTTCAGAGGCTGCTGAGATCCTGGGCGTCAGCAAACGCTCCATTTATAACCTGTGCGCCAGCGGAGCATTCAAATCTGTACGCATAGGGACTAAATTGAGGATTTCCAGAAAGTCCTTTGACGAATGGCTTGATGGTTCCGATTGATTTGGAAGGGAGCCTACAACTATGGCATCAATACAGAAACGCGGTAAGAAATATGCTGTTGTCTACACCTATGATGACTCAAAAGGTGAGAAGAAACAGAAGTGGGAAACTTTTATAACCAAAAAAGAGGCGTTGAAGCGGAAAGCCGCGGTGGAAAATGAGATCAATAACGGCACTTTTATTCCGCCCAGTGAACTGACCGTAAAAGATTTTCTGCGAGACTTTGTAGAACTATATGGAACCAAAAGATGGGGACTGTCTGTTTATGCTTCTAATAATGGCTTAATCAGCAATTACATTAACCCGTTGATTGGGGACGAAATTGTGCAGGACATCAATCGCAGGTCAGTGGACCAATTCATCCAGAAGCTGCAGAAAACGCCTCCAATCGAAACTCCATACAGACATGCACGGACAGACTTTGTTACGCCATGCACCATTGAAAAGATTATTAAGCTGATGCGCTGTGCATTTCATCAGGCTGTCCGCTGGGACATTATTGGTAAAAATCCGTTCGAGGATGCAATCTTGCCCAAGCGGGAGAAAAAGGTCAGAGCCATCTGGACTGCCGATATTATTCGAGATGCTCTCAACCACTGCTCGGATGGAAAGCTGTATGTCGCAATCAACCTGGCCTTTGCCTGCTCCATGCGGATGGGCGAAATCACCGGCCTTACATGGGACTGTGTTCATATATCAGATGAAGAAATCGCTCGGGATGATGCCTTCGTCTGGATTGAAAAAGAGCTGGCCCGTGTTGACCAGAAGGCTATCAACGCAGTTGGCGAAAAGGACATCCTCTTTGTATTCCCGCGCTTGATGGGCGGGAAGTCTTCTACGCGGCTCGTTTTGAAAAAGCCTAAAACAGAAAGCAGCATTCGTAAGGTTTGGATTCCGCGAACTCTTGCCTTTATCTTGCGGGAATGGAAAGAGAAGCAGGACAAGCTCAAGGAGTTTATGGGCGATGACTATATCGACTACAATCTGGTTTTGGCGCAGGAAACGGGCCGCCCCTGTGAAGATCGGATTATTGGAAATCAGTTTGAACGATTGAAAAAATCCGCTGGTCTTCCAAATGTTGTTTTTCATTCTCTCCGTCACTCCAGCACAACTTATAAGCTGAAAATCAATAAGGGAGATGTTAAGGCAACGCAGGGTGATACCGGTCATGCACAAAGCGACATGGTTACCCAAGTTTACGCACACATCTTGGATGAGGATCGGAAGGTCAACGCCCAGAAATTCGAAATGGCCTTTTATGCGAACGCGGATTTGCGTGGCGTTGAGCAAAGGCTTCGCGCAGAAAGCGCCGTTGCTGAACCTGACTCTGAAATTCTGCTGAAGCAATTGGAGGCTAAACCCGAACTCATGGATGCCTTCACGAAAAAGTTTGTTGAGCAGTATGGAGAACAGATTATGAATCAGTTAGCAAAAAAACTGATTGGTGCATAAATACACAGGAAAGCATGAGACGACATAAAACGCTGCGGCAGTGCTCATTAGCAAAATGAGCAGTTTTTTCAAGTTTGGCATAAAAATCGTTCGAGTCCTGTGATGGAAATTTGAGCAGATGGGAGTAAGAAGTCTCCACTCTAACCAATGATAAAAAGGAAATCTGTTCTAATCCTCGTAGCGAAAAAAGATAAGGAAAATGCCGCAACCTCTTGCGGTTACGGCATTTATGGCGTCCCCGGGCAGATTTGAACTGCCGGCCCCACGCTTAGGAGGCGTGTGCTCTATCCAACTGAGCTACGGAGACATATTCGATTTTTCATGGTCAAGGATGGAGCGATCCGCCTCCCAGGACTTTGATGACCTGATTATTAGGAGGCGACCGCTCTATCCAACTGAGCTACGGGGGCTTATACAGAAAATATTCAATTTTGCAGAGCTCCAGGATTCGAACGATTCGATTTTTAGGAGGCGGACGCTCTATCCGGCTGAGCTACAGACGCATATCGTGAAATCGCGGGGAGACCGGCGGCGCTGGGAATTGCTGCCTGTGCGTGGGAGGACGCCCTGTCACCCTGCGCCGCGGAGAGGGTGCAGAAAGTATTGTAACCCACGGGAGGAGGATTGTCAACGGCGGAGGAAAGAAAAAGTTGTGGAAAAGGCTTGCATTCGATACTTTGAGAGCATATAATACAAAGGTTAGTGAATTTATACCCGAGAGAAAGGGGTCTTACCTTTGCAGAACGAGAAATTGAGAAATGTGGCCATTATCGCCCACGTCGACCACGGCAAGACCACGCTGGTGGACCAGATGCTCAAGCAGGGCGGCGTCTACCGCGAGAACCAGGAGACAGTGGAGCGCGTCATGGACTCCAACGATCTGGAGCGGGAGCGCGGCATCACCATTCTGGCCAAGAACACCGCCATCCAGTACGGCGACACCAAGATCAACATTGTGGACACTCCGGGCCACGCCGATTTCGGCGGCGAAGTGGAGCGCATCCTGAAGATGGTCAACGGCGTCATCCTGCTGGTGGACGCCGCCGAGGGCCCCATGCCCCAGACCCGCTTCGTCCTCAGCCGCGCGCTGGAGCTGGGTCACCGGGTCATCGTGGTCATCAACAAGATCGACCGGCCCGACCAGCGCATCCACGAGGTCATCGACGAGGTGCTGGAGCTTCTGCTGGATCTGGACGCCACCGACGAGCAGTTGGACAGCCCCATGCTGTTCTGCTCCGCCCGCAACGGCACCGCCAGCTACTCCCCCGACGTGGTGGGCACTGACCTGAAGCCGCTGTTCGACACCATTCTGGACTATATCCCCGCGCCGGAGGCCGATCTGGACCAGCCGTTCCAGATGCTGGTCAGCGCCATCGACTACAACGAGTTCGTGGGCCGCATCGCCATCGGCCGCGTGGAGCGGGGCGTGCTGAAGCAGAACCAGGAGATCGCAGTGTGCAACTACCACGACCCCGACGCGCCGGCCAAGAAGGCCAAGGCGGTCAGCATGTATGAGTTCGCCGGACTGGGCAAGGTGCCTGTCACCGAGGCCACGGCGGGCAACATCATCGCCATGTCCGGCATCGGCGACATTACCATCGGCGACACCATCTGCGTGCCCACCTGTGTGGAGCCGCTGCCCTTCGTGAAGATCAGCGCCCCCACCATGGAGATGACGTTCTCCATCAACGATTCCCCCTACGCCGGCCGGGAGGGCAAGTTCGTCACCTCCCGCCAGCTGCGGGAGCGGCTGTTCCGCGAGACGCTGAAGGACGTGTCCCTGCGGGTCACGGAGATCGAGGGCGCCACCGACGCCTTCAACGTGGCGGGCCGCGGCGAGATGAGCCTGTCCATCCTCATCGAGACCATGCGCCGGGAGGGCTATGAGTTCCAGGTGTCGCCCCCCCGTGTGCTGTACCAGACCATCGACGGCAAGAAATGCGAGCCTATCGAGCGGCTGGTGGTGGACGTGCCCAGCGAGAGCGTGGGCGCGGTCATCGAGAAGCTGGGCAGCCGCAAGGCGGACATGCTGGAGATGACCCCCGTGGGCACGCGGATGAAGATCGAGTTCCTCATCCCCAGCCGGGGTCTGTTCGGCTACCGCAACGAGTTTTTGACGGATACCAGGGGCGAGGGCATCATGGCCAGCGTGTTTGACAGCTACGCCCCCTATAAGGGTGATCTGACCCGTCGGAACACCGGCTCCCTTGTCTCCTTTGAGACGGGCGAGAGCGTGGGCTACGGCCTGTTCAACGCCCAGGAGCGCGGCGCGCTGTTCATCGGGCCGGGCGTACCGGTGTACGAGGGCATGATCGTGGGCGTTTCCCCCAAGCAGGAGGACATCACGGTCAACGTGTGCAAGAAGAAGCAGATGACCAACATGCGCGCCGCCGGCTCCGATGAGGCGCTGCGGCTGGTGCCTCCCCGGAAGATGAGTCTGGAGCAGTGCCTGGAGTTCCTGGCGGACGACGAGCTGCTGGAGGTCACGCCCAAGAGCCTGCGGATGCGCAAGACCATCCTGAACCACGAGAAGCGGATGAAGGCCACCCACGGCGGCAAAAAGAACTGAGTTCTATCAACCAAAAGACCGGCTTTGCCGGTCTTTTGGTTTACATAACGATAAATGTCGCGCAGAAGTGACAGTTTGGAAGGCGTGATAGGTAGACTTTACAGGGCGGTTCTGGTAGGATAGAGCCACAAAGCGAAAGGCAAGACGGAAAAGGGAGGAGAGACGCTATGGGCTTCGGAGAGAAATTGCAGGCGCTGCGAAAGGCGCGGGGATGGAGCCAGGAGGAGCTGGCGGGGCGGATCCATGTGTCCCGGCAGACGCTGTCCAAGTGGGAGAGCGGCGGCGCGGTACCGGATACGGAGAACGTCATCGCGCTGAGCCGGCTGTTCGGCGTCAGCACGGACTATCTGCTGCTGACGGAGGGCGGAGCGGCGTCCACACCAATGACGGCAGCTCCGGCGGGGAAGAAGTGGCCTGTCATGCGGCGGGTGTGGCTGGTGGTCCTCCTTGCGGCGGTGCTGGCGCAGATCGGTCTGCGGATATGGGGCAGCGTGGCGATGGGACAGGGAGCCTACGGCGGCGGACAAATCTATGCTCAGGCGGCAACGGCGCTGTACTATCTGAACGAGCGGTATAACCTGACGTGGCTGACGCTGCTGGTGTACGGCATGACCGTCGCCGGGTTCGTGGGCACGGTGTTGTATGAGCCGGTGCGGCGGTTCTGGCGGGAGAGCGTGCTGGGGGAGAAATAGGGGCGGGGAATGCTCCGCGGCGTGCCGTGCTCCGCGCGGGTCACTGTCACTGTTGCGGTGCCCAAAATTTGCCACTCGCTGACCTCGCTGCATCCGCCACCGGCGGCGCTCGGCTCAATCCCCCCGGGGGCCCCATTTCTTTCAGCAGCGAAAGAAATGGGGGAAAGAACGCCGCCAAAAACCCATGGTTTTTGGATTTCCTTCCGCCGTTTGCCGGTGCGTTCTGATTCGTCCGAAATGTTGAATCGACGTATTTCTCTGCGCGCTGCCGCTTTTACTCTGAAATGTAGAAGAATGCCGTTCTATATTTTGCACGTTTAGCGGCAGCGGGGATAGACGCAGGTCAATGCCACATTTCGGGTGGTTTTTGCCCTGCCGTGTCCGTGCGGGACGCAGAGCAGCGAAGCACAGTGTGCGGGGCGCGGGCGGATTTTCAAACCGCAGGTTTGAACGGCGTTTTTGGTCACTTTTGCCGCCGAGAGCAAAAGTGACCCGCGCCGGGGGTGCGGAATGTCCCTTGTCGCTGTTGAAAGAAATGGGGCCCCCGGAGGGAGCGATCCGAGCGCCGCAGGTGCGGGCGGTTTATGTGGAGGGACTGCTATGGCACAGACATTGACATAACGCATGCGTTACGTTGCCGGGCCCTTGACATTTCGCCTGCAGTGTGGTAAAAAATCAAAGACGCGTAGCGCACGAAGGTGCCTGCGAAGCGTATCGCCTTGCGGCGGTGCGCTTTTTATTTTTATGGAGGAAAATCACAATGCCAAAGAACAAAGCACAGGGGATCATTTTCGGACTCATCATGTCGTACAGCATGGCCATCGGCATGGAGATCTACAACAACGCCATCCAGCAGGGCGTCCATCTGCAGCCCGGCGGCTTTACCAACCTGACCTACGCCGTGGTGGGCAAAGCACTGGCGGAGGCGGCGTTCATGGGGGCGCTGGTCATGGTCATCTCCAGCCTGTGGGGCAACCGGCTGGGGGCGAAGCTGGCCGCGAGGGTCTGTGACCCGGCCAGAGACAACCCCTTCTTCTGCCGGCTGATGCGGCAGGCGGGGACGGTGATGGTCATGTGCCCGTCCATGTGTCTGGCGGCCACGGTGATCTTCACCGTCATCATGGGCGGCGTACCGCTGGCGCAGGTGCCGGTGAAATGGTTCGGCACGCTGCTGAAGAACCTGCCCATGGCGTTTTTCTGGAACATGTTCGCGGCGGCGCCGTTCACCAACTGGGTATGCGGGAAGTTATTCCGATGAAAAAGCAGCCTGTCCACTGTGGACAGGCTGCTTTTTGTGCGGTCAGGCGCGGGGGGAGGGAACGAACAGGAGATTCAGGTCCGCCTGGGTGGGCATGCCGTCCAGCGCGCCGCTGTCGCTGTACTGCCACATGTCGAAGGCGTAGTAGAAATCCGGATAGTCGTTGTAGTCCGCCACCCACAGGGCGTAGTCCGACAGGCGGCTCAGGTCGTAGCGGTAATAGCCCTGCTGGCGGTTGAGGTAGATGCCGGCGTTGTACCCGGCGGACTCCACCACATCGCAGAACGCGGCGGCGCACTCCGTCAGGTGCGCATTGTCGTTGCCCCTGGTACGGGAATCGTCGGCAAACACCGGCTCCCAGTCAAAATAGACAGGCAGATCCAGCTGCCGGCCGTTCAGCAGGCGCAGCACATGGGCGGCTTCGGCGGCGGCCTCTTGCACCGTAACGGCCTGGGAGAAGTAGTACACGCCCACGTCGATGCCGGCGTCCCGGGCGCCCTGCAGATGGCTGGCAAAGGCGCTGTCCGTCCGGAGGGAGCCTTTGGTATAGCCGGTGTAGCCGATGCGGAGAATGGCGAAATCCACGCCCTGTGCGGCCAGCTTCTGCCAGTCCACACCGGACTGATAGTCGGACACGTCCACGCCCAGGCGGACGGTGCCGGTCATGCCGGTGTAGCGGAGGGAGCCGTCCTCGTCCCGGGTGAAATCGTCGGCGGTGAAGGGGTTCAGCGGCAGGTTTTCGTGGGGCGTCAGCCAGACCATGTTGGCGCCGTCGTTGACATAGACCTGCCCTGCATGGGGGTCAGGCTCCTCTGTGACCCGGGGCTGGCGGGGCAGAAGGCTCAGGATCACGGGGACGGCGACGGCCAGCACGGCCAGCAGGATCACCAGCGGCAGCAGCCGGCGGCGACGCCTTCTGCGGCGGGAACGGCGGGGGCGTACAGCGGTATCTTCCATAGCTTCACCTGCTTTCTCGTTGGAATACATGGATGTCAAAGGCGATGCGGCAGTCCAGCGCGTCAAGTTTACATAATCTCTCAACGCCGCTTTTCGGCGTTTTCCAGCAGTAGGGGGTCATGCCGAACAGCGCCTGGATATCGGCGGCACTGTCCAGATGGATGGTGTCCTCCACATGGCGGATGGTGACGTAGCGGAAACCGTCGTAGGGCGTCTCCTTCACCTCGTTGGGGTAGGGGCGGTCGTAGAGCACCTGCTTCATCTCCCACAGGTGCATGGCGGAGGGGACGACGTAGAGAAAGTGTCCCTCCGGACGGAGCACGCGGCGGAATTCCTCGATGGCCAGAGGGGAAAAGCAGTTGAGCAGCAGGTCGATGCTGCTGTCCGCCACCGGCAGGTGATAGGAGGAGGCTACGGCGAACTCCACGTTTTTCTCCCGCCGGGCCGCCAGCCGCAGAATGAATTTGGAGATGTCCGTGCCCGCCGCGCGGGGCGTCTTTCCGGCGGCGCACAGGGCCTGATAAATGGCGGCGGTGTAGTATCCCTCGCCGCAGCCGCTGTCCAGCACCGCCGGGGCAGGGCCGGTCAGGGAGACAGAAAGTTGACATAACGCATCGCACAGCGGGGCGTAGTAGCCCTTGGAGAGGAAGGCGCTGCGGGCGGCAGCCATGGCCTTGTCGTCGCCGGGAGCCTTGGAATGCTTCTGGTTCACCGGGAGCAGGTAGGTGTGACCCTCCCGGGCGATGTCGAAGCTGTGGCCGGCGGGGCAGCGATAGGCGCTGTCGCCGCGCTGCAGGGGCGCGCCGCACAGGGGGCAGGTGAACAGGCTGGTCATAGGCCGCGCACCTCCGGCAGCGTCACGTCGTGGATCCATCTGCCCTTGCGGATGCGGAACCAGCACAGGGGGCACTTCAGCAGGGATTCCGCCTGAATGGCGGCGGCGACCCACCAGTAGGAGGCGTCCAGCACCAGCGCCAGCAGCGCCGTCAGGGGCAGGGCCAGCAGCCACTGGGGACCGATATCCAGCGCGGCGGAGCAGAACACATCGCCGCCGGCGCGGAGCACGCCGGTGACGGCGGTGATGGAGTAGGCGTGGAGGGGGATGGAGGCGAAGCCGGTGACAGCCAGCGCCGCGGCGATCTGCGCCGTCTGGCCGTATAGCTCGAACAGCGGGAATACGATGGGCTGGAACAGCAGCGGCACCAGCGTCAGTGCGATGACAGCCAGCGCGGCACCCACCAGAATGGTGACCCACAGCAGGGTGTGGCTCAGGTCCAGCACCTCCCTGTGGCTCCGGCCCTCGCCGATGGCTTTGCCCACGATGACGGCGGTGGCGGCGCCCAGACCGAAGCACACCACCAGGAACAGGCGGTTCAGGTTGCCCATGACGGCGTAGGCCGCCAGATACTCCACGGAGATGGCGGTGTAGCCCAGGATCACGGTGAGCATGCTGTTGCCGAGACCCCACGCGATCTCGTTGAGCAGCACGGGGGAGGAGTACTTGATGAAGCGGCGGCACATCTCCCAGCCCGGACGGAAGAAGGCCTTCAGGTGCAGCGGCATGGCCTTGCTGCGCAGGGCGCAGAACAGGCACACGGCGAACTCCGCCACGCGGCTGAGCAGTGTGGCCACGGCGGCGCCCTCCACGCCCAGCATGGGAAAGCCCGCCTTGCCGAAGATCAGCAGGTAGTTCATGCCGGTGTTGATGACGGTGGACATGCCGAACAGCTTCATGCCGAAGGAGGAGTTCTCCACGCTGCGCTGGGCGCTGACATAGATGGACGACAGCATGTTGAACACATAGGAGAAGCCGATGACCCGCAGGTACGGCGCGCCCAGCAGCGACAGCTCGTGCTTGTTGCTGAGCAGGTCCATGATCTCCACGGGCCAGAGGAAGAACGCGGCGGCCAGTACGGCGGCGATGCCCACGCCCAGATAGGCGGCTACGCCCATGGCGCGGCTGATGTTCTCCAGCTCTTTTTTGCCCCAGTACTGGCTGATGAGGATGCCCACACCGGACTGGACGCCGAACACAATGGAGATCAGCAGGAACACCGGCACGTTGGCGGTGGTGACGGCAGCCATCTCCTTGTTGCCGAGCTGGCTGACCATCAGGGTGTCGATAAGCCCCAGGGAGAACGTGATGAGGTTCTGCAGGGCGATGGGGGCGGTGAGCCGCGCCAGGTAGCGGTAAAAGCTCCTGTCGCGGCGGAGTGCTTTCAGCATAGTGATGTACCTCTTACAGCATGGGGAAACGGGCGGCCTGATGGGCTTTCAGCGCGTCATACAGGGCGTCCACGTCCGATGTGGTGTTGTCGGGGGAGAAGGAGATGCGGATGACGCCGGCGGCGGTGCGCTTGTCAAGACCCAGCGCCGACACGACGTGGCTGGCCTTGCCCTGGTGGCAGGCGGAGCCGGCGGAGATGCAGATGCCCTGCGCCCCCAGGTCGGTGACGATGTTGGCGCTGGGGTAGCCTGCCAGCGACACGGCCAGAATGTGAGGAGCCGTGCCGGACGCCACCGGCACCATGCCGGGGATGGTCAGCAGCTTTTCCCGGCAGTAGTCCCGGAGAGCGGCCATGTGGGCGAGCTTGGCGTCATAGTCCGTCAGGCGCAGCTCCACCGCCTTGGCGAAGCCGGCGATCTGGGCGGTGGCCTCCGTGCCGGAGCGCAGGCCCCGCTCCTGCCCGCCGCCGGGCAGCAGGGGCCGCACATTGCGGAAGCGCTCCGAGATATACAGGGCGCCCACGCCCTTGGGGCCGCCCAGCTTGTGGGCGGACAGACTCATCATGTCCACGCCCCACGCCTCCGGGTCGCAGGGCACCTTGAGAAAGCCCTGTACCGCGTCGCAGTGCAGCAGGGCGCGGGATCTCCGCTCCCGCAGGAGCCGGGCCGTCTCCTCCACCGGGAACACGCAGCCCGTCTCGTTGTTCACCAGCATCATGGACACCAGCACCGTGTCGTCCCGCAGGGCACCGGCCACCTGCTCCACGGTGACGTGTCCGGTGCGGTCGGGCCTGAGGTATGTGACCTCATAGCCCTGCTGCTGCAGCCAGCGGCAGGGCTCCAGAATGGCGCTGTGCTCCACGGCGGTGGTGATGATGTGCCTGCCGGTGTGGCGGCCCTGCCAGACGGCGGCCTCGATGGCCCAGTTGTCCGACTCGGTGCCGCAGGAGGTGAAGTACAGGCGCTCCAGGGGGCAGTGCAGCGCGCCGGCGATCACGGCGCGCCAGCCCTCCACGGCCTTTTTCATCTCCTGCCCGGCGGGGTACTGGGAGGAGGGGTTGCCGAAGTGATGGGTCAGCACATCGTACATGGCGTCCGCCACGGCGGCGGGCACCGGCGTGGTGGCGGCATTATCCAGATAGATCATGGGAAAAACCTCTCAATTTCATAGGCCGGAGGACTTGCCACCGGCGGAAGTATCCAGTATAATAAAGCGTTACCGTATATTATACCGACATTCGACGGAAAGTGCAAGGAGAATCCCATGCTGGCAGCGATTTACACATTAGGCTGTAAGGTCAATCAATACGAAACGCAGGCCATGGAGCAGGAGCTGGTGCGCCGGGGCCACACGCTGGTGCCCTTTGACCAGCGGGCGGACGTCTATATCGTCAATACATGCTCCGTCACCGCCGTCAGCGATAAAAAGTCGCGGCAGATGATCCGGCGGTGCCGGAAGCTGAACCCGGACGCGGTGGTGGCCGCCTGCGGCTGCTATGTGCAGACCCATGCGGCGGAGGCGGCGGGGCTGGACGTGGATCTCATCGCCGGCACCGGCGACCGCATGGCGTTTCTGGACCTGCTGGAGCAGGTGACGCGGGAGAAGCAGGTGACGCTGCTGGACGACGCCCTGAAGCGGCGGACGTTCGAGGTACTGCCCGCCGGCGGCATGGCCGAGCGCACCCGCGCCATGCTGAAGGTGGAGGACGGCTGCGTCAACTTCTGCACCTACTGCATCATTCCCTATGCACGGGGACCGGTGCGCTCCCTGCCCAAGGCGGAGGCCGCGGCCCAGACGGAGCAGCTGCGGCGGGAGGGCTACCGGGAGCTGGTGTTCACCGGCATCGAGATCTCCAGCTGGGGCCACGACCTGAAAAACGGCGAGACGTTCATCGACCTGCTGGAGGCGGTGTCCGCCGCGGCGGGGGACATGCGGCTGCGGCTGGGCAGTCTGGAGCCGCGCACCATCACGGAGGACTTCTGCCGCCGGGCCGCCGCGCTGCCCAATCTGTGCCCCCACTTCCACCTGTCCCTGCAGTCCGGCTGCGATGCCACGCTGCGGAGGATGAACCGGAAGTACGACACGGCCCGGTTCCGGCAGTCGGTGGCGCTGCTGCACCGGTACTTCGACCGGCCCGCCGTCACCACCGATCTTATCTGCGGGTTCCCGGAGGAGACGGAGGAGGAGTTCGCCCAGACGCTGGCGTTTATCGAGGAATGCGGCTTCGCGGCCATGCACATCTTCCCCTACTCCATCCGCCCCGGCACAAAGGCGGCAGCCATGGAGCAGGTGCCGCCGGCGGTGAAGGAGGCCCGGGCCGCCCGGGCCGCGGAGGCGGCGGAGCGGATGCACCGGGCGTATCTGGAGGGCTGCGTGGGCCGGGTGTACCCGGTGCTGTTCGAGCAGCCCAGGGACGGACGCTATACCGGCCACGCACCCAACTATATGGAGGTGGCCGCGGCGGGCGAGGGCCTGCACAACATCGTGAAAAACGTGAGGATCACCGGTGTGGACGGTGAGCTGCTGACGGGGGAGGTACTGCCGTGAACCACTTTTTTGCCTATATCGACCGCATGCGCTACATCGAGCGCTGGGCACTGATGCGCAACAGCGTCCGGGAGAACATCCAGGAGCACAGCCATCAGGTGGCGGTGCTGGCCCACGCGCTGGCGGTGATACGAAACGAGTTCTTCGACGGACAGGTGGACGCCGGGGCCGTGGCCGCGGCGGCGCTGTACCACGACGCCGGGGAGATACTCACCGGCGACATGCCCACCCCCATCAAGTACTTCAATCCGGAGATACGGGAGGCCTACCGCAAGGTGGAGGAGGTGGCGGACCAGAAGCTGCTGGCCATGCTGCCGGAGGCGCTGCGCCCCGTCTATGAGGACATCCTGTGCCCCGCCGATCCGGAGGTGGAGGAGCTGGTGAAGGCGGCGGACAAGCTCAGCGCCCACATCAAGTGTCTGGAGGAGCTGAAGGCCGGCAACGAGGAGTTCCGGCAGGCGGCGCGGCAGACGGCGGAGGCGCTGGACGGCTACGATCTGCCGGAGCTGCGGTATTTCCGGGAGCAGTTTTTAGGCTCGTTCCAGCTGACGCTGGACGAGATGGAGTAATTTTTTCCAAAAAGGAGTGACCGATATGAAAGCCATCGTGACAGTGGTGGGAAAGGATCAGGTGGGCATCATCGCCGGGGTGTGCAACACGCTGGCGGCGTACCAGA
Source organism: uncultured Eubacteriales bacterium (assembly GCA_900550585.1). Lineage (GTDB taxonomy): Bacteria > Bacillota > Clostridia > Oscillospirales > Oscillospiraceae > Vescimonas. The sequence continues at coordinate 37,893 of URST01000009.1, forward strand.
TCAACGTGCTGGACATCAGCCAGACCATTATGGAGGGCTACTTCACCATGATGATGGTGGTGGATCTGACGCTGTGTCAGGAGCCATTCGACAAGCTGCGCGCCGCCCTGCGGGAGTACGGCGAGGGACGGGGGCTGTCCATCCGCATCCAGCGGGAGGACATCTTCGACGCCATGCACAAGCTGTAAGAGGGATGCGCCATGCTGAATCTACAGAATATCTTTGACACCATCGACATGATCGACAAGCAGCATCTGGACATCCGCACCATCACCATGGGCATCTCCCTGCTGGACTGTGTCAGTGAGGACGCGGGCCGCTGCTGCGACAAAATTTACGACAAGATCTGCCGCCGGGCGGAGAAGCTGGTGCGCACCGGCGAGGATATCGAAAGCGAGTTCGGTATCCCCATCGTCAACAAGCGCATCTCCGTGACGCCCATGGCGCTGGTGGCCGGCGGCTGCGATACCGGGGACTATGTGCCCTTCGCCCTGACGCTGGACCGGGCGGCCCACACCTGCGGCGTCAACTTCATCGGCGGGTACTCCGCCTTGGTGCAGAAGGGCTTTGCCAAGGGGGACGAGCTGCTGCTGCGGTCCATCCCCCAGGCGCTGGCCCAGACGGAGCTGGTGTGCTCCAGCGTCAACGTGGGCAGCACCAAAGCGGGCATCAACATGGACGCCGTGGCCCGCATGGGCCGCATCATCAAGGAGACGGCACATCTGACCCGGGCGCAGGACGGTCTGGGCTGCGCCAAGCTGGTGGTGTTCTGCAACGCCGTGGAGGACAACCCCTTCATGGCCGGGGCGTTCCACGGCGTGGGCGAGGCGGACAGCGTCATCAATGTGGGCGTGTCCGGCCCCGGCGTGGTGTACCACGCTTTGCAGTCCTGCAAGGGACAGCCCTTCGACGTGGTGGCGGAGACCATCAAGAAAACGGCGTTCCAGATCACCCGCATGGGGCAGATGGTGGCGGCGGAGGCCTCCAAACGGCTGGAAACGCCCTTCGGCATCGTGGACCTGTCGCTGGCGCCCACCCCGGCGGTGGGGGACAGCGTGGCCCGCATTCTGGAGGAGATGGGCCTTGCCGTCTGCGGCACCCACGGCACCACGGCGGCGCTGGCGCTGCTGAACGACGCGGTGAAGAAGGGCGGCGTTATGGCGTCCGGCCATGTGGGCGGCCTGTCCGGCGCATTCATCCCCGTGTCGGAGGATGAGGGCATGATCGCCGCCGCGCTGGACGGCACACTGACCATCGACAAGCTGGAGGCCATGACCTGCGTGTGCTCCGTGGGGCTGGACATGATCGCCGTGCCCGGCAGCACCAGTGCCGAGACCATCGCGGCCATCATCGCCGACGAGGCGGCGGTGGGCATGGTGAACAGCAAGACCACCGCTGTGCGCATCATCCCCGTGGAGGGCGCCGATGTGGGCGATATGGTGGAGATGGGCGGCCTGCTGGGCAGCGCGCCGGTGATGCCGGTGCACGAGGCGTCCAGCGCCGATTTCATCGCCCGGGGCGGACGCATCCCCGCGCCGCTCCAGAGCCTGAAAAACTGATGGTACGGGCGGCAACGGTACAGGACCTGCCCAGCGTCATGGCCATCTACGACACGGCGCGGCGGTACATGCGGGCAAACGGCAACGCCGTCCAGTGGGTGAACGGCTACCCCTCCGAGCCGCTGCTGCGGCAGGATATCCGGGACGGCGTCCTGTATGTCATGGAGGACGGGGACGGCGTGTATGCCGTGTTTGCGTTCATTATCGGCGACGACCCCACCTACGGCCATATCGAGGGGGCGTGGCGGGACGGCAGTCCCTACGGCACCATCCACCGGCTGGGCAGCGACGGTACCCATCGGGGCGTGTTCGCGGAGACGGCGGCGTGGGCGGCGCGGCAGTGCCCCCATCTGCGGGCGGACACCCACGCGGACAATCTGACCATGCGGCACTGCATGGAGAAGGCGGGCTTCGTGTACTGCGGCGTCATCCGTGTGGCGGACGGCACACCGCGGGTGGCCTATGAAAAAGTATAAGGAGAATGGATATGGACCCTATTTTTGAGATCGAGCTGGAGGAGTGCCCCATCTGCCGGGGCGCCGGCGTCATGCAGGACGAGCAGGGCTGGAGCGTTTCCGTGGGCTGCATGGACTGCGGCGCGGAGACGGCTCACGCGGAGTACCGCACGCCGGGGGAGCGGCTGGAGGCCGCGCGGCGTGTGGCGCTGCTGTGGAACATGGGCAAGGTCATCCACACAGGTGTGGGCGACTGAAAACGTGATAAAAGGAGTCCCGCGCCGGCCGGCGCGGGACTCCTTTTACAGAAAGCACATTATTTTCGCCTGGGTGCGGGATAAGGCCGCGGATCGTCCGTGCGGCCAAGGAGGTAGTCGGTGGATACATGATAGTAATCTGCCAGCGTGACAAGATGCGGCAAAGGGAGTGTCCGTTTGCCCAACTCGTAGTTGCTGTATACCCGCTGGTCGATGCCGAGCAGCGCGGCCACCTGCTTTTGAGGCAGGTCATGGTCTTCACGCAGGTCGCGGAGTCTCGAAATGTACAAAATGCTCACCTCAAGAGCATTATATGTACTATCAAAAAATAGTATTGATTTGACTATCATTTGATGGTAAAATGGAAGCGAGAGGTGAGAAAATGGAGTTATATCAACAAATCCTCGCGGAAAATATCGGCGCATTGAGAATAGACCCGCAGGCGGCAAAGGAAATCGTGGAGAGTGACAGCTACAAGGCATTGGAAAAAATCCGGGCGATCCTTGCGGATGAGACGTTGTCTGACGCGGAATGCTTCCGGAAGATAGAAGCGGTCGTCTGCGTTTTTGAGGAGTTGGGCAGCGATGGCGGCGGGCGGCACGATTTTGGATAAAAAAAGACACGCGGGAGCGTGTCTTTTTCCGTTATGCCTGTATTTTACTCATCAAGCTTGCCGCGGGCGTGGAGCACGTCGTCGGCGGTGAGGGTCATCAGGTCGTCGCGGGTCACCGTCTCCAGCTTGGCGAGACGGTTGTTTTGGGCCACCAGAATATGCTCGAAGATGTTCCGGACGCCCCGGGCATTGCCGAAGCCGTCGCCGTCGGCGCTCTCCTCGGCGATGTAGTCCCGCACCAGCGGCTCCGCCTCCGGCGACAGGATGTAGCCCTTGCCGCAGCGCATCTTGAAAATGGCCATCAGCTCATCCAGCGAGTAGTCCTCGAACAGCAAAAAGCGGTTGAAGCGGGACTCAAGGCCGGGATTGGAGTGGATGAACCTGTCCATCAGGTCGGTGTAGCCCGCCACGATGACCACCAGATCGTCCCGGTGATCCTCCATGGCCTTCAGCAGGGTGTCGATGGCCTCCTGCCCGAAGTCGTTTTCGCTGCGGCCGTTGAGGGCGTAGGCCTCGTCCACGAACAGCACGCCGCCCATGGCTTTTTCAATGACCTTCTGGGTCTTGAGAGCCGTCTGGCCCACATAGCCGGCCACCAGACCGCTGCGGTCCACCTCCACCAGCTGGCCCTTGGACAGGATGCCGAGACTGCGGTAGATGCGGGCCATCATCCGGGCCATCATGGTCTTGCCGGTGCCGGGGTTGCCGGTGAACACCATGTGCAGGGACATGTCGGTGGTGGGCAGGTCGTGCTGCTCGCGCAGCTTGTAGACCTGCACCATGTTGATGAGGTTGTGGACTTCCTCCTTCACCACGCCCAGACCGATGTAGCTGTCCAGCTCCGCCAGCAGATCCTCCATCTTCTCCGGAGGCGGCAGCTCCTCCTCGGCGGGCTTTTCATCGCCGGGCTTGGCGGTGGCGGTGGGGGGCGCTTTCTTCTCCGGCTGGCTGCCGGCGGGGGCGGCAGGCGCGGCGGGGGACTTGGGGGCGTCGCCGGTGACGTTTTCGAAGGGCGTGCCCCAGAAGTCGCTGTTCATGCGCTTCATGCTGTTTTCCGTCATGGAGCGGATCACGTCCAGCTGCTGGAGAATGATCTTGTCTTTCTTGTCCATAGGTAGACCTCCTCAATGAGATAGGTGGATATTGCGCATGGCGCGGAACAGCAGACCGGCCACAAAGCCGGTGAGTGTGCCGGTGACCAGGGAAACGGCCAGCAGGAACGGCAGGTAGCCCAGCACCATGGTATTGCCCAGGGTGATGCAGGCGGCGGCCATCTGGCCGATGTTGTGGGCGGCGGCGCCGCCGATGGATACGCCGTAGACGGAGAGACCCCGGCAGCGGCGCAGGACGATCATCACCAGCATGGCGGTGATGCCGCCCAGCAGACTGAACAGCAGAGCCGACAGGTTGCCGGCGAACAGGCCGCCCAGCAGGCACCGGGCCGTCAGGATGGTGAGGGCGGGCACGGCGCCCAGCTCATACAGGGCGAACACGGTGACGATGTTGGCAAGGCCAAGCTTCACACCGGGCAGGGGCACCACCAGCGTCACGGGAAACAGGTTCTCCAGTGTGCTCAGGCCCAGCGCCAGCGCCGTCAGCACGGCGCACAGGGCGATGGAGCGTGCGTTCAATTTCATGGCGCACCTCCTAACCCAGCACCGCGTCCACGTCGGACGCGGCACCCACCAGCGAGACGACCACCTGCGCCGGCAGGCACACGATGGACTGTCCCGCCCGGGAGATGGCGCCGGTGTGGACGCAGTCCTGTCCCGGACAGTCGGAGTCGGAGACGCGGACGCTCCATTCCGGGCTGAAGGGCAGGTCGCTGTACGACGGGGAGAGGGTCAGCGTATAGCCGCCGCGGCCCTCGATGCGGATGGGCCCGTCCGGCAGCTGTGTCACCGGTGTGCGGGACTGCTCCTGCCCGCCTACGGTGACGACCAGCGTCAGCTGGTCGCCGCTCCCGGTCTTGGGCAGGTAGAACCACAGCGCGGAGACGACGGCCAGCAGCAGCACCGCCGCCGCCACCAGCGCGTCCCGGCGGTTGAATTTCAGCTCAGGCGGCGATGGGTTGGAAGTCATAGGCGCAGTCCTCCGGGGCGGTGATGGCGTCCGACAGGCCGGGGGTGTACAGCAGACGGCCGTCGGCGGTGATGAGGATCAGATCGAAGCCGCCGTGGGCGCGCCAGAAGGACACGGCCTCCTGCTCACCCATGACGTAGAGCGCGGTGGAATAGGCGTCCGCCGCCGTGCCGTCATCGGAGATAACGGTGACGGACAGCAGGTCGCTGTCGGCGGGGCGTCCGGTGCGGGGGTCAAGGATGTGCTGGTATACCGTGCCGTCCTCCGCCTCGAAGTAGCGCTGGTAGCCGCCGGAGGTGACGGCGAAGCAGTCGGTAAGGGCCACCATGGCGGCATAGCCGCTGGCGGCAGGGTCCTGAATGCCCACGTTCCACGGCGTGCCGTCGGGCTTACTGCCGCAGACATAGACGTTGCCGCCCAGAGACACCACGGCGGAGGAGATGTCATAGGCGCGGAGGATGTGGGCCACCTGTCCGGAGGCGTAGCCCTTGGCAATGCCGCCCAGATCCACGGCGCAGCCCTCGTCCAGCGTCACTTCGGTGTCCATGTGGACATGGGAGCCGCCAACCAGCGGCAGCAGGGCGTCGATCTCCTCCTGGGTGGGGACGTGGGGCGCGTCGGAGGTGATGCCCCACAGGGTCACCAGCGGGGCCACGGTCACATCAAAGGTGCCGCCTGTCTCGTCGGCGAGAGCCAGCGCGCGCAGCAGCAGCTCCCGCGTCTCCTGCTGCACCGATACGGCTTCGCCGGCGTTGAGACGGCTGATGTCGCTGGTGTCGATGGTGCGGGAGAGGGTGGCCTCCAGCCGGTTGATCTCCTGGGAGGCGGCGGTCAGCGCTTCTCCGGCGTTGTCGCCGTAGGCGGAGAGGGTCATGTAGGTGTCCATGGCGAACAGGGCAACCTCCTGCGGCTTCTGCGCCCCGCAGGCGGCAAGGGCCAGCGCCGTCAGGCAGGCCAGCAGCAGACAGACGAGACGTTTCACAGCTCCCGCCGCCCTTCCAGTGCCCGCATCAGCGTGGCGTCGTCGGCAAATTCCAGGTGGCCGCCTACGGGGATGCCGTAGGCCAGCCGCGTGACCTTCACGCCGAAGGGCTTCAGCAGCCGGGCGATGTACAGGGCCGTGGCCTCGCCCTCGGTGTCGGGGTTGGTGGCCATGATGACCTCGGTGATGCCGCCCTGGGCCACCCGGTCCAGCAGGGATCTGATATGCAGGTCGTCAGGGCCAACATGGTTCATGGGGGACAGCACGCCGTGGAGGACGTGGTAGCGGCCGCGGTATTCCCGGCTGCGCTCGATGGCGATGACATCCCGAGGGTCGGCCACCACGCAGATGGTGGCGTCGTCCCGCCTGGGGTCGGCGCAGATGGGACACAGGCCGCCGGCGGTCAGGTTCTGGCAGGCGGGGCACAGCGTCACGCTGCGCTTGGCGTCGGTGATGGCGTCGGCGAAGGCCTGGGCCTCCTCGGCGGGCAGGCTCAGGACATGGAAGGCCAGACGCTGGGCGGACTTGTAGCCCACGCCGGGCAGCCGGGCAAACTGTTCCACCAGCTTTTCCAGTGGGGCGGGGAAGTATTCCATGGCGTTCAACCTCTCAGTGCGGCGATGGTGGCGGGGATGTCGGCGGCCTTGTACACGGCGGAGCCGGCCACCAGCACGTTGGCGCCGGCGGCGATGCAGAGCTTGCAGGTCTGGGTGTCCACGCCGCCGTCCACCTCCAGCTCGCAGGCGGGATTCATGGCGTCGATGTAGCCCCGGATGGTCTGTACCTTGGGCATCATGTCGGCCATGAATTTCTGGCCGCCGAAGCCCGGCTCCACCGTCATGACCAGGATCAGCTCCACCTTGTCGATGAAGGGCAGCACGGCACTGGCAGGGGTCCTGGGCTTTACCACCACGCCGGCTTTCTTGCCCTTGGCGTGGATCCGGTCGATGGCGGCGAGGATGTTCTCCTCCGTGTCCGCCTCCACATGGCAGGTGATGAGGTCGCCGCCGGCATCGCAGAACTGGTCCACATAGCGGACGGGACGGTCGATCATCAGGTGTACGTCCAGCGGCAGGGAGGTGGTGGGTCGGATGGACTTCACCACGGGGATGCCGATGGAGATATTGGGCACGAACAGGCCGTCCATCACGTCCACATGGACGTAGTCGGCGGTGGAGA
>URST01000010.1 GCA_900550585.1 uncultured Eubacteriales bacterium
ATACAAGTGTTCTATCTGCCGGGTATTAAGGAGCCGCCTCCGCAGAGGCGGCATTACCTTTTCAGTTGAGACATGCGGGGGTGCAATTGGGCATTGATTTTGATCCTGCCTATTCGAGGCCAAACTGTGCTTTAGAGACAACCTTTCCGCCTTGGGTCATCACATTTGCATTCGCCCCAAGTTGTCCATTGCCCTCCCACGAATACATGGTCGTGCGTAGAGATGGATCACCCACATCAACATCGGAAAGGACGGTCCCTTGAGTTCCGACTAGGTTAACAACCTCTTCATAAGTCATCCCGATCTGGATTTTGTTGAATATCTCAAGGGTCATATAGCCAGGGCCGTAGGTGCTTTCCGTTCTGGCCTCCATCGCATCATAGAGGACAGTGTCACCCGCGATGGTAAGGTAGATCTCTCCATCGGCTGATTCCATAAGATAGAGCATGGCACTAGAGGTATTGGGCAATAGCGGCAGCGCTGCGACAGTAGTGCACAGCGCATCCTTCAGTTCTGACCAGTTATCTGGGGCGGAGGCAGAATCCTTGGCCGCTAATACCTCGGCTGTAATTTCGTCCGAATAAGCATTAACAGTCGTAACTCCAGACAGGTTCGCGACATCCAGATTATCTGCTGGGAAATAGTCAGATAGTGCCTCGACAACAGTCTGCCGCGCAATTTCATTCTGATTCTGGGTGGGAGACGGTACTTGAGCGGATTCAATCACAGGTGATGCAATCGGCTCATGTGATGTTGTTTTTGAGCAACCAAGTAATATAAGCGGAAAGGAGAAGCAAGCCAACACAATCGCAATGCAGCGCTTCATTTACATCGTCCTCTCTCCACAAATTGGTGTGTCGGTAATGCATATATCAGGCCCCGGCCTGCATGCGGTAGTATGCCACGGCATCCCGCAGGAAAGGCTCGGTAACACCAAAATGGTCGGCCAGCTCCCACGGCTCACGGCAGCCCTGGGCCACGGCCCTCATCAGCTCGTCCTCCGGGACGAGCTTTTTGTATGCCCACCGGTTGGCATGGTTTTCGTGCTTCTGCCGGACGTCACACGCCGCCCAGCGATTGTAGAAGCTCCCGGTCTCACAATGTCCCAGCTCATGGCCAAGCTTCACGGTTTCCTCTGGAAGCGTGCCCATAAACCAGGGGTCCATTGCTATATAACAATCCCCATCGTCATCCATGTAAGAGAGGGATTCTGCCATCTCCATGGTATACCAGTACACGCCAATGCCCTTTTCGGCGGCATACTCGTACAGATCAATGAGATCAGCCATCCTGTTGTTTCTCCCGCTTTTTTTTCTCGGCAACAAACGCCGCAAAATTTTTAACGTCGGCCCACATTGCATCCAGATCCTCCTGGGACAGATCCTTGTCTCCGCCCCAAAACGCTGCCTTAAGCTGTTGCTCCGATGCAGGGGCGCTATTGCTGGAGGAGTCGGGGGGCTTTTGGTCTAGGAAGTTAATTTGCTTAAGCATAGAGTCCTTAAATTCGATGGTGACTTTCGCCGCTGAATAGATTTCTGGGATGTTGTCCTTTTTTTGAAGTTCCACTCTGGAAACATTTGCAAAAAACCATCTGATTAAATCAATCTCATCATTTCCAGTAATACCATAGCACATACGACGGTCCAGCCAAGGAATAAGCTCAGTATCCTTCCCAAGTCCAAAATCAATAAATCCGGGTGGTAGCATGCTTCTAATTTCTTCAAAGACTGAAATAGGGTATTTCATGATTAAATCCCAGTTTTCGAATACTCCTCTGCCTAGAAAATAATCGGGAGAGATACCAAAATAACCGACAATTTCACGCAAGTATTTTGTGTAAGAACGTAGACGTCCTGTCTTCCATTGACTTACAACCTTATTAGTTGTCCCGATTGCCTCTGCAAATTCCCTTTGCTCAATGCCCAAAACGTCTAATAAATGAAAGATACGAGTTGGAGTGGACATAGCTACACCTCGAATTTTACAAAATGAGGACGGTGGAATTGTATAGAATCACAAAATTTATAAAATATTGAATAACGGCTTGACAATCTGCAATTTATTGACTTATGATTAAACCACAGGTAAACCCATCCGCCGCAGACAATCAAAACAGTTAACAGATGCCAACTAGAGAGGAAGTGAGTATAGATGAACATCCAGAAAGCAATAACAGCGGCAATGGCAATCGACGCCCTGATAACCCGAACAGCGTGGAAAGGGCATCTGCACATCAAGCCTACAAACTGGCCTGAATGCTGCATTTTGCGGGCAAAGGGACGAGCACCCGGCCCCAGATGGCAACCGAAGGCAGAGGACTTAATGGCAGACGATTGGGAGGTCACCACAGAAGAATTGATTTGATTTTTTCGATGTACCCCAATACATCGGAAAGCCCGCACTTAAATCGATTTTCCATGTAAATGATTCCTTCGTCTGCAAGAAATGCAAGGTAAACGGTATCGTCAGCAGGTTGACAAACAAGCAGCCCAGCGCGGTTCAGTTCCCACAACGTTTCTTCCGTGTCTCCAAGCGACCATTTTGGGACAATTGTCTGTTGAATGTGTTCTGCTCCGCCAAGGAACTTTGCGCCACCTTTCGGCTCCCCATCTTTGCGCCTTTGAAGGTATTCCTTATAAAGAGCGCAGATTAAAGCGTCAGCATCTTTTGTTAGTCTGACCTCAGACATGACTTCACCTCCATTCTGCCCTCATCCTCCCACGCGGGGGGAGGATGAGGGCAAGGTCACAGCTACCAGCAAACAACAGGGCGCAGCAACACCCAAGGAATCGGAAGGGGGTGGTGGGTTGTTTTTACACCATGAGCATGACGTGCCGATTCGAGTCCTTGATCTGGGATTTGCGGTTAGACACTCTGATGCCGACCCCGCTGGGATGCAGAATAAGCGACATCTCGGTGGAGACGGGCAGAAAAGTCGGCAAGATACCCCGTCAATTCATGTATGTCTGGGGTGCCGGTCTGCCAATAGGAAAGAGCCATCTTTGCACCTACGGTTAAATCTATAATACCACATCGAACACTCTCGAACAACACCAAATTTAGAAGGGGGTGAAGTGGTGAGAATCTGTGAGCTGATGGAGCAGAGGGGCATCCAGCGCATCCAACTGGCCGATGCCATGGGGGTGTCGCCTTCCTGCATTACCAAATGGGTGCAGGGAACGGCACTGCCAAGCGCCGACAAGCTGCCCCGGCTGGCCACAGTACTTGGCTGCACCATCGACGAGCTGTATGACCGGGAACCGCCTGGCCATTCCGAAGCAAGCTGAAAGGAGGTCCGTCCAGTGAAAACCAGAGAAGAGCGCAAACTGTGCCGGGGGCGTTATCTGCGCGTCGGTCTGATATTCGGCCTGCTGCTGTTTTTGTGCTTCCGGCTCCCGTCCTGGGTGGAAGCAATCCTGATCTGAGAGGAGGAAATATCATGACGCCAGAACAAGTCGAACTCCTGCGCAGCGTATCGCTGCTGCTTCCGGGCACGAAGCTGGCACGTGTGGAGCCGATGGAGCGCAACTCCATGCGCATCACCGACCGTGACGGCGACCTTTTTTATGCAACGCTGTCATCCGACGGGACGGTGGAGCTGCTGCCCATCGACGAACCCGCCTAAGATAAGTTTACCCCAGGAGAGGAGAAAACACCATGCCGCAATGTGAGCGCAATATCTACAAAACCGCCCGTCAGGCGAAGGGTTTGACCCAGGAATCCGCCGCCGAGAAGCTGGGGATCTCCGAGACCAGTTTGCGGGCCTATGAGAGCGGCGACCGCGTCCCGCCGGTTGAGGTGGTAGACCTCATGGTCATCGCCTACGACAGCCAGCTGCTTGGCATCCAGCACCTGCGGGCCAGCGCGGAGATGGCGAGGAGCATCCTGCCGGAGGTGCAGGCACTGCCGCTGTCGGAGGCGGTGCTCCAGCTGCTCAACCGGGTCTACGCCTTTGCGGATAACCACCGGGACCGGCAGCTGATGACGATCGCGGCGGATGGCTGCATCGACGAGGACGAGCAGCCCCTGTTCCGGCAGATCGTTGAGCACGACCTGCAGGAGATCATCGAGGCCGCCATGGCGGTCCGATACGCCTCCGGCTGCCACGCATAGGACACGCCGCCGGCTGAATACGATGCAAGGGAGGTGAGCGCCTTGGCGGTAGATGTGACAGTCGAGCAGAAAAATGTCATGGTCGGTGGCCGAGAATATACCATGACCACGACCCGGTATGTGGGCCTGTGCGAATACCAGGGCATGGGTGGGGAGCTGATCCTTGCGGATGAGGCAACCTGCGTGGACTTCATCGACGTGAAGACCGGAAAGAGCCAGGGGCCGGGTTGGAGCTACACAATCCATAAGGACGTCACCCCTGATGAATTGGCCGAGGCGCGGCGCCGGATCATCCAGATCGCTACCCAGGCCATGATCGACCAGGGAATTTGGTAGGAGGTACCCACCATGTGCTTACAAAAAAAGCAGGCCCCGGGGCAACCGGCTGCCTGCTGCTGGAAAATAGGACGAGCCCCTGCTCCTGCTGGCACAGGACACAAGGGCTCTGGTTCGCGCATCAAAACCACATCCATCATAGCAGATACAGATCCAATTTGCAAGGGGGCAGGTTGAGTGAGTGAGAGCGTGATCCGTCTGGAGCGGAGGCAAGGCTACACAGTCCTCCAAAATGAGATGCTGCGGGACAAGCGGCTCTCTCTCAAGACCAAGGGATTGTTTGCCGTAATGCTCTCCCGTCCGGGCAGTTGGCAATTCAGCGTATCGGGCTTGGCGGCGTTCACCGGCGCAGGCCGGGATGCCATCCGCACCTCCCTTAAGGAGCTGCGTGAGGCCGGATACCTGATCATGGAGGGCCAGTCCCACGGTGAGCACGGTAAGTTTGCGGGGAGCATCTACATCCTCCGCGAGGAGAGCATATCACTGTGTGCGGAAAACCCGGCCACGGCGGAGGAAGCGGCACCGCAGCCGGATTTTCCGTCGACGGCTGAGCCGTCAACGGAAAATCCGACACAAGTAAATAAAGACTTAATCAAAGAAAGACCTAGTAATCCCCCCATAGCCCCCCAGAAGGGGGCGCGGCCCAAAAAGTATGAGCTGACCGATGATGCCAGGGCGCTGCTCAATGCTTATGTTGGCCGCGACCGGGCCTTGGCCGATGCACTGGCCGCCTACATCGAGGTGCGGGAGGCCAAGAAAGCCGTCAACTCGGGGCGGGCGATCCGCATGCTGCTGACTGAGCTGGACAGGCTCTCCAAAGGGGACCGTGAGGCCAAGCTCCTGCTGATCCGCCAGTCGGTGGCCAACAGCTGGAAGGGTATCTTCCCTCTGCGGGATGGTGCGCCACCAGCCGTCTCCGGCCGCATGCAGGAGCGTGAGGAGGTGCCCACATGGTAAACGGCGGAGACGTCGAGCTGGCCCAGGCTGCAGTGCTGGGGGCGGCCCTGATCGACGAGAGCCTCGTGGGTGAGCTGACGCTCAAGGTGGAGGACCGCGATTTCATAACACCCAAGTGCAGGATGGTCTACCAAGCGCTCAAAAAACTGTTTCTCGCCGGGCAGCCGACAGACCCCGTCACGGTAGTCAACCAGCTGAGCGGAGGCGGCGAGGATGGTTGGCGTCCGTATGTCATGTGGGCCATGGACGTGGCCTCAACAGCGGCCAACGTATGGGAGCATGTCAGGATCATGCGGGAGCAGGCTCGGCTGTGTCGCCTCCAGGAGCTGGGCGGCCGGATGCAGGCGGCAGGGAGCCTTGAGGATGCACAGAGATATGTCGCAAAGGCATCCTCGGAGCTGGTAGACAGGCCGGGCGTCAAATATGTCACCATGGAGGCAGCCCTGCAGGATTTCTTCGCCCGCCATCGTGAGCATCATGAGTATTACTCCTGGCCCCTGGACAAGCTCAATGACCGGCTCTTCGTCGAGGGCGGCGATATGGTCGTGCTGGGCGGGTATCCCTCCGCCGGAAAGACGGCGCTTGCGCTCACATTTGGCTGGCATCTGGCTAGTTTGGGCAAGCGTGTCGGATTTTTCTCGCTGGAAACGGGCTATAAAAAGCTGCATGACCGGCTTATTGCGACTGCCATGCGCATAAATTTTGCAAAAATCAAGCGCAGCGAGTTGGCCGAATCGGACTATCAGGCACTTTCCATCGCATCCAAGCGGCTGATCAAGCCGGAGCTGGAGTTGATCGAGGCAGCCGGCATGACCGTAGCGGATATCCAGGCATTTTCCCTGAGCCGCCGGTACGATGCCATCTTTATCGACTACCTGCAGCAGATCCCAGCACCACAGGAGCGCAGCCGTTACGACGATGTAACAAACGTGAGCATCCGTCTGCACCAGATGTCCCAAACGACGGGGATCGCGGTTTTCCCGCTCTCCCAGCTCGCCCGGATGGATAAGGGACGGGACGGCCTCAAGGCGCCCACCATGGCGTCACTAAGGGAGTCCGGGCAGATTGAGCAGGATGCAGATGTGATCATGCTGCTGTACAAGGAGGACCCGGATCGGCCTGACAGCCGCCGAGTGCTTAAGATCGCCAAAAACAAAGAGGGCGAGGTGGGGCAGATCTATCTCACCTTTGACGGCAACACACAGACCTTCCGCGAATCCGTCTATGATGCCCCGGCACCAAAGACGCGATCCCAGCCGGAGTATACACAGGTCAAACTTGGAGATCCGCCGCCGGAAGGTGATCCCTGGCCACAGCAAGGCGCATCGTAAGGAGGACAGGACGTGCAAATCGGAGATGCCTATACCTGGACACCGACTGCCTTCGAGGGCGACAAGAGCACCCGGGAATACAGTCAGCAAGTACGGCAGAGGGCTGGCCGCGTAACGGGCCGGGTGGTATACATACACCCCAAGCGCCGGTATTTCACGGTTGAGGCCATCCTAGCCGACGGCGTAATCCGTGAGTCATTTAAGATCAAAGTACGATAAGGAGCACAATATGGACAAGCTGCTCAAGGTAGCCGTCATCACATGGGCGGCATTTCTGGTTTTGCTGGCCGGCATGCTGCTGCCGGCAAATAGACAGGAGGCGGGAGCTGATGCAACCACATCATTACCGGCATATGACGCAGGCAGCGGCGGAGGCCGGGACACTTGGATACCCCTGGGCCTATGGCGTACTGCGGAGCATACTGGCCGGGGAACACAACGAGTGTCCAGCACAGAGAGTGGACAAGGCAATTTCCTTCATGATAGCGTTCGATGCAGAGATAGACGCGGCGAAGACCCGGACGAGGACGCCCTGATCACCGCCGCGCTGGAGGAGCAGGGGTACTTCCGGGCGGACGTGCCTCTGGAGTACGAGCTGCAGGATGTCTTACATACGGCAGCAGAGGCCAATGGGGTGCCGTACCACGTGGCGCTGGGGCTGATCTACGTGGAGTCCCGGTTTGACCCGGAGGCGGTTAGCCCGGCGGGCTGCTACGGCCTTACCCAGCTTAATCCAAGGTATTTTCCAAGCGGCCTCACACCAGCCGAAAATATTGAGGCGGGCATGGAGTACCTCGGGGGCCTGATCGAGCGCTGCGGAGACCTGAGCGCGGCGCTGACCGCCTACCATGCAGGGAGCGATACCGGGGACAGGGCATATGCCGATCAGGTGATGCGGGCCGCTGTGGTGTGGGATGCGCAGATGCATACAGAGGCCGAGGACTTCGGGGGAGAAATTTTGCAGAAGGAGGCGGGAATATGAATGCGAAACCTGATCTTGCAGCCGCCATGGATGTAAGTCTTGCTCACGTACAGCCGCGTGATATCGGCACCATCACGCAAGAAATATTGGATTGTAAAGTGCGGGCCGGGGAGTCCATCCTCCAGATCGGACGCTGTCTGATCGAGGCCAAGGAATTGCTGGAACATGGGGAGTGGCTACCTTGGCTCAATGAGCGGGTGGAATTCTCTGAACGAACTGCCCGAAACTTTATGAGGTTGGCAAGAGAGTGGACAAATCGGCAGACGCTTGCCGATTTGGGAGCCTCCAAAGCCTTGACGCTCTTGGCTTTGCCGCCGGAGGAGCGGGAGCAGTTCATGGAGGAAAACAACGTCATCGAGATGAGCGCCCGCCAGCTGGAGCAGGCCATCAAGGAGCGGGACGAGGCCAGAGCCGCCGCCGAGCACGCCGCTGCGGATCAGCGGGCGGCGGAGCAGGCCCGGGACAAGATGGCGGAGGACATGCAGTTCCTCAATGTCCGCCTGACCGGGGCCAGGGAGGACCTGGAGCAGGCCATGCAGGACGTTGCACGGCTGGAGGCTGAACTGGCCGACCTGAAGGCTCGTCCGGTGGATGTGGCCGTGGAGACGGTGGTGGATCATGCCGCCGTGGACAAGGCCCGGGCAGATGCCATTGCCGGGATGCAGGCAAAGCTGGACAAGGCAAAAGAGGCGGCTGCCAGGGCCAGGGAAAAGCAGAAGCAGGCCGAGGCCTCGGTGGAGATCTTGAAGCGCTCCCTGGAGGAGCGGGATAAGGCGGAGAAAAAGGCCGCCATGGCGGGGGACAAGGAGCTGGCCCAGTTCGAGGTGCTGTTTCTGCAGTGTCAGGAGCTGGCCAACAAGCTCCACGGTCTGCTCCTCAAGGCCAGGGGCCGGGAGGACCCTGCTGCCGCCCGGGGGATGGAAAAGGCCCTGCGGGCCCTGGCGGAGGCCATCGGGAGGTGTGCGGATTGAGTGCATGGTACGAGCAGGCGGAGCGCCGTTTGAGGGACGAGTACGGCAAGGTCACCGGGCAGAAGGAGTCCACCATGAAGTCCGCTGTCCAGGGTGCCCTGCTGGAGTTCTGTCGGCAGAACGAGGAATTTGCCCAGGCGGTGGTCCAGGGCGGCTCCTTCAAGGACTGCATGGCCGCTGTGGCCAAGGGAGTGGGAGGTTCTATCTCCGATCTGGAGGCCTACCGCCGGGCGGCGGCTTTCTACTTCGACGGGGCAAAGGTCAACTTCTCCATAGCCATCCAGATGGAACCGGCGGCAACCGAGCCGGACCGAGGCATCCTGCTGGATCTGGCCGACTTCTTCTGAGGGGGCGGGCAGCATGAAGTACACAGAGCAGGAGCGGGAGCTCCTGGACAACTGGCCCACCGTCACCGAGGAAGATCTCATTCGGATGAACGACCTGTTCCCGCACTATCTATTCTTCCGGCGAGAGGGGGGCCTGATAGGCCTGGGCGGGGTAAAACTGTACGCCTCCTGCTGCGGGCATAAGGAGTACCGGTCCTATCTGCCCCGGACAGAAACGTCGGAGCACCGGGAACTGATGGCCGGACTGGAGCACAAGACGGCATGGATCTGTCCCTGGTGTGGCTGCAACGTGACGGTGATCGACCTTGCCAAGGCCAAGAAGCGGAAATCCCTGTTCCGGCGGGAACTGATCCTGCTCCTCCACGCCAGGGACGACGCTATCTATGCCGATGCTCTGGAGCTCATCAAAGACTACGAGGACGAGGCGGCCCTCACCGCCCGGCCTGAATGCTGGTGCTGCAGTGGGTATTACTTCACTTCGGGTGAAGTGATGCAGGTAGACCACCAATTCCCGGGCACGGTGGACAGGCCGGTGATCACCTGGGAGCGGGAGAAGCTGTGCCGGAAGAAGCTGGTGCAGGAGCCATTCAAATCGGGCTGCATCTCCTACTACCGCCATGAGCCCTACTTCGTCCTCAACCGGGAGGCGTTGGAAGGGCACCCATTCTTTCGGTACTGCGGTTTCTTCGACCGCTGGCAGTACCGGCCAGGTGGGGCACGGGGCTATGCGTCTAAGTTTGATAGCCTGATATCCTACCTCACCGCCTACTCTATTTACCCCAGGCAAATGGAAATGCTCTCCAAGGTGGGCTGCTGGGAACCTGTCTCGGATCTGGTGTTTGACCGGAAGAAAAACGCAGGCGCTATGTGCTGGGAGGAGCCAGACCCGAGGAAATCCTTCGGCGTGAACCGGCGGGAGCTGGCCTGGATCATGGGGGCCCATCCGGCCATGGAATCCCTGACAGTGCGGAACTATGTGCGAAAGCACTGGGGTGAGACCTGGGACCCGGCTTTCTGTGAGGATTTTCGCAACCTGTGGGGGATCCACCTCTCAGCCATGACGGTGCTCCGGTTCTTGGGGAAGTACCGGCTGGAGCCGGGGCGGTTCCTGGGATACCTGGATCGGCTCTTCAACAGCACAGAGATATATTTCTGCGATTTGTTTGAACTCTACCGGGATTACCTGGATGCGGCCTATGAGATGGGCTATTGCCTGGAGCACCGTCAGGTGCTGTGGCCGGAGGACCTGGGCGCGGCCCACGACAAGGTCACGGCGGAACTGACGGCCAAGCGGGCCCGGGAGGAGAAGGAGCGCCGGGAGGTGTCGATGAAGGAGCGCCGGCTCAAGTATGAGTTTGAACTGGACGGCCTGAAGGTCGTGTTCCCGGCCACAGGGGCGGCCATCCGGCGGGAGGGCAAGGTTCTGAATCACTGCGTGGGCGGTTATGCGGAGCGGCATCTCAATGGGACGCTGACCATCCTGTTCCTTCGGCACAGTGATCGGCCTGGGATGCCCTATGTCACCATTGAGATGGACGGCAATCAGCTGCGGCAGATCCATGGATATGACAACGAGCGGCATCCATGTGCGGATAACCCCAATCGGGTCAGCCCGAGGAAGAGACATAAGGGCTTCTTAGACGTCTGGCTGCGGTGGCTGAAGGCTGGCAGTAAGCGTAATAAGGACGGGACTCCCTGCATTCCCAAGAGACGGGAAGCTGGCGATGCTCCGGCGGTTCGGACAGCATAGTATGGGAGACTGCGTCCGTATCGAGGCGTACATGCGCACCTGTACTAACTGCTATTGGCACAATGATGCCCTGGGGGCGTGCGAGCATCCGGGAGGCTGGGAGTGGGATAATCGCTTTCATCGATGTGCTACGTTCCGCTGGCGGAACGGACGACCGGGAACAGGTGGAGCGCACGGCCTGGAAAAACGTACATGATTGGGTGCTTGCCCTGAACCGGAAAGGCGGTACCCATGAGTAAGCAGATCACCACCAAACAGCTCCATCGCATCCGGGAACTCAACCGGGAGGGACGCAACGACAAGGAGATCGCGGCGGAGATCGGCATCTCGGATAGGCAGGTGTTCTGGTGGCGCAAAAAGATGGGCCTTCCAGCCGCCGGGCTGCACCGGCACAAACGGACGGTGCACTACACGGTCTACGACGGCGGCACGGACGAGGTGCTTGCCTCCGGCACGGCTGTGGAGGTCGCGCGGCAGATGGGATGGTCGCCAAACTCGACCTACAGCATCATCTGCAAGGTGCTCAAGGGGCGATACAAAAAATATGCGGTGGTCAAGGAGGGATTGCGATGAAAGATTTACATACTCTGGACAAATACCGCATGAAAGACCATGAAATACTCAGTTACGGCACAGTTGGGAATGGCGGGAACGGCTGTTTTAAGGTCTATATAGGCGGGAAATCATTTTTCATCATCGCATCCAATGGCGGCGGGTGGGATCATGTGAGCGTATCACCCGGAAGCCTGCGGAGACTCACCTGCCCGACCTGGGAGGAGATGTGCGCAATCAAGGACATGTTCTTCTACCCGGAGGAGTGTGTCGTACAGTATCACCCACCTCGGAGCCAGTATGTCAACAATTATGGGTACTGCCTCCATTTATGGAGACCAAATGACGGTACAGAGATCCCAGCTCCGCCGATGGACTATGTTTGAAGGAGGACAATGATGGATCACATCGACACACTGGTTAAGCGTCTGCGTGCGTACAGCCAATCGCTGGTCGCCTACAAGCTGGATGCGGATTTTGCGGATGCGTGTGCGGAGGCGGCGGATAAGCTGGAGAAGCTACAAGCCAAACTGGATCGCGTTACTCGGGAGCGGAATGCTGCTGTGGAGGACTTGCGGGTTGCCTCAATCGAAGGCTATATGGACTGTAACTGGTGCGCAGGGAAAACAGACCAGACACAATGCTATAATTGCAGTTTTGCGAACAACTGGAAATGGCGCGGCACGATGGAGGGGTGAGCAATGAGCTGTGACTGGTGTGAAGGTGGAGCCTGTGACCTTGTATGGGGAGATGGCTTCTACGCTGAAATCGACAATGGGGAGTTGGTAGTCTCTAATTCGTTCGCTGCTGGCGAAGGTCGTAGGAAGATCAATTTTTGTCCTATGTGCGGGAAAGCGCTGGAAGGAGAAAGCTGTGAAACCGATCCTGTTTAACACCGAAATGGTGCGGACAGAAGGAGGCGTGAGCAATGGAAATCAAAAATTACACCTGGCTTTGGAGGAGGGCATAAAAAAGTGAATCGACTGACAAGCAACGATAAAGACTATATCTTTGCATCGCTCAATCTGTTCTACGTAAAAGATATGGAGGTATGGCTTCGAGGCGGAGGACCGGAGCCGAACTATGACGATACAACTCTGGTTGAGTTGATCCGTCGAGCATCCAAAACGCACAACCTTAACATCGAGGCAGAGGATGCGGAGTCCCTTGGCGATGAGATGTACGATGCCATGTTTTATGGTGTGGACACAGTAGAGGGGATCGTGGCTCTGCTCCACACGGCAGCCATACAGGCCGCAGTGATGAGAAACCGTCTCGCTGCCTACGAGGACACCGGCCTGGAGCCGGAGGAAATAGCCAAAATCCGCGAAGATGTGGAGAACGTCTATTTGAAATCTACCGCACGACGGTACGGAATCCCGGTTGACCGCCTCCGTGAGCTGGCCCAGGCAGACCGGGAGGGGCGCGTAAAAATCGTAAAGAGAGCGCCAGAGGGAGCGAACTGTGGGCACTGCGCTGACTTTATCCGCGAGACGGGAACGGCGCACGGTATGTGCCGAACACAGAAGCGGAAACGGAATAAGAACGGAGAGTTTCGGCACGTGAGCCAGAGCACGAAAGCGTGTTCGGAGTACAAAGAGGAGGCCGAGGCGGCGGAACAGGCGTTAAAGGAGGCGGAGAGGGACGCCGACACTCTCTAATTGCACCAAGAAGGACCTACTTTCAGGGCCCATAGAAACCGGCTATGCCGTGGGAGGAACAACATGGCATGTAAAGCAAAAGAGTGCGGAAAGGTAGCAAGGCGCGGTGACCCGTCCATCGAATGGTATAAGGACGGAAAACCGCAGTATTACTGCTACGGGTATATAGACAAGCGAACAGACGAGCTGTTGCCGGAGTGCAAAGAGTGTCGCAGCCACGTTGACAAGGCGCAGAACGATTTGGATGAGTGGAGGGAGCATCATGGATGAATTGAAGCCTTGCATGACTGACAAAGAAGCCTTGGGAATAATGGAAATGCAGCTGAGATTATGTCGCAGAAGTCCGACTGTTGCGGAAAAGACTTTACAGGCAAACGAAATTGCCACTGCTTCCATCCGTGAGCGCATCGAGCGGAACATCTGGATTCCCGTCAAGGACAGGCTGCCAGAGAAAACAGGAAAGCAGAGAGGATTTTACCTTGTTGCGCTATCAAACGGAGTCGTAAAGGAACTCGCCTATGAATTTGAGCATTACAACAATATGCTGTTTGATGTTGGATGGCACGAAACGGCGTACCCAGTCACCCACTGGATGCCATTACCGGAACCGCCGAAGGAGATAGATCATGAAACTGATTGACAAAGTGATGATAAGTACAGGAGCGTTTTTCCTGATTGTGTGTGGTGTGGTTACTCTTGTCATTGTATTGCAAAGGATGTAGATCATGATTAATTGCATCGAAAATGAGGCAATTGAGGAGGCGGAAGATGGCTAAACGTAAATCAAAGCCGCTGAAGACCTGCGCTGACTGCATCCACGAATTTGCCTGTGCCATGTGGAATATCGGAAACATCCACAACATGGATGCAGCCAACTGCACAAACTATGAGACGGTCAAGGATTCGATGCCTTATCTCATTGGCTTGCTGGATGGACGGACGGGGGTGCGGATTGAGAATCAGACGGAAGAGATAGTCCGGGAATGTGATGAGCGATGCATCGCCAATGTGGATGGCCTGTGTGCCGTGAAATCCTGCGATGGGCCTATCACCAGGATCTGCGATAATACCAGGTGGGACATTGCTACTGCCGCGAAAATGTACGGGATAGCGAGAGAGTCATTCCGGGATTATTTTGGGGAGGAGGCGCAAAATGAAATTCCGAGACACGAAGAAGGGAGAAGTGTTTGAAGATTTAAGCGCAGCAAGATTTGCTTTTTGCAATCAGAAGTGCAAGAAGTGCCACTTATCGTGCTGGAATAATGAAGATAAACTGCGCTGCGATCTGTACTGCAGACACAATCCAATCGAGGCCGCCCACCTGATGGGCTATGAGGTGCTGGAGGATGGCTAAGAACGCATATGCCGCCTACATACAGCGCGCGGTCTACCAGCAGGTGGTGCAGGCGCGGGCAACGCACACCCAGATGTGCCTGGATGCCGCGCTTATCGCCGCAAACGATGTTTTGCAGCTTGGGCCGGGCCGGGCGAAGGAGTTTACGGATGCGTACTCACAGGCGTTGACCGAGATCGCCAACATGGCGGTCGATGACACCAGAGACCTGGAGTACAGCAAGGCCAAGCTGGACGAGCGCCTGAAACAGATCTGCGGCGAGCATTTTGTGCCGTGGGAAGGGAGATATCGCGGTGATGGGGCCGGATGATGTGTTTGCTATCCGGCAATGACCTGACGCGCCTCTCGCGGGCCATGAGCGGCATGTATGAGGACAGGGTGGTAATTACCCTCGGAGGGCGCAAAGTGGCCGCCAGCGTCGTCCCTGCGTCTCCTGCGTGGCATGTGGCCATGCTCGTCCGGCTGGAGGTGTGGTGGCCGGGTGGATACGCATCGCAGTATTTTGAGAGCGTGGAGGAGATGAGACGGAGCGTTGGGACGCAAAAAGCCGCCCCGTGAGGGGCGGCATGCGCTGGGCGTGGCTGTGACGCTTATCCGATCAGGTCGCGCACGTCCACGCCGAGGGCGTCGGCAATGGCCAGAAGGTTTTTGACCGTCATGTTGCCGGCCTTGATTTCGCCGCTCTCCAGCTTCTGGACCTGCCGGATGTTGAAGCCAGCCCGTTCCGCCAGGGCGGCCTGGGTGAGCCCGGCGGCCTTACGGGCCGCCTGCAGCGATTCCGGGCGCACCCGCTGCAGGGGCCGTCCGCCAAAACCGGCAAAGTATCCAAGCTGCCAGGAGCTTTGCCGGTCCAATGGCTGCACGGACTCGGAGCCGCCGTCCAGGGGAGGCTCCACGCTGGTGATCTCGTCCATCGCCAGGCGGATATCGTCGTCCAGCGCACCCGTCAGGATATGGGCCCTGGAGGCGCTCGTGATCGCGCGGGCGCTGGCGGAGTAGGGACGGGGGGCGGCCAGGCTGATAGCGGGGAGGCGTTCCCTGCCGCCTTCAAGCGCGGCGGAAATGCGGCCGTACATCCAGCCGAAAACATAGGCTTCACGCGTCGTCATGATGATCCCTCCTCACTGCACCCAGTCGATGTCGATCTCGCCGTTGACGTACTGCCCGGCCAGGATCATGGCATCCTGATAAGTTGTGGTTGCGTGGGCCAGCCCATTCATGTGCACTCCGCTGCTGACATTAAGCACTTCCCCGGTCTCCTTGTCACAGATCATGCTTGATCTGGCTCTAACAGCAGTCCCGTCCGGGAGGCAGAAGACTTTTTCAGCGATGGTCTTGCACTCCGTGCTGGTCCAGTCCTCGTACATCTTATTGAGCATATTCATTTTGATCTCCTTTCCGTCAGGCGGCGACGAACGCGCCGGTCAGGTTGTTGACGTAACCGATCTTCTCGGTGCGCTTGCGGTTCCAGGCGTTGGTGTAGACGGCGACCTCGACGTAGGTGCGGTTGTGGCCGCTCTTGGCCCAGTCGTTGACATGGATCTTGGTGTTCCAGTCGATGTCGGAGGCGAGGCGCTCGGCGGTCTTGATGGCTTTGGCCAGCGCCCAGGCGGCTTTGAGCGCGGTGGACATGGGCACGTGGGCGCTGCGGCGGATGCGCCAGGCGTTAACCATGATCTCGTGCTTGTTGTACATACTCGTTACCTCCCTGGGGTCGCCCCTTTGTGATGGTCTTAGTATACGCCATTATTGGCGTAATGTAAATGGGCAGAATCCACAATATTTACGCCAAATTTGGCGCATTATGCACAAAGGGAGGGAGCCATGGAGCGACAGGAGCAGGATGCGATGACCGGTGTGCCGAGAACCCCCAAAAATAGAAAAGGGATGGCGGGGCAAACGCCCCGCCATCCCTGCTGAAAGGAGAGATTGATATGTTAAAAAAGGAGGAGAGTCCGTGGTATTGTGTCCGCCAGCGAGCTGGGCCTTTGGTCAAGGAGTGCCGGGCCATAAGGCCCAGGCTCTCCAAGGATGACAACCGGGCAGACCGGCGGGAAAAACAGGAGATCATCCACTCTCCTCACTCCGCTGTATGCCGGACACAGGCCGATCGTCTGGAGCTGCGGCTGGCCCTATTTTGGTATGAGGGTTTACACCACACTTTGACCTATGACTCTACCCATCTGCCGCCTGATTTTAAGGCTGTGCGGGCAACCCTGCGGGCCTTCATGGGCCGGGCCCGCCGGTTTAATGAGGGTGATCCGTTTGATTGGATCTACTGTATTGAGGGCCTGCACGGCGATCACCGCTACCACATCCACATGGTGCTGCGGGATAGTGATTTCCCGCCAGCTGTAGTGCGGCACCTCTGGACGGCTGGGGATGCCTGGGACGAGCCGGTGCTTATGCCCACCGGAGGCTACCGGCGTCTGGCGGAGTATTTCAACAAGGAGCGCACAGATGGCGTTTGGATCCCGATAGGCCGGCACCCGTGGAGCTGCTCCCGCAGCCTATCCCACCAACTGCCGCCAGCGGAGCGGTGGAGGGACAGCAACGGAGTGGTGGATATCCCGGACAAGGTGCTCTGGGCCCGGCGGGGACAACAAGAAAATTCGTTTGGAGCGTATAATTATGCAAGTTATATTGAGCAAAAAGAAAAGGTTTCTTTTTTTAATGTGTCGCGCGCACGCACGCACGCGCACGTGCGCGCGTCAATCTTGAAATCTAGTGGAAAGATAGACACGTTTGATAGAATTGGAGGCGAACCACTTGCGAAGAACATGTGAATATGGTAAACTAATCACGAAAGACGGATGGCTCCTATGTCCGTCCTGCCGTAAGCGGCTGCTCCGGGTAGGGCAGAACACTGCGGCGCAAAATCTCATCGTCTACTGCCGCAACTGCAAGCGCACGCTGACGGTAGACATCGACAGAGGCCAGTGCTTTGAGAGCCAGAGCCCGACATGATCCCAACATGGGATGTGGTCGGGCTCTGGCTTTTTGTTTGGCCCGGAGGTGATAGCCTGTGGCGCTAAAGCCGCTCCGACCATGTAGGCACCCGGGGTGCCCGGAGCTGACCCGGGAGGGATACTGTCCCAAACACAAACTCAAGCCGGCGGCTCGGCGGGCCTCGGCGGAGTACCACGCATGGTACGGCCTGGACATCTGGACCGACGATCTGCGGTCCGCACAGCTCCTGCGGGAGCCGTTCTGCCGGGAGTGCGCCAAGCACGGGGAGCGGGTGCGGGCCACGGTGGTGGATCACGTCAAGCCCCACAGTGGGGACTGGGCGTTGTTCGTCGACCCGGCCAACCACCAGAGCCTGTGCAAGCATCATCACGACCAGAAGACCGCCCGGGAACAGGCGGAAGAACGAAGGAAAACGGCGAGAATTTGAGCCCGTCCGGATGCCGCTGGCTACGTCCGCGCCCCGGCGCGTGAGAGCGCGTGGGCGTGCCCACGGCCGGGCGCGTGCAGGGGCAAGCCTATGGCTTGCCGACCCTCCCCCCGCCCCCAAAAAGTTTCGGGCGAGGGGGCGGAAGACCCCGCGGCCCCTCAAATGTAAGAAAATCTCCCCCATCAGGATACCGGCCCAGCCGGGCGGGGGGGCAGGAGGTGAGAGAGATGCCCACGCCACCCAAGGCGCTGGAGAACATGAGCAAGAACCTGACCGAGGAGGAGCGGCAGCTCCGTGAGCAGGCGGAGGAGGGCGTAATCCCCGACCGGGGCCGTCTGGCCCAGATGGAGAAGCCCGCCCTCATGACCAAGAACGCCGCCGCCGGCCGGTATTGGAAGAAGGTCCTGGAGCGGATGGACGGCCTGGTGATCTTGGACGACCTGGACAGCGACGCGCTCGGCGTATACTCCGTCATGATGGCCCGGTATGAGACCCAGTGCAGGCTCCTCTCCCTGGCCGCCAGGCAGCTGAAGGACGCCAAGGACGACCCGGAGGCGGTGGCCGACGCAGCGGCCAAGTTGGACGTGGTGAGCGGTAAGATGCAGAGCCTGGAGCGCAATATCCTCCAGTACGCGGAAAAGCTTGGGCTCACCCCCTCCGGGCGGGTGCGGCTGGCTCAGAAGCGGGCAGCAGCGGCGGCCGGGGCCAGCGCTGATCCGGACGGTGATCTCTTTGGCGACTAGATGGCAAAGCGGCCTGCATCACCCTGTCTCTGTCTACGCCAAGCAGGTGGTATACGGCAAGCTGCGGCCCCTGTGCTGCAAGTACGAGATCCTGGCCTGCCGGCGGCATTTGGACGACTTAGCGCGGCAGGGGACGGATGATTTCCCCTATGTGTTCGACACCACCCGGGCGGATCGGATTATCCGGTGGTTTGGGCAGTGTATCCAAGTGCGGGGCGTAGACGCGGGAAAGCCGATCCAGCTGGAGCCATGGCAGGTGTTTGACCTCGGCTGCGTCTACGGATGGGTCAATCGGGAGACGGGCGCCCGGAGGTTTACGCATACCTACAATAAGCGCTCCCGCGGTACTTACAAGAGCACGGAGAAATCCGGACAGGGACTGTACCATATGTGCGGTGATGCCATCTATCCGCCCTACCGGCCGGAGCTGGCCCGGTTTGAGCAGGAACCTGAGGTGGAGTGTGCCGCTGTGGACCGTGGCCAGGCCATGCGGGTGCTGGGCGACGCCAAGAAGATCGCTCTCAACAGCCCAAGCATCGCCAGGCGGCTGCTGGTCCCCCGGTCTAACCCCATCGTCCACCGCACCCGGGGCGGCTTTATGCGGGCCCTGTCCAAGAACACGAAGAACAAGGACAGCGGCGCCCCCACCTACTTCGTGGTGGACGAGTACCACGCCCACCCGTACTCGGAGATCTACGACCTGGGCACCAACTCCTTCGGCAAGCGGGCCCAGTCCCTGCTGGACGTGATCACCACGGCGGGCGATGATGCCGGCAACAAGCCGTGCTATGAGGAGGAGCTGTATGCCAAGCGGGTCCTGGAGGACCCAACGGTCACAGACGAGAGCTACTTTGTGATGATTCGGGAGCTGGACGAGGGGGACAGCCCTCACGATGAGGGGGCATGGGCAAAGCCAAGCCCCTGCCTGCGGTATCCCAGCCAGTACAGTGAGATCCTGCTCAAGCAGATCCGGGACGAGCACAACACGGCCTACGCCTCCAACGATCCGGACAAGATCCGCAAATTTTTAACCCGGCGCATGTGCGTCTGGCAGACGGGCAGCGTCAACCGCTATCTGGATGAGCGGTGCATGGCGCTTGTCAAAACAGCCATGAAGCCCCGGGCGGAGTTCGCCGCCCTCACAGACGGACTGCACTGTCACTGCGGGTTTGACCTGGGCAAGCGCATCGACCTGTCCGGTGCAGGGGCTGTGTTTGACCTGGAGGACGGACGCATCGCCATCAAAATGCATGCCTTTATGCCCGAAAACGGGGCGGAGCGGCACGAAAAAACCGACCGGGTGCCATACCGATTTTGGGCCGGGGGAGGCTATTGTACGCTGACGCCAGGCGATGTGACGGACAACAGCTATGTCTATAACTGGATCTGTGCCGGCGAGCGGGAACACGGCTGGGCGGTGGACGAAGTGGATTATGACGGCCACAACGCTACCGATCTCGCCATCCGCATGAACGAGGACCGCAACCGGGAGGATTTCTGCGTGGAGGTGGCACAGACCTGCGCCGGACAGAACCTGGCGGTGAAGACCTTCCGGGAGCTGCTGCTCCAGGGGCGTTTGATTATTGAGGAGAATCCGCTGGCCTACTGGTGCCTGAGCAACGCCATCGAAATCCAGAACAACTATGGAGATATAAAGCTCTCCAAGCGGCACAAAGACGATACAGAGCGCATCGATCCTGTGGCCGCCGTTATGAACGCTTTGGCGCGGGTGCTGGTGATGCGTACTCCGGGCAGCAACATCAACGACCATGTACTCTCCGAGGATTGGGGGATTTGAGATGAAACATCTGAAGGCGGCCGGGCGGAGGCTGGCGCTCTACCTGGACGATCTGCTGCTCCTGGCCGGCGGAGCCTGCTTTGTGCGGGCGGCCTGGGATCTGGGCGGCCGCCCGGCGGCACTGCTCGTGGCCGGCGGGTGCCTGGTAGCCTACGCAGTGGTCATCGCCAGGGCGCGGAGAGGGGGAAAACGATGATCTTTGACCGGGCAATCAACGGCCCCAGGGCGTCGATTGAGACGCGGACGCTCTCCTCAGAGGAGCTAGGGCGGTTCTTCAAGGACCTGTTCCTGTCCGGGGAAGACGTGGAAACGGGCCAGGGGACCGCGGAGCGGCTCTCCCCAGTGGCGGCCGCCCACCGCATCCTCAGCAACTCCTTCGGGCTGATCCCCTTCGCCACCTACACCAAGGACGGGGACGCCCGGAAGGCGGTGCATGACCCGGCGCTGGACCGGCTGCTGAAGGTGCGGCCCAACGAGCGCATGTCCCCCTTCCTGTGCCAGAAGCTCATCATGTCCAACGCTTTCTGGAACGGTTTCGGGGCCTGCTGGAACCGGCGGGACGAGGGCGGCCGACTGGTGGCCCGCATCCCTCTGCCCACGGAGTGCTGCTCCATCCGCAAGGACCGGGAGAGCGGGCATTACTGGTACGACTACAACGTGGACGGCTGGCAGCGCACCTTTGCCCCCTATGAGCTCTCCTTACTGTTTTTCGAGACCTATGACGGCACCCGGGGGAGGGGACTGTTGGAGCTGGCTAGGGAGACCATCGCTATGGACGCCATGGCACAGCGGTACGAGCGGAAATTCTATCAGAACGGGGCCCGCCTTTCCGGTGTGCTGGAGGTGGACACCGACGCCAAGCCGGCCACCCGGCAGAAGCTTAAGGACGAGTTTCGCGGCTACGCCTCCGACGACGCCTTCGCGGTGGCGGTGCTGGACCACGGCATGAAGTTCACCCCCCTGGGCCTCTCCCAGAGCGACGCCCAGTATATTGAGAGCCGCGCATTCACGGTGGAGGAGATCGCCCGGTTTACTGGCATCCCCAAGCACATGCTGCAGACCGGCAAGGAGAGCTATGACTCCAACGCCCAGCAGCGGCAGAACTACGTCACCGACACCCTGCTGCCCTATGTGGTGCAGTGGGAGCAGGAGGACGGCTATAAGGCCATTCCCCCGGACAAGCGGGACGGGGAGGGCTGGTACATGCGGGGCAATGTGGCGGTACTCCTACGGGGTGACGACCTGACCCGCAGCCAATTCTATGAGCGGATGGTCCGCAACACGATTTACAACCCGGACGAATGCCGTGCCCTGGAGGAAAAGTCACCCATCCCCGGCGGCCTGGGCCAGGAGTTCCTGGTTTCCAAGAATCTGGCCTCTCTGGGGGCCGTGCTGAAAGGAGAGAAATAGATGGATGTAAACCTGAGAGGCGAGCTGTGGGACAACGACTCGGCCGACATCCTGCGCTGGTGGGGATGGAGGGACATCACGGCCCCCATGGACATCCAGGCCGCGCTGGACGCGGCGGACGGCGAAGAGGTGACGCTGCTGATCAACTCGCCCGGGGGCGACATGAGCGTGGGACTGGAGATCCGCTCCATGCTGCGGCGGTATACCGGCAAGACCACCGCGCTGTTCCAGGGCCTTGGGGCCAGCGCGGCCACCCTGGTAGCCACCGGCTGCCAGGTGATCCAGAGCGAGCCGGGGGCCCTCTTGTGCTACCACAACCCCGCCGGCGGCGCGGAGGGGGATTACCGGGCTATGCGTCGGTCAGCCGAGGCCCTGCGCAACGCCCGGGACTGCATCCTGGAGGTCTACACCGCCCGGGGCGGCGGCAAGACCCGGGAGGAACTGGTCTCCCTCATGGACAAGGACATCTGGATCACCCCCACCCAGGCCAGGGAGTACGGCCTGATCGACGAGATTGTGGGGACAGCCCAGGAGCCGGAGGAGGACCCGGCGGCCTTTGTGGCCGGAGCAGGGCGGCGTATCCGGCTGACGGCGGCCATGCGGGAGCAGTACCAGGCCCATGTGGCGGCCGAGCGGGCCGGGACGGCCCGGAAGGAACAGGCGGAGCGTACCCTGGCACGGCTCAGGGTGCTCGCAAATTATTGAGTGAACCGGAAAGGAGAAACAGCATGGATTTTATGGAGAAGATTACCGAGCTCCGGGCCAAAAAGAAGGCGCTGAAGGACCAGGCCGACGCCCTAGTGGTGGAGGACAAGCTCACGGAGGCGACCGCCCTGGCCGACCAGATGGAGGAGATTAACCGCTCGATCAGCGGCCTGGAGGCCCTGGCCAAGGCCAGCCACGAGGAGGCGGAGCCTGTCTATGACGGCGTGCTCCACGGCGGCAAGCCCAAGGACGGGGGCAAGGGAGAGGACAAGCCCTTTGCTTCCCTGGGCGAGCAGCTCCAGGCCGTCTATAACTTCCGCAAGAACCACGTGGAGGACAAGCGCCTCCAGAGAGTGAACAACGCGGTGCTGGGCGCCAACGAGGCCAGCGGCGCCGACGGCGGCTTTGCCATTCAAACCGACTTCGCCGGGATGATCCTGGAGAGCGCCGTCCATCAGAGCCCCCTGCTCAACCGGCTGGACCGCTACACCTGCTCCAGCGCGGCCAACTCCATGCGGTGGATCTCCGCCGACGAGACCGACGTGAGCAAGAGCGTGTTCGGCGGCATCCAGATGTACTGGGCCGCCGAGGCGGCCACGGTGGCGGCCAGCAAGCCCCAGTTCCGGGAAATGAAGATGGATCTGGAGAAGATGATGGGCTTCCTCTACTGCACCGACGAGATGCTGAGCGACGCCGCCTTCATGTCCAGCTTCGCGGGCCCCTCCTTCGCCCTGGCCGGCGACCGCCTGCTCACCGAGGGCGTGATCTCCGGCGACGGCGTGGGCAAGCCCCTGGGCCTGCTCCACTCCAAGGCGCTGATTGAGGTGGCCAAGGAGGCCAGCCAGGAGGCTGGCACCTTCGTGGGCGCGAATGCCATCAAGATGCAGGCCAGGGCCATGCCCAGGGGCCGGGAGCGGCTGGTGTGGCTGATGCACCCCGACCTGGAGGAGCAGCTCCCCTACCTGTCTATCCAGAGCGGCGAGGCGGCCAAGTTCCTGTGGAACCCCGAGGGCGGCCTGGGCAACTTCGACACCCAGCGGGTGCTCAACAAGCCAGTGCTGTTTGAGGATAGCTGTTCCGCCCTGGGCACCAAGGGCGACCTCCTGCTGGTCGACCCCTATATGTATATCCTGCTCACCAAGGGCACCGTCAAGCAGGACTGGTCCATCCACGTGGAGTTCCTGACCGATCAGAACTGCTTCCGGGTGGTGTTCCGCTGCAACGGCGCGCCCAAAGTTAACAAGCCCACGACCATCAAGAACAGCAGCAAGGCCCGCAGCCCATTCGTGGCGCTGGCAGACCGCAAGTAAGGAAGGAGCAGAGCATGAAGCGTATTTCGGAAGCACTGGCGTTTCAGAACGTCCTGGCCCCCCAGAGCGTGGCGGCCTCCACCGACAAGACGACCGCCTATGTGGATGTGTCCGGGGTGGAGGAGATTGTGTTCCTGGTGTCTGCCGCCGCCCTGGGCAAGGGGAAGGGACTGACGGTCTCCCTGCTGGCCTCCGGCGACAGCGGCGGGGCTGGAGCGGAGGAGATCGGCAAGGCTACCTTCACCGACGGCGTGGGCACCGCCCCCCAGCTTGCGGTGGTGACGTACAAGGTGAGCGCCCTCAATGGGCGGTATGTAGCTGTTAAGTTCCGTCATGACGCGGCGGACGGGGTGGTCTGCGGCGTGGCGGCGGTCGCCTCCGGGCTCTATCTGCCTGCGGCCAACGGCTGGAGCCTAGTGGTTTAATATGGATTTGACGGAGGAGCGGCTGGACAGGCTGCTGGCCTACTGCCGCATCGAGGAGCCGACGCCGGAGGAGCTGGCCACCCTGGAGGGCCTGTATGACGCGGCGGTGGGTTACCTGGAGGGGGCTGGGATCTCCCAGCCCCCCGCCGGGACCCCCAGGGCCGCCCAGTACGACCTGTGTGTCAACTGCATGGTCCTGGACGGCTTCGACCAGCGGGAGGCCAGGACGGCCACGGCGGGGGACAACCCGGCCTTCCGGCGGATGCTCACCCAGCTCAAGCTGTCCGAGCCGAAGGAGGTGTGACCCATGGCTAAGAGCGCCCAGGCGGGAGAGCTGCGCACCAGGATCATGGTCTTCGACCTGCCAAGGAACGAGCGCGGCGAGGTGCTGAAGGACGCCGACGGCTACGAGGTCACCGAGCCGGTCAATGTGTTCGGCAGCGGGGCCACCAGGCAGTGCAAGTGGGTCAACGCCTGGGGCAGCGAGGTCTATGCCGCCCGCCAGGCGGGGGTGA
The DNA here is from genome assembly GCA_900550585.1 of uncultured Eubacteriales bacterium. GTDB lineage: Bacteria > Bacillota > Clostridia > Oscillospirales > Oscillospiraceae > Vescimonas. Next base: position 24,658 of record URST01000010.1, read on the forward strand.
CCGAGCCGGCCACCCTCACCCTGCGGTACACCCTCAGGCTCACCACCACCTGCCTGATCTACCGGGGGAAGGACCCCAGGCCCTACGAGGTGATCTCCGTCAACGATGTGGAGGACCGCCACACCTGGCTGGAGGTCAAGGTCCAGCGAAAGGCGGCGGTGAGATGACCCTGAACCAGCGCATCATCGGGGCCCTGGAGCCCCTCGGCCTGCCCGTGGTGCCCGACGTGGACACCCTGCATCGGGATCGGTGCTTCGTCTTCCAGTACGACGAGGGCCCCACCGCGTTCTGCGACGACAGACCGTGGCTGCGCACCTTCCAGATCCAAGTCCACCTGTTCCTCCCCTTGGGGGAGAACGGCCTGGCCCTGGTGGAGAGGGCGGCACGGGCCCTGCTGGCGGCGGGCCTTGGCCCTGTGGACGTGGTGGACGCCACCGACGATGGCGGCCAGCACAAGGTGCTGGAGTGCGAGGCCCAGGCCGTGGAGACGGAGGAGGGGCTAGCATGGCTCTGATCCCCATCGGCGAGCTGGCGGGCGCCGTGGCCGACGCCCTGGAAGAAGAGGGCGATGAGATCCGGCAGTCCCTGGACGAGATCCTGGCCCATGCCGCCAACGACCTGAAGAAGTTGCTGACCGCCCGCAGCCCCAGGGACACCGGGGCCTATGCCAGAGGCTGGCGGCGCAAAAGCGAGACCCGGCGGGGGAAGAAGGTCTGGGTGGTCTATAACGTCGCCAAACCCTGGCTCACCTGGGTAGTGGAGTACGGCGATCGCACCCGGGGCGGCAAGAACCTCATCAGCCGGTCCATCGACGACGAGGTGGAGAAGATCACGGCCGAGCTGACGTCGAAGCTCGGGAAGTAAGAAAGAGGTGTGACAATGCCCACGAACAAAGCGAACAAGGTCAAATTCGGCCTGAAGAACGTCCATTACGCCCTGCTGACGGCCGGAGAGGCCGGTGAGGTCACCTTTGCGACCCCTGTCCCCATCCCCGGCGCGGTGAACCTGTCCATGGAGGCCCAGGGCGAGACCAGTACCTTCTACGCCGACGACATGGCCTACTATGTCACTGCCGCCAACGACGGCTACAGCGGCGATCTGGAGATCGCCGTGCTCCCGGACAGCTACCGTAAAGACGTGCTGGGGGAGAAGGAGGACGAGACTGACAAGATCCTGGTGGAGAACGTGACCGCTGAGCCAAAGCCCCACGCGCTGCTCTTCGAGTTCGCCGGTGACCAGAAAGCCGTCCGGCACGTGCTCTACAACTGCGCGGCCACCCGGCCCGACATCACCGGCTCCACCACCAACAAGAGCAAGGACCCCACCACTGAGAAGATCACCCTCACGGCGTCGCCCCTAGCAAATGGGAATATCCGGGCCAAGACCACGCCGGACACCCCGGACGAGAAATATAGCAACTGGTACAATGCCGTGTGGCAGCCGAAGACGCCCAGCGTGGGAGGCTGACCATGGAGCGGACGATCCATATCGACGGCCGTGACGTGCCCTTCCGGGCCACGGCGGCCATCCCCCGGCTGTACCGCATCAAGTTCGGCCGGGACATCATGCAGGATATGAAGGCCATCCAGAAGGCCGTGGACAAGGCGGAGAAGGGTCAGGGGCCCATCCCGCCCAAGCTGCTGGAGGTCTTTGAGAACGTGGCCTATCTGATGGCCCGGCATGCAGACCAGGAGATGAAGGAGCGCACGGTGGAGGACTGGCTGGACGGCTTCGATACCTTCTCCATCTACTCGGTCTTTCCGGAGCTGATGGAGCTCTGGCGGGCCAACAACCAGACCCTGGTGGAAAGTAAAAAAAAACACGCCCCGTCGACCGGGAGATGACCACTGCGCTGTTCCTTTTGAGGGCAGCGCAGTTGGGTATCCCCATGGGCGACCTGGAGTTGCTCACCATCGGCATGGTCACCGACATGCTGGTGGAGGCGGGCAACGATGAGTGTGACTATGAGCAGCTGGCTACGCAGGAAGACTTTGATAAATTTTAGGAGGTGCGCGCATGGCAAATCGGGTAAAGGGCATCACCGTCGAGATCGGCGGCGATACCACCAAACTGGACAAGGCCCTGGCGGGCACCAATAAGCAGCTCACCACCACCCAGAAGTCTTTGAAGGACGTTGAGCGACTGCTCAAGCTGGACCCAGGCAACACCGAACTGCTGGAGCAGAAGCAGCGGCTCCTGGCCCAGGCGGCCGAAGCATCGGCCCAGAGGCTGGACACACTGCGCCAGGCCGCCCAGAGCGCGGACAAGGCGCTCCAGCGTGGGCAGGCGTACCAGGAGAAGTATGAGCCGCTGAAGGCAGAACTGGACGGGGTGGCGGCCTCCATGAAGGGCCTGGAGGCCAACGCCGCGTCCATGCAGGCCAAGCTGGAGGCTGGGCAGATCTCCACCGAGCAGTACGACGCCTTCAACAAAAAGCTTCAGGACACGAAAAAACGGCACAAAGAGCTTCAGCAGGCCGTCAAAGACCTGGACAATGAGTTCAAGGGAGCCCGTATGGACCAGAGCCAGTACGACGCGCTCCAACGTGAACTCGCGGAGAGCGAGAAAAAGGCCAAGGACGCGGAGGATGCGTTCCGAAAATGTGCCAGCGGGATGGATGAAATGGGCCGAAAAGCTCAGCTTGTATCGGATAAGACGGCTGAATTGGCATCCTCCACAAAAGGCATATCCGTTGCAGCTGGAGGCGCTGTCGGAGGCCTCGTTGCGATGGCTGTTAATGCAGGCAAAAGTGCAGATGATATCAACACGCTTGCAAAGCAAACCGGGCTGTCTACGGAACAGATCCAGAAGTTCCAATATGCGACCGACATTATCGATGTATCGATGGATACGCTGACTGGAACGATGGCGAAGCTTATAAAAAACATGGCGAACGCGCAAAAGGGATCGGGTGACGCTAAGGCTGCTTTTGATGCGCTTGGAATTTCTGTTGTTGATCAGAATGGGGTACTACGCGATAATCAGGAGGTATTCGATCAAGCGATAGAAGCGCTCGGAAGGATGAACGACGAGACTCAGCGTGACGCCTACGCGATGCAGATATTCGGGAAGAGCGCACAGGACCTGAACCCGCTCATTCTGGGCGGCGCGGATGCCCTTAAGCAGCTTGGGAAAGAGGCGGAAGATGCAGGGTTGATCCTGTCACAGGATGCCCTGGACAGTGCGAATGAGTTTAATGACGCGATTGACAGTCTGAAGGCGACTGCTACAGGAACCTTTGCATCCGTAGGAACCGAGATCGCCACTATGCTTATACCAGTTATGCAAGATTTGGGTGACGGGTTGAAGCAAATTATGGAGTGGTTCAGGGGGCTGGATGAATCGCAGTTAAACATGATTTTTACAGTGGGGCTTGTTGTTGGTGCAATCAGCCCGGCTCTATCTCTTATCAGTAAAATATCCAACGCAATGTCCGGATTACTTGACGTGTTCAGTAAGTTGGGCGCAAAGGGTACAATCGTACTTTTTGCAATCGGCGCAATATTAACCATTGTTACGCAGCTTATGAGTGCTTGGGATGATATGAGCCAGTTTGAAAAAATCGTCTCTGTGCTCGGGCTTATAGCTGCGGCAGCTATTACGGCAGCGATTGCGCTTGGCGCATTCCAGTCCGCCGCGACGCTCGGTATTGCGGCCGCTGGGATCGTGGCCGGAATAGTGGCAATTACAGCCGCAATTAACTCTGCCAATAAACGAGCGGAGCGTGCCGCCGCCTATAACAAAACAATGGGTATCAGGTCTGAGTCGGGCGTACCCGGTCTCGCAAATGGCGCTGTCGTACCTCCTAATCAGCCGTTTCTCGCCATGCTTGGGGACAACAAGAAGGAAACGGAGGTTGTGTCCCCATATTCTACGATCAAGCAGGCGGCGGCTGACGCTTATGCGGAGCGCGGAGGGACTGGGGATCTCCATATCTATTTGCATAAGGGCGGCGGTTTTATGCGGGAGTTTAAGTTCTCGCTGGACGGTGAGGCAAAACGACAGGGCGTGAAGCTGACGGAGGTATAACTGTGTCTGTTTTGATGGATGGCGTCACCTACAAAGTACGCGTAAAGGTCAATACGCTCCGGCGATCATTCCATATTGATGACGGGGACAATGCCGGGACCCTTATGTCAGGCAGATATGCGCGTGATATTGTGGGAACCTACTACGACTATTCGATGGAGGTAGAGCCGGACCCTTCGAGCCCGGGCGACTATGATGCGTTTTACACGGCAATCAGCGCACCGGTAGACAGCCATATGATCTCCGTCCCGTTCGGGCAGGAGACCATGCAATTCGAAGCGATGGTCACATCCGGCTCGGACCAGAAGAAGGACAGGGTGGGCGGCATAACACGCTGGACGGGCCTGTCCGTTAACTTCACTGCCATAGAGCCAAAGAGGGTGCCCACATGAGGAACAGGATAGAGTATGCCGGAAAGGTGTTCTCCGATGCGATGGATGCCGCTTACCACCTGACATCCGGAGACTGCCTGCTGTCGCTTGCGGCCATGTCTGATTCCCTGGCGGCGGACGCCTTGGAGTTTGACGTGATGAGCAGCGACACAACCCTGATCAACTACAGCCCGAATGCGCAGATGGCCTATCTGTACCGCGATGAGCGCGTCGGCACGTTTTACGTCCAGAGTGTCGCCCGGACCGGCGTAGTTACCTATCATTTCACGGCGGCGTCTGCAATGGGCCTTCTGATTGGCAAGACGCACTACGGCGGGATGTATACCGGCCAGACGGTAGAGGAGGTCGTGGCGGATATCGTAGCCGGTACCGGCGTGACCGTCTCGATAAAGACTGTATTCCGGGCCTACAAGCTGTACGGGTGGCTGCCGGTGGCGACCGCGCGGGACAACCTGTCCCAGGTGCTCTTTGCCATCGGAGCGGCCCTCAGGACCAACGCCGACGGAGTGCTCCGTGTGACCAGCCTGTTTGCCGAGCCAAGCTGGGCGCGCGACAGCGGAAAATGCTTTATCGACGGCTCTGTCGGCTACGGCACTCCGGTCTCCCGCGTGATCGTCACGGAGCACAAATGGGAGACGGGCACGGAGACGGTGGAGCTGTTTGCCGGGGCTGCCGGTCAGGGTGATATCATCCGCTTTGACGAGCCTATGCACAGCCTGTCGGCCAGCGGGTTTGCCATCCTGGAGAGCAACTGCAACTACGCAAGGCTGTCCCAGGGCACGGGTACACTGACCGGGACCAAGTATGTACATAACATGAGGGACATCGTCCGCACAGTATCTGAGACCGAAGGCAACGATGTGACCGTCAAGGAGGCGTACCTGGTCTCCCTAATGAACTCGGTTGGTGTGGCGGAACGTTTGGCTGGCTACTACGCCAACGCCGAAACCATTACCCAGCGGGCAATATGGGCCGGAGAGCACGCGGGCGATGTGGTGCGCACGGCCCATCCTTACGGCGGGTACGTGGATGTGATGCTCACCAACGTGGATATCTCCATGAGCGGCGTCCTGGCTGCCGATGAAGAGGGTGTGGTCGGGTACAAGCCGCAGCCGCCGGAGAGCCAAACGTACTATGACCACGTGGAGCTTTTGACCGGCAGCGGTGTATGGATGGTGCCGGATGGGGTAACAAGCGTCACGGCAGTGCTGATTGAGCCGGGGGCAGGAGGAAACGGGGGGCAGTCCGGTGCAGCTGGTACAAAAGGCAGCACCGGCGAGTCATCGGACATGCTCGGCACCTACTATTATCGGACGGCCGGCCTCGCCGGTGCTGGAGGAGAACCTGGAGGCCCTGGATCAGCAGGCAAGGTATTTCAGGCGACCATTGATACGACCGGGATCGGGTCAATCCCATACAGCTGTCCAGACGGAGGGGCTGGAGGCCAAACGGGTGCGGCTGGATCTCCTGGTCAACCCACAACATTTGGTACGCTCAGCTCAGATAGCGGTACAGTGCCGGAAGATGGTTACACCGATCCTATTAACGGAGAGGTATATGCCAAGCCGGGTATATCCGGCATTCCGGGCGGGAAGGGGACTGGCGCTGATAAGCTGGCTCTCGGTTCGCAGCTCATTACCGGCGACACAGTGACCTACAAAGGTGCTGATTATACCCCCGGAGCAAATGGCTCCCGCACAGGCGCTGCAAATGGCGGATATGGCGGCGGCGCTGCAGCTGGCGCAAATGGACAGCCTGGGCAGGACGCCCCATCGTCTCTTGTGGGCGGCGGCGGAGGAAATGGCGCAGATGCTGTCGCACCGGACGCGAAGCAAATGATAGGCGCTGGCGGAGACGGAGGGAACGGTGGCGGCGGCGGTGGGGGCACCGGCGGTGGAACGAATGGATCGCTCACCCCAGGCGCAAATGCCCCTGGCTCTGGCGGTGCAGGCTCACTCGGCGGGCAAGGTGGGCCTGGTGGTGTCCTCCTATATTATCGTATCCCTGTCGCAATCAAATCCGGTCGCTTCCTGGCCAACGGCAAGCCGTTTTTCGCCAGGGGACGCCGTACTCTTGCAGTGTGAGGTGGGACTATGGCAATACAAGCAACTTTGCAGGCGTCAGCCTGGGCGGGTACAGAGGCCCCGTACACACAAACCGTAGCGGTAACGGGGCTTGTGGCTGCGCTGGATTGTGCGATCCGCCCATCAAAGACCGCCACAGCAGCGCAGAGGGCTGCGTACCGTTCAGCCCTGGCCTGCATCACAGGGCAAGCCGACGGGGCCATTACGGTCACGGCAGACGGGACAAAGCCTGCGGCAGACATCCCGATCGAGGTGATCCTGTCCTGTGATGCGCGTGTGACTGCGCTGGAAAACATCCTGCAGGGCAATGGCTCCTATACCAGCGATTACAGCGGCGAGGAGATTGACGCGATGCTGGCGTGGGTGGCCACACAGATGGGAGGCAGCACATGACGATCAACGGTACTGACATCACTATGATCCGGGGCGATACGGAGTCCCTGACGATCACCTGTGAGGATGAGGACGGCGTCCTGCGCCCCTTTGAGGCGGGGGACCGGGTGACCCTCACCGTGGCCTTCCGGGTAGGCGGCGAGGCGGTGCTGAAAAAGACGGCGGAGACCTTCCTGGACGGGGCGGCTGTCTTTTGCATTGCCCACGAGGATACCAACGACCTCCAGGCGATGGCGTACCGCTACGATGTACAGCTCACCACAAAGACCGGCGTAGTCAAGACCATCATCCCGCCCAGCGAGTTTAGGTTGGAGGGGGATGTGACCCGTGAGTAACCTGGTTGGCAAGATCGGGAGCGGGGACGGGCTGCTTGGAGCCGTGTCGCCCAGCCGGGATCTAAAGGGTGCATTTGGCGGAAGCTCCGGTGGGATACAGTACGAAATTGGCCCGGGCCTGAAGGTGGAAGGCGGCGTACTGAGCGTCGATACCGCTGATAAGGTGGAGCAGGATAACACCAAGCCGGTCACCTCGGCGGCAGTCCACGTAGAAGTCGGCAATATCGAAGTGCTGCTTGCAGCGCTCTAGAAGGGAGAACATTATGAGTATTGCAACCCAAATCAGAAGATTGCAGGATCTGCGGAATACCCTGCGTATCAAGCTGGTCGCGCTCGGTTTGGTACAGAGCTCCGCCAACCTGGAGGACTGTGTTACGGCGGTCGACGGCCTTGTCAACAACGGTGCAGTCAGCGGATCTATCGCTGCAAAGTCCCAGGAGTATACTGTCCCAGCCGGATATCATAACGGCTCCGGAAAGGTAGCCATCTCATCCACGGAACAGGATAAGATCATTCCGGGCAACATCAAGAGCGGAGTTACCATGCTGGGCGTGGAAGGAGCGTATACCGGCGAGGGCGTCACCCTGCAGACCAAGTCCGTTACTCCTACCAAGTCCGCACAGGATGTGACAGCAGACGATGGATATGATGCCTTGTCCAAGGTGACGGTTGGTGCTATCCCGGACGCCTATCAGGATGTATCCGGCGTGACTGCAGTGGCTGCGGACGTGCTGGCCAACAAGATCATCGTGGGACCGGACGGAAAACAGGTAGCAGGCACCATGCCGAACAATGGCGCATTGGCGGTGACAATCGACGGCCTTACCATTACCGAGTACACGGTCCCGGCTGGTTACCACTCGGGTGCAGGCAAGGTCGCTCTGACCAATGATATCGAAACGGCTCTGGCTGCGATCTGAGGTGGGCTATGAGCGTACAAAGCGAAATTGACCGGCTCAATGCGGCCAAGACCAGCCTTGCTGCAGCTATAGCAGATCAGGGTGTGGAGGTACCTGGCGATGCCGGGTTGGAGGATTATGCTGCTCTGGTCGCCAGCATCAAAACCGGCGGCATCCCCGTAGTGACCACGGCAGGAACGGGAGCGGCGTATACGGCTACTGTGAATGGGATTACGGAATTATACAATGGGTTGACACTGATCCTGATTACGCACACGCGCAGTACCACGTACGCGCCTACCTTTAACTTGAACGGGCTTGGGGAGAAGCCTCTGAAGCGATTAATGGCGGACGATAGCTCTGGAACTGCAAGTGGAAGTAGCACATATTGGCTTTATAGATCCGTTCCGATGTTGATCTCTTATTCCGAACCCCATTCAGCATGGATCATACATACGATGCCGAAAACGTCTGCAGATGATATACTCGGTGCTGTGCCGGTTACTAGCGGCGGAATTGGAAAACAATCATTGACCTCCGGCTCCTACCTTGTCGGAAACGGCACCGCCGCCGTCCAGCTGAAGACCCCTGCCCAGGTGCGGGAGGATATCGGGGCGATCTTCACGGTCACGTATGGTACCACCACTTACGCCGAAGCGCGGACTGCTGTTCTGGCTGGACAGATACCGATTATCCGCAGTGGCACTACGATCGGCGTGTGTGTACAGGCACCGAACTCCGAAACAGACGAAACGCAATTTGTCTTCCTGATCCAGCATAGCGCGAATGGCGGAGACTATTATGTTTTGACGTCAAGTGACTCCTACGCCTATTACAGAAAATCGTGGCTGCCCATTACAGGTGGAACACTGACGGGGGCGCTTTTCGCTCAAAACAACACCAATTACACCACAAAACAAGTACGCAACGTTACGATCTCTACCGCCGAGCCGACCGCGTCTGATGGCGGTAACGGCGATGTCTGGATTGTATACGAAGCGGCAACGTAGGTGATGACATGGCCACATATGACATAACTACGGGCATTCCATCCAGCATTGCTACCGGGGATATCCTGAATTGCCCGTATAAAGGCAAGGCTATTAGTTTGACGTTGCCAAAAGGCCAGTATCAGTTGGAATGCTGGGGAGCGCAGGGCGGGTCATATTCTTCCTATCCGGGAGGCTATGGCGGATATTCAGTTGGCACCATTACGCTAGCAAACGATACGCTCCTATATTGCTATGTTGGTGGTCAGCCCGCCACGATATCGTCCAGCAGAACGACGGTACCAGGCGGTTTCAACGGAGGCGGAAACGGGCAAAACCGTGCCTACGGCGGTACGTATACGTATGGACAAGGCGGCGGCGGAGGCACCGACATAAGGATTGGTCAAAATTCGCTTTATGCCAGAGTGATCGTTGCTGGAGGCGGCGGTGGTTCTGCGTCTGTTAATGCCGCGACTACAAAATATGGAGGGGGACTAACGTCTGGTAGCCCCAGCATCTCGTATGCAGCAACGCAATCCGCCTCGACGACGACTACAAACGGATCTGCTGGATTTGGCGTAGGCGGAAATGCAAGCACCGACGGGAATAACTACAAATATGGTTCCGGTGGAGGAGGCGGCGGCTGGTACGGAGGAGGAGCCTGGAAAAAATATAGCGATACCGATTCTTCCAGTCGAGGATATAATGGCGGCGGTTCTGGTTATGTCTATACTGTCGATACCGCGGTAAATTATCCTTCCGGGTGCCTGCTTACTTCTGAGCATTATCTTGCAGATGCTCAAACGATTGCTGGAAATGAGACTATCACTCGTCCCGATGGAACCAGTGCAATCGGAAATACTGGTAATGGCTATATCCGTATCACGGCGATAAAGGTCGGCGGAGCACTTCCGGTTTACGTGAAAGTCGATTCTGTTTGGCATCAATCAACTGCAATGTATAGCAAAGTTAACGGCGTTTGGGTTCCTGCCACTGGTATTAAGAGTAAAGTGGACGGTGCCTGGGGATGAAAACAAAAAGCCGCCCCTGCGGGCGGCGAAAAGTAAGATAAGAAAGGAAGATCATCATGAAAAACACCATCAACTGGAACACCCTTACCCCCACCATCTTTGCAATCGGCGAGAAAAACAATTGCGACCTCGGCGTCGCCGCAGACCGGTGCATGCAGAACATCCGGGAGGGCCGTGCGGTCAACGCCATGGGTGAGCTGCCCATCGCCCATCAGGTTGATTGGGATCGGATCGGCAAGGCTTACAAGGCCATGACCGAGGAGGAGCGCAAGGCGGTCAATGACGGCCTCAATGCCTGGCTGCGCACCATGCGGGGCAACTACAAGGCCCTGACCGGCCTGTGGCGCGCCAAGGACTACGACGCCATGGTCAAGCTGATGGAGGGCGCGTCCGACCCCGGACCCATCAGCGGGGACAGGCCCGGTGACGGCCAGTAAGCTGCTCTCCGTCGCCCGCTCTCAGCTGGGGGTCACCGAGTCCCCGGCTGGGAGCAACCGTGTGAAATACAATGAGGAATACTACGGCAGGACGGTCAGCGGGCGGCAGTACCCGTGGTGCGTCGTCTTCCAGTGGTGGTGCTTCCGGGAGGCGTGCGCGTCCCGCCTGTTCTACGGCGGGGGCCAGACGGCCTCCTGCACGGTCCTGTACAGCTACCACAAAAAGCGCAGCCAGGCCGTCACGGACTACAGGCCCGGTGATGTTGTATTCTTCAATTTCAGCGGCGGCACGGCGACGGAGCACGTAGGCCTCTGCGAGAGCTATGACGGCGTTTATATCACCACCATAGACGGGAATACCGGGACGGGCAATGAGGCCAACGGTGGGGCCGTGATGCGCCGCAGACGGCACAAGAGATACATTGTCGGGGCGTACCGTCCCGCATACCAGAAGGAGACTGCAATGACTACGGAAGAAGCCAAGAGCACATTGAAATCCAAGGCCGGTCTGAGCGATACCACAATCGAGTACCTGTGGAGCTACCGATGGGGCGATGAGCTACTGGTCAAGCTGGCCGAGGCGATGGAGGGCACATGAGAGAAAAGATCGTAGATCGCATCCTGAAGCTGTTCGAGGTCAAGAGCCTCGTTACCGTCGGGCTGACCGTCTGCATGGCCCTGCTGCTGTTCGGGCCGTATGACCCGCCTGCGGAGGCGCTGGGGCTGTTCTGTACCAGCTACGGCGCGATCATCACCTATTTCTTCACCCGCAAGGAGGGCTGACGTATGGAGGACATCGCTGTCAAGGTGGCCGAGATCGACCAGCGCAGCAAAAGCAATACGCACCGGCTCGACAAAGTAGAGGAGCGGCAGGACAACCTTGACAAGCTGGTGTCCTCTGTATCAGCGCTGGCCAACGAGCAGGAGCACATCAAAGAGGATGTCACTGAGATCAAGACCGACGTGAAGAGCCTGACAGAGCGGCCTGGGAAGCGCTGGGACAGCATTGTGGGGGCCATCATCACAGGCGTGGTGAGCTTCATCGTCGCCTGGGTGCTCAAGGGCGGGATATGACTACAAGACAAGCCCGGACGGCATGGAGTGATCCAGCCTTCCGGGCTTTTTTGTTTGCGGGGATCAGGTGTGGACGACTTGCAGAGTACAACCGAGGGCGGCCAGTATTTTGTATAAGGTGTCAATCTGAGGGCGGGCACGCTTGCTCTCAATGCGGGCCACAACAGACTGTGTGAGGCCGCAGGCCTTTGCAAGTTGGGCTTGGGTCATGCCCACCCGGTGGCGCTCCCCGATGATCTGGTCAATAAGGGCGACGCATTCATCCGGCATCCCGCACACCTCCAGAGGGGACACTGTCCACATAGCAACTGTCAGGAGAGAGGTCAACTTTGTTGCTCCAGACGACCTCGCTGTTGATGGTCGGATCAATGTCCCAGGCCACACAATGGTCGCTGTCCAGGTAGACCCGGCGGAAGTTATCAAGCTGCAGGAAGGGGGCAAACACCGTGCCCTCCTCCAAGAAGGGCTTGCAGTCCAAAATCCGCGTCTCACCGTTGTCGAAATCAAGGGTCAACGTAAAATCATCGTTGGGGGCGACGGCGATGATGCGCTTGCGGCCGGAGGCAAAATACTCCGCCATCGACCGGTCAAAGCCTTTGGAGAGGTAGTAGGCAACGTCTTTCGCCATGTGGGAACACTCCTTTCTAGTACGTCCCATCGAGCCGCCTATTTCAGCGGCTCGATGGGGAACAACTCTTGCTTATTCTCTGCTAATCTCCAGTTTTCCATTAATTCCTCCTGATGGAAGGCTGCCCAACCCAAGAGCATCTTGAGCTGCTTGTTCGGCATGGAGCCTTCCAGGGCTTCGAGGTCGTGGATGGAAACGATGACTTCCTGACCTGCGTAAGTGGCGTGGAAGTGAGGGGGTAGGTGATCCCGCCAGTTAATGTAGATTTTGATGCCCCGGAACATACAGATGGTCGGCATGGTGCTCAACTCCTTTTCTATGATTTAATTATAGCAAATTAGCTATTAAATGTCAATAGCTAATTTGCTATTTCTGAAAATTGAGGGAGGTAATATGTAGTGGATTTTGATGGAGTATGTGCAGGACAACGAGTGAGATGTCTACGTTGCCTGCGTACTTAAAACATGAGGATATTTAGATTATAAAGTGCTAATTCTTTCTCGGAAGACTTAGCACTTTTAAAGTCGAGAAAATGTTAGGCCCTGCAATGGTTTGCGGGGTCTAGTTGTATTTCAGGTCGATAGTCAACTGGAAGTCTGATGGAGCGGTCTTCTTTTTTTTGCGATACCAGACCGTCTGAATGACGCCCTTGAGCAGGGCATTGCGATGTGCCGCATCCGATGTGTCATAGGCATCCAGCACGGCCTTGATCCGACGTGCCAGCTCGGCGGGGTCCGCTGTGTGCGCCTGATCGATGACGCGCAGCAGCTCCGCCTCCTTTTGCTCCAGTGCCGCGATTTTGTCTTTGACCTTGGCCATGCGCTCCCGGAATGTCGGGATATCATACTCGCCCATCTCGAGCAGGTCATATAACCGTGACTTTTGGGCATCCGCAGCCTTTTGCTCCTTGCGTATGACGGCGAGGGACGCCTCCTGAGCGGAGGTGTCCTTGATGCGGACAGCCGGCGTCTCTATGCTCAGCTCCGCCAAGGTACGCTGCAGGTGCTGTAGGATGCGCAGCTCCACAAATGCGAGCTTTGCGCCCGCGCAGCAGCCCGGCGTGTTGCAAAGCAGATAGAGGGTATCCGTATTCATTCCCATCCGCTGCATGTTGCGCCCGCAGACGGCGCACTTGACCAGGCCTGCCAGAGGGCTTTTGATCGTGCCGTCATTGGCAGGCGGTATATAGCGCCCTGCCATAATGTCCTGCACCTGCCCAAACAGCTCCTTATCGATAATTGCGGGGTGTAGCCCGTCCACAATGACCCAATGATCGCGGGGCTGCTGGATGGTGATGTGTTTGGGGTTTCCGCGGGCGCCTTTGCGGACATGCTTTGTCCGATCCCAGACTACCTTGCCGATGTAGACGGGATTTTTGAGGATGAGGGCCACCGTAGACCGGTTAAAGGCATCGCAGCGGCGGGGCTTTGCACCCAGCGTGTTGATGTGGCGGGCAATGGCAACGCAGCCATATCCATCGGCGTACATCTCAAACATCATACGCACGTAAGCGGCCTCGCTCTCCACGATCTCCAAGGTCGGCTTGCGGTCTATCGTTACCTTGCGATACCCATAGGGGGCATTTGCCACGTAGCAGCCGTCCCGGATGGTCTGGGCCTTGCCGCGCTGGAGCCGCTTATTGATGATCTTGTACTCCCGGCGGGACATGAAGGTCTTAAATTCGGCCAGCTCGTCGTCAATCTCATCGGAGAGATCATAGGTTTTTTCCGGCGTGACGATCAGCGTCCCGGAGTCCTTAAATGCGTCCAGGATGATGCCCTGGTCTTTCATGCGGCCACGGGAGAGACGATCCAGGTCCATACACAGGACGGCGTCATATTTGCCGTCCTCCACGTCTTCCAGCAGACGGAGCATCTCCGGCCGGGCATAGAGGCTTTCGCCGCTGACGACCTCATAGTAGGTCTCAATAATGTGGATGCCGTGGGCAGCGGCATATTCCGCGAGGGCCTTACGATGCTTCGCCAGCACCTCTTCCGTGTCCATGCCCTCCTCCATGCGGGATTTGCGGAGGTATTGCGCCGCATCCATAAGATCACCTGCCCTGAAAACGATAAAATAATACAAGTGTTCTATCTGCCGGGTATTAAGGAGCCGCCTCCGCAGAGGCGGCATTCCCTTTTCGGCTGTGGCAAATCCGACAGCGCTGTCGGATTTGGGGTGGTCAGCCCACCTTGGCCTTGAGCTTGTTGATGTCGATGCTATGCTTCGAGACCACGGAGTACATTACATCTACAGTCGCCTTGGTGTCCTCAGACAGTTCCTTTACCTCGTCCAGTACGTCCAGACGTTCCACGAGGCTTTGGTGCCCCTCGGCCAGCAGATTGAGCTGTTTGGTGATATCCACATCCAGACGGGTCTTAATGCCGGATACATCGGCCTTCAGAGCGGAGACGTCATCCTTCAGGCCAGAGACATCCGCCATTACCTCCTTCATGTCGCTCTGCAATTGCACCAGGATCTCCAAAATTCTTTCATCATTGGACATATAAATATCCTCCAAGCTTACTTAAGCCGAAGCTGAAGACTCATTCTGCTGTGTAGATTCAATGCGTAAAGTCTCTCTATATTCAGTTGCATCAGGAATATCGACAAACTGGACTGTAGAGTTATGGTTTTCGATAATCAGTTGCTTAATACTTTCGAGAGCTACACGGAAGAATTCCTTGCGCGGATTGACTTTGTTGACCTGCTGATCCTGGAAATGATGGTGTAATAATGTTTCAAGCGAAGGAGCGTCTTCTGAGAAAATCAGCGCATGAACATCAAAGGGGAAGGGGACAGAGGCGCTGCTTAATTCGTTAATACGATCCATTGGCTCCAGTCGTCGGGTC
>URST01000011.1 GCA_900550585.1 uncultured Eubacteriales bacterium
TGTACTCGTTGGTCAGGATCAGGTCCCGCTCGCTCAGGGAAAAGCTCTCTGCAAATTCCTTGCAGGTGCTGTACTTGTACAGCGTGGGTCTCATAATTACCTGGATCATGTTCTTGTCCCTTCCATATTCTTTCGTTCGTCTTGCCCTTCGAGAAAGAGGGCGGCGTCCTCCCACATTCCATAGGAGCCGCCATGGTCTCATTTCGTGCAGAGTGCGGCAGACGGATAAGTCTGCCGCACCCAAAATCAGTGACCTCATTGACTTGAAACGCCAGCAACGGTCCACCTCGTTCGGCATGTCCCCCTTTGGGACAGCGGCATAACGCACATCAGCTATGCGCCGGCGGCACGGCCTCTTTTCCAAGAATGCCTGAGGCACCGCCTGGAGGCCGGAGCGTTCAAAGCAGATCCGCTGTCATCACGCCTTGTAGCCGGCGGGAGGATCGATCAGCTTGGCGGCCAGAGAGCACCAGTCGCCGGGGTGGATCACGGGCACGCTCCAGAAGCCAATGACCACGCCCTTCCACGGCGCGTAGACTTCCTCCACGCGGCGTCCGAACAGGTCGTCGATGACGCAGAGCAGATCGCCGGCCTCGAAATACTCGCCCTCTTTCTTCACGGGGGTCATGAAGCCGCCGTTGCGGGAGTGGAGGTAGTTCAGCTCGATATGCTCCATGGAGACCGGCTCCTGCTTGGTATCGGGGATCATGCCGAGATAGGCCATGACATTTTTGATGCCGTTGTAGGAGGTGTTGATATCCCGCTGCCGGTTGTGCAGGCGGCTGCACTGAGACCCGATCTCGGGGATGATGGAGGGGGTATTGAACGCCTTTCTGTACTCCAGAGAGGAGATGCCGCTGAAGGGCAGGTTCTGCTGAGACCACAGGAAGGGCACGTTGAACGCCTTGGCCATCTCATAGCTGGTCTTGGCCACCTGATCGTCAGCACTTTCAAAGGGCAGATACGCGCACAGGGGCTCCAGGTGCAGGACGTCGCCGCCGCCATGGAAGCTGATGACCGCATCGGCAAACTGCACGACACGCTCCATATAAGTAGCCGCCAGATAGTGAGTGGTGTACTGGTCCTTTCGGCCCGGGAACACACGGTTCAGGTTGAACTCATCCACCAGCGTGGATCTCCGGATGGTGGTAAACGCCTCCATGTTCAGGGCGGGAACGCCCACGAAGGTGCCGTTGAACTCCTTGCCCTCCAGCTCGCCGGCCAGACGGATGATCGCCTCGGAGCCCTCGGTCTCGTCGCCGTGGGTCGCGCCGTCCACCAGCAGCGTCTTGCCGGGCTTGCCGCCCTCAATGATGATGACGGGGATCTGATAGAAGGACAGGTCGGCTTTCTGTCCATAGTTGATGAAGCCGTTCGTGCGGTTTCCAGACTGACTGACGATGACATCCAATTTGATTTGAGACATGATAGCACCTCTTTCAATAAAATATTTGAAACGATCGTCGTTTCGGACAATGGTCGCTACAAGGTAAACAGGGGAACCGGTGCGCCGTCCTCAGGCGAGCAGGTTCACAAGTCCCATCGTGAGCACGGGAACCGCATTCACCAAAACAAGGACCAGCACTTCCGCCAGCAGGAAGGGGACCACCTCTCGGGCGATCTTTTCCATGGGCGTCTCGCCAATGACGGTGGCCACGAAGAGGCACGAGCCCACCGGCGGGGTGATAGCGCCGATACTCAGGTTCAGGCAGACGATGATGCCGAAGGTGATCGGGTCCACGCCGAAGGCCTGTACCACCGGCAGCAGGAGGGGCGACAGGATGACCAGAGCCGCGCCGCCGTCCATGATGCAGCCCACGATCAGCAGCAAAATGTTGACGAGCAGCAGGGCCACGAAGCGGTTCCCGGCAATGGACAAGATCGCGTCGGAAAGCTGCTGAGGCACCTGAGCCAGGGTCAGCACCTTGCCGAAGATGCCCGCCGCCGCCTGCAGCAGCAGCACGGTGGCCGCCGTCACGGCGGACTCCGCGGAGCAGCGGACCAGGCCCTTCAGATCCAGCGTCCGATCGATGAACAGGGCCACGATGATGGCGTACACGCACGCCACCGCGCCGGCCTCCGTGGGCGTGAAGATGCCGCAGTAGATGCCGCCCAGGATGATCACCGGCACCAGGATCGCCCACTTTGCCTTCCACATGGCGGCGCCAAATTTCCTGATGCTGAACGCTCCGCCGCTGCCCTGCAGTCCCGCCTTCTTCGCGGCGAGGTACACTGTCCCACACAGGAAGACCGCCATCATGACGCCGGGGATTATGCCGGCGATGAACATGTCGCCGATGGAGACCTCACAGGTCACGCCGTAGAGCACGAACATCACGCTGGGAGGGATCACCGGCCCGATGACGCCGCCCGCGGCGGCGATCGCCAGGGCCTGGGACTTGCGGTAGCCCTGCTCTTCCATCTCCGGCACCATCATGGATCCGATGGAGGCGGTGGTGGCCGAGGCCGAGCCGCTCAGGGCCGCGAAAAACGCGCAGGACACCACGGTGACCATGCCCTGGCCGCCCCGGAAGCGGTTGAAGATAGTACCGATCCAACTGCACAGCTTCCTGGAGATACCGCCCCGGGTCATCACGTTGCCCGCGAAGACGTAAAAGGCGATGGCCAGCAGGGGATAGGACATCAGGGAGTTCATTGCCGCGGAGGCAATGGCCGTCAGAGGCGCGAGGCCCAAGATGTGACAGCTGACGACCGAGGCAAGGATCATGGCGAACGCGATGGGGACCTTGAAGATGACCAGCGCAAAAAACACGCCGAGAATGAGAGCGGTATTCATGTGGCAATCTCCTCCTCTACAATTTCCTCTTGAGAGCGCGTGTCACTTTCGCCGTGGAAGGTCTTCACGATCAAGATCGCGACCCGGATAATGACCAGGAGCATCCCCACCGGGACCGCGATGGACGCGATCCAATAGGGGTATTTCCCGCCCAGTGTTATCGCATTCCGGGTAATATAGTTCTTGGTGACGATATAGCCCAGGTACACCATGAAGAAATCGCAGATCACCCAGATCAGCTGGGACAGTATGGTGAATATCTTTCTAAGCGGACCGGGAAATGAGTCCACGATTATGCTGACCATGATATGCTTGCGCTCCTCCGCCGCACTGCTGGCTCCCAGGTAGGTCACCCACACCAGACAGAACGTCATCAACTCCTCGGCCCAAGCCAGGGGGATCTCCAGCACGAACCGGCATATCACCTGGGCCAGACCCATAAAGATCAGCAGCAGCATGATGAGCCCGATGACGAATTTCTCAAAGTTGTTGTATGCCGCATAGAGTCTCTTCATAGTATACCTCGTTTCTTCCTCCGATTTAGTCAGAGCGCCCCGGGCCGTTCCGGCCGCCGCGCTCTAAGAGAGAATCAATGGTTGGCGCGGTACTCCTTCAGCCAGTCCACACAGAAGTCCCAAAGCTCGGGGCCCACCTCTTCCCGCAGGTCGTCGTAGCAGTAGTCCTCGACCTTCTTGACAAAGGCCTCGTACTGCTCATCCGTCACCTCGTTGATCTCCACTCCGGCAGCGGCGATCGCGTCATAGGTCTTGGCCTTGGTCTCGGGGCTGACGACCTCCTGGCAGTAATTCTCCGTCAGCTTGCCGGCCTCAAACAGCGCGTCCTGCACATCCTGGGGATAGCTGTTCAGAGAGCTCAGGTTGAACATCATGGTCATGCCCAGGCTGGTGATCTCCATCTTGGTGTGGTATTTGCAGACCTCGACCAGCTTCTGGGGCACGTAGTTGGACGCCGTGGTGTACACGCCGTCGACCGCGCCCTGCTGCAGGCCGGTGTACAGCTCGGAGAACGCCAGGGCCACAGGCAGGCCGCCGCAGGCTTCCAGGAACTTGAAGGGTCCCGGGGAGTCGTAGCTGCGTACCTTCAGGCCCTTCACATCCTCGGGGGTATAGATGGGATTGCGGTTGTTTTCGATCTCCTGGCCCATGATATACTCATAGAAAATGGTGGTATATCCGTAGGGCTCGCCCTCTTCGTTGATCTTGGCGTTCATCCACTCCGCGCCCGCGGCGTAGAGCTCCTCGCCGCTACGGAAGAGGAAGGGCATGTCCTGAAGGCGGACAGCGTTGGAGGGAGCGACAGCCGTAATGTTGGACGGGCCCACCAGGGCGGCGTCCAGAGTGCCGTCGATCACCATCTCGATCTGCTCGCGTTCGTTGCCGATGGAGGCATTGACGAAGTTCTCCCATTCCACACGACCGGGGAGAAGCTTGTCCACCTGCTCCTGCCAGTAGTAGACCAAGTCGGTCATGGGGTTTCCGTCGGAGGAAGACATGGCTACGCGGATCTTAACGGTCTCCGCGCTTCCGGAGTCTGCCGGCTGTCCGCTGGACCCGCCGCAGGCCGCCAGAGACAGGATCATCGCCGCGCAGAGCAATAGTGCAAATAGCTTCTTCATCGTATTCTCCCTTTCTTTCAAAGCATAAGTTTACAGTCCTTCGGGGCAATGGGGCTGTTTGGATATCCGCCAGCGGCCTTACAGCAGCTTGGCGAACAGGGACCACCAGTCACCGGGGTGGATGACAGGCACGCTCCAGAAGCCGATGACGACACCGGGCCAAGGAGCTTTCAGTTCCTCTATCACATTGCCGTAGACGTCCTGCATGATGCAGAGCGTTTCGCCCTCTTTCACGATCTCGTTGGGCTGCTTGACAGGAGTCTGGATGCCTCCGTTGTAAGAGTGGATATAGTGCAGCTCTATGAGCTTCTTCTCCACCGGAGCCGTAGGAGCCATATCCAGCATCTTCATGGCGATCATCACATTGCGGATACCGTCACAGCTCATTCGGATGTTCTTCTCCCGGTCATACAGGCGGCCGCAATGGGACCCGATCTCCGGTACGATGGTGGCCACGCCCCTCGCGCAGTACTCCGGGGCGGAGCTGCCGCTGAAGGGCAGATTGCCGATCTTCCAGACATAGGGGAAGTTGAACGCCTCCGCCAGGACCCGGCTCCGCTCCTCGACCTCGCCGCCGCAGGGCATATAGCCCACCAGGGGCTCCAGGTGGAGCACATCGCCGCCGCCGTGGAAGGTGATGCAGACGTCGACGAAGGGGATCACACGCTCCAGGTAGACCGCAGCCAGACGATGCGTGATATAGGTGTCCTTGTTCCCCGGATAGATCCGGTTCAGGTTGGCCTCGTCTACCATAGAGGTCCGGCGGATGGTGGTAAACGCCTCCATGTTCAAGGCAGGCACGCCCACAAAGGTCCCGGCGAAGTTTCCGCTTTCAAGTTCTTTCGCCATACGAAGGATGGCCTCCGTGCCCTCCGTCTCATCGCCATGGGTAGCGCAGTCTACCAGCAGTGTCTGTCCCGGCTTTTTGCCCTCGATGATGATCAAGGGGATCTCATAAAAAGAGCCGTCCGCTTTTTGTCCGAACTGGATCGCGCCGTCCGTACGATTTCCGTTTCGACGAACGATCTTGTCAAGCATAATTTTTGTCATAGCAAGCCACCTCATACTTTCAATGTGATTTCTAAAAGCCGAATGTGCGCACCTATCCCGCTTTTATAACGGTTTTCGTCATTTTTCTACACCGTGCAATTGCATTGTAGTCCGAAACTGTCGAATTGTCCAACACTTCCTTTGTCATGTTAAAGTTGACTTTTTTGTTAAGTTGTAATAAACTGTAAAAAAGATTTCTCTATTTCGGTCATCACGCAGGATCCATCATGCAGCGCTGCCTTCTGGTCATGCTATGTCACAAGGAGAAAATCGATGAACACAAAAGATTGTTGGTATGTCAGCAACATTGCGGCCAGCAGAAGCTTTTCTAAAGCCGCGGAGCTTCTTTACATCGCTCCCTCCGCTTTAAGCCGGTATGTTTCAAACCTGGAAGACCGCCTTGCCGTCAAACTCTTCGACCGTTCCACTACGCCCATTTCTCTGACCCCGGCAGGAACGCTCTATCTCTATTATGCTCAGCAATTTTTAAAGCTTGAGGAGAAATTGGAGATCGAAATGGACTCCCTGCGGAGTCCGGCAAAGACGGTGATCTCTCTGGGCGTCCCCCTCATCCTGGGAGACTATATCATTTCCCGCTTCCTCCCCCGTTTCTGGCTGAAGGATTCCGCTGTCACGATCAACATGGATCAGGACAAGCTGCCCTATCTGGAGAAGAAGATCATTGGCCACAACCTGGACATCGCTTTTCTATGCAAGCCCGTGTCCGCACCCGGCTACCGTTCAGAGCTCATCACCAAGGAGAAGATCATCCTGGTCACCTCCCGGACCAATCCGATCATGGAACGATATCAGTACGGCACCTACGACTATCAGCACCCCCTGGAGCTGGACCTGAGCTCTTTGAAAAATGTAACGTTCCTCCACGCCAAGCCCCACTCCCTCCTCTATATCGAAGCGGAAAAATGGTTCCCCCAGCTGCACTTCACGCCCCGTTTCATGGTGCAGATCACCTCGCCCACGCTGGCGATGAACCAGATCACCCAAAGCAACAGCTTCACCTGTGTGATGAACAGTCAGCTCAAATACGGGAATCCCGAGATCGTCAGCCATATCCTGCCCATTGCCTTTGGCGACGCATACCTGCCCATCTATCTCGTCTACGCGGAGGAGCAGTACCGCAACTGTGAGGCTTACCGCCAGCTCGTCATCACGATCCAGAACGAGTTCCAAGACTACGCTGAGATATAGGCGTCGATCGGAAAAAAGCACATGCCGGACGGAGGAGATCCGCCCGGCATTTTTTTGCCCCTCCGGCATATCCATGGACAGAGGTGATGCGATTTGGAAAGCGCGCGGTGGGAACTGATCGGCGTCCTGCTGGAGCATGTCCGCTCCCTGGGCCTGATATCGGATCTCACCTATTCCAGGGCCATGGACCTGGTACATTCCGCGGCAGACTTCCCGGACCTCTTCCAGGTCCCCGTGTGCTCGGAAGAGGAGGCGAATGGACTTGAACGTGCTCAGGATACGCAATGAGCTGCGCAGTGGGAAGACCATCTTCGACCTGCCCCTGCGGGTGACCTTCTACGCCCGGGTCTCCACCGACAAGGACGAGCAGCTGAACAGCCTGGAAAACCAGGTGCAGTACTACACCCAGTTCATCCAGGAAAAGCAGAATTGGACCTACGTCCCCGGCTACGTGGACGAGGGTATCTCCGGCATCAGCACGAAAAAGCGGGACAGCTTCAACCGGATGATCGCGGCCGCCAAGGCGGGGCGGTTCGACTTCATCGTCACCAAGGAGATCTCCCGTTTTTCCCGTTCCACGCTGGACAGCATCCAGTACACCCAGGAGCTGCTGGAGCACGACGTGGGGGTCCTGTTCCAGAACGACAACATCAACACCCTGGACTCCGACAGCGAGTTCCGCCTGGTGGTCATGGCCGGGGTGGCCCAGGACGAGATCCGCAAGCTCTCCGAGCGGCTGAAATTCGGCTTCCGGCAGGCCATCAAAAACGGCCACGTGCTGGGCAACGACCAGCTGTGGGGATATGACAAAAAGGACTGCGTCCTGACCGTCAACGAGGAGGAGGCCCGGGCGGTGCGGCGGATCTTCGACCTCTACGCCAACCGACAGATGGGCATCCGCCGCATCTCCCAGGCGCTGTACGACGAGGGCTTCACCAGCCGCAAGGGCGGCCCCTTCAACGTGCTCACCATCCGGCACATCCTGTGCAACCCCAAGTACAATGGCTGGTACTGCGCGGGCAAGTCCCAGACGGTGGACTACCGCAGCAAGCGGAAAATCTTCCTGGATGAAGACGAGTGGGTCACGTACCCGGACCCGTCCATCCCGGCCATCGTGTCGGAGGGGCTGTGGGACCGGGCCAACGCCCTGTACAAACGGCGAAGCAAACAGATGATGTCCCACCAGAGCGGGGCGGCGTTCCACAACCGCTACCCCTACAGCGGGAAGATCGTCTGCGGGGAGCACGGGACCAGCTTCCACCGGCAGGTCTTGAAAAGCACCAGGGGGAATCAGGAGGTCTGGCAGTGCCGGGTCTACCGGGACAAGGGCCGGGTGGCCTGCTCCGCGCCCCAATTGCGGACGACAGAGCTGGACCGGATCATGGCGGACATTTTCAACCAGTTGGCAGAAAACAAAGAGGCCGTCATCGACGCGGTGGTGACCGTCCTCCAATCTGTCCCCGACGAGCATAGCCGACGCAGGCATCCAAAGACCACTTGTGTTCTTTGACCTGTTCCATTATCCAGCGAATGAAGCGAGTGCAGTGACAGATTCGGTGTGGTTTCCGAGAACGCTTTCTGTTCGCTTTGTAGGCCGCTTCTCCACGCCTTGCCGAGTATCCGGGCTTCCTGCCCTTGCTGCTCTTTCGGGGCGGTGTGCCGCGCTTTAGCTCATTTCCAACGGTGGTTGGTGAACATCCGATTGCTCTGGCAATGGCTCTGTTCGTGTAGCCTGCGTTCTTGAGCTGCTGGATCGCTCCTCGTTCCTCTCGCTGTAAGTGCTGTCCCTTCTTGCGTTCTACCGATTCTGTGATATAATCTTGGCAGTCCATAGTGATTGCCCTCCCTTGGAAGAAGTTGTGTGCAAACTTCATTCTACCATGTGGGGAAAATCACTATGGATTTTTTCTTAGGTGTCCAACTTCATTTTACAATCGACCGCCAGAACTTTTTGCTGATCTTGAAAATAACCCTGATATGATAGTGTCTTTAATGCTATTTGGCGAATATCCGCAAAAATCCGTTGTTGATGCTGCCGTAAAGTTCTCCCCACAGGCAATCGAGGTAGGACACATTTTTAGAATTGGTGCAGATCATCAGTGTCCCCTTCCATATGGAAGGGGCACCCCACGGCGTGGGATGCCATAATCAAAGATTACCGACAGCCGCAGGCTATCGCACCGGATGGCCTGCGGCTGCTCCCGCGCTGACAAGGAAATCTCGTAAATTCTCGAAACCAGGAGGTTTTACGAAAAGGATCCTCCTCTTTCCGCTTTGCACATTCGCCGCCATTAGGACATTGTTTTAGCGGCATCTCTTTCTCACGACTCCTTCAGCCAGCGGGAGAAATCCTCCGGTGTGATCGTGCCGTTGTCGCAATCCTCTTTCTTCTTTCTGGCTTCCTCACTCCAGGCGTAAAATACGCTCTTGGTCAGCTTGCCGGCGTTGATGCGGGCGAAACGCTTTTTGTACTCTCTGCGATATTCCTTGAACACCTCGTCGCCCTGCTTGTGCTGCGTCCATGTGTTGATGGCCCCGATCTCCCGGCAGGTGCGGCCCTTGCTGTCGCAGATCCGGCCGCAGTACTCCATGCTGGCCTTGCCCGTCACGGCGAAGTAGCGCAGGCAGTTCTTGCACACCCGCATCCTCACCTCACGCTTCACGCACTCCCGTATATGGTGGTCGATGAGGTCATAGATGTCCTTGGGATATAGCACCTCGGCAAAGATCCGTCTGTCGATGACCTCGAAGTTGACAGGCTGTGGCTGGAACTGGAAAGTGTACAACGTGTCGTTGCCCTCGGCGTTGTAGTAGGCTACCATCTTTTCAGATACGGATTTCTTCTCGCCGTCCATGTCCAGCGCATGTGCGATTAAACTAATGATCTGTCGCTGCATGGTATCGATGTTGCTGTAAATGTGGCTGATTTTTTTATGCGGCAGCAGCCGAAGGTACTCCTTGGGCGTGACGCGCTCCGCCGCTTTCAACCGCTCTGTCCAGTCCAGCCGCAGCAGCTCAAAATAGACGTGTCGGGATGCAAGCTCGTCCAGTCCTGCTGCTACGACCTGCAGGTCATCCTTGGCGCCGGACTGGTAAAAAGCCAGCAAGGCTTTGTCCATTTTCTTGGTGATGGCTTCCAGCTCCTGCGTATCCATATACAGCAGCTCCATCAGACTTTCCGGGAACGGAAAGTCTTTTTTTATGGTCTGCTCTCTATCCGTCACAGCGGTGTACTCGTAGTACTCCCTGCCGCTGTCAATGTAGGTTTTAAAAATATAGTCTGGCATAATATGTACTCCTTAAATTAGACTAATGAAATATACTGTTTTCACTAAGACTTGACAATAGGGTGTTGACATGGTATAGTATGCTCAGAAGTAGACATAGAAAACATCTTTTATAAAATAAGTCTAATCCATTAAGGCGGATATGTCAACCGTTATTTTCGGAACCTTGAAAAGTGAATACCTGCCGCCGCAGCCTGGATGCTCCGGACGAGGTGACGCCACGATCCCGCAAAGGGGGAGCGCACCAACGGAGCAAGAGCGCGGCGTACAGTAGAGAAAAATCATGGGAGGTGAGATCAGACCTACACCATCGCTAAAAAATGAATACGCTCTACCAACAAAGCTACAAGGAGGACACGATTTGAAGAAAAGCATTTATACCAGCTATGACGAACTGCCCCTGCTGCTGAATGTGAAGCAGCTGGTGGATCTCATGGGAGTCTCGGACTCCAGCATTTACGAACTCATTCAGGAGGATGATTTTCCCTCTCTGCGGATCGGCAAGCGCATCGTCGTTCCGAAGGAGGAACTGCGGAAATGGATTGCCGCACACACGAAAGGGGCGTCGGGATGCTGAACACGCCCTATGTGAAGAAGGACACCATCAAAAACTTTTTCCCCGTTCCCAACGCAGTCTTTGATCTGGGACTGCACCACATGGAGATCAACATCTACGCCTATCTGCTCCGCATTGAGGATCGACGAACCTACCAGTGCCTTGTCAGCTATCCCACCATCGCAAGGAAGCTGGGTATCTCGGTCAACACCGTGGCAAAGTATGTTGCCGCGCTGGAGGAGCATGGGCTCATCCGAACAGAGCGCACGGAGATCATCACCAAGGACGGTCTCAAGCGCAACGGCTGTCTCAGGTACACCATCCTGCCGATCAAGAACGCTCTCGCCCTCTGCTATGAGCGTCAGCTGGAGAAAGCGGGACAAGCCATGGAACGGCAGCGGGCACAGGCAAGAGCCGAAAAGCTGGGCGCTACGTTCACTCCGGCAGCAGGGGAGCGGAGCGCGTAAAGTACCGCCATGTACACCGCTGTAAGCCGCCGTGTGAGATTTTACGGTCGAAGGCAGCAACAACAGCGAGGGCAGTTATGTGGGGGCGTTCAGGGCAGAAATGCCCCGTAGGGGCAAAGTTCCCACCCTTCGGTGGGGCAAGCATAGCGTCCGGCTATACGCCGGACGCACTCGCCGGGGCAAAGCCCCAGCACCCCCCAGCCCCCAAGGGGGAGAAAGGAGTTTAATGCAGAGAAAGAAATCAGCGATCATCACCGCAAGAATGACACCGGGCATCAAAGACCTGATCCAGCATCAGGCTAAACAAGCCGGAATGACCGTCACCGATTACATCATCACCTGTGCACTGGGCAAGGAGATCGTCCGGGTGAACGGACTGGATGAGATCCTCGCCGAAGTGAAAGCCCAGGGCAGGAACCTCAACCAGCTCACGACACTGGCAAACATGGGACGCATCCAGATCCTCAGAAGCGACGAGCTCATAGACGGTTATGCAGATCTCTGCCAAAAGCTGCTGCGCATCAGCCGGGAGGTGCAGTAATGGCCATCTTCACCGCAGTACGCAACAAGAAACAGACGGCTGGTACGATGATGGGCGTGCTGAAATATGTGACGCAGGCCTGCAAAACCATGCTGGACGACCAATGGATGGTGACGGGACACAACTGCGTGGCAAGGGCATCGTACCTGGAAATGATGACAACCAAACAGCAATTCCGAAAAACGGATGGCAGACAATTCTATCACTTCGTCCAATCCTTCCCGGCGGAGGACGGGCTGACGCCACAGCAGGTCAACGCCATCGGCGTGGAGTTCGCGCAGAAGCAGTTCCCAGATTTTGAGGTAGTCGTGGCAACACACTTGGACACAAACCATCTTCATAACCATCTGGTGGTCAACAGCGTGAGCTGCAAGGACGGCAAAAAGCTGCACCAGAACGCCGCAGATCTCCAGCGGCATCGGCAGGTCAATGATGAGATCTGCATGGCGCACGGGCTGCAGGTGCTGGAGCCGCCAAAAAAGCACACTCGGAAAAAGCAGATGCGCCCCGGCGAGTACCAGGCGGGACTGCGGGGCGATAGCTGGAAGCTGGATCTCATCCAAGCCATCAACGACGCACTGGAATATGCCGATGACCGGGAGAGCTTCGTCGAAAACATGGAGTACGAGGGCTATGAAGTTATCTGGACGGACACACGGAAACATATCACCTTTGTCTGTCCTGACGGTCGGCGGTGCCGGGACAGCAGCCTCCACGATGAAACATTTCTGAAGGAGAATTTGGAAACGCTGTTTGCCTACCGACAGGCGGTGGGCTTCCGGCCCAACACGCCGGAGCCGGAGGAGGGCTGGATGGGAGAACTGGCAAGCGAGCTGGTTCGGCTGGGTCGGTCCATAGAGGAGGCAGACGATTTGCCGCCGCTGCCTGCGCCGCCGGCATGGACGGAGAGCAAGCAGCGGCATCGAGAGGCGCTGAAGAAACTGGCCTTGGGACAAAAGCTGAGCCGGGGGCAGAGCTGGCAGCAGACCATGTGGTGAAAGCTATGGGCGCGACTGTTGTTGCTTTCGTAGAAAGTGCGTCGACATCGATAATTCTTCTCGCTTTCGCAAAGGGTTATCGGTATGGTGTGTTTGTAAAACAGGTTGCAGGCCACGCAGGAGCTGCTGCGCCTAATCAAAGAAAAATCCTCGGAGGTAAAACCACATGGCGAAACGAAGGCCATCCGGTGACGGCATGGTACGCAAGCGTGACGATGGTCGCTGGGAAGGGCGTATTGTGGTCGGACACAAGGAAAACGGCGACTCGATCTTCCACTATGTATCCGCGAAGACGCAAAAGGCTCTGATGGAAAAGATGCATCGGTGCATTGTCGAGTATGACGGTGCCGAACTTACGGAGGACAGCCGCATGACACTGGGGGAGTGGCTGGACATCTGGTTGAAGGAGTGTGCCGAACCGTCGGTCCGGCCATCCACATACAAGGGCTACCGGGGGTATGCAGAGCGAAATATCAAACCCTCCCTTGGCAGCAAACAAATCAGCAAGGTGACTGCTGCCGATGTTCAGACCTTGTATCGAAAGCTGCAGCGGGAGGGCGGCGTGGACGGCGGGGCGCTGTCTCCCACCACGGTCCGCAGGATACACGGCGTCCTGCATCAGGCGCTGAATGCGGCTGTTGACCGCCACCTGATCGTAAAGAACCCCACCGACGATGTGACACTGCCGAAGAAAGTGACTGCCGCAAAAACTATCCTCAATGACAAACAGCTGGAACGATTCATGGAAGCTATTAAGGCAGATGAGCACTGGCACGACTTCTTCTATCTGGAGATCACCACCGGCCTGCGGCGGGGTGAGCTGTGCGGCCTTATGTGGACAGACTTTGATGCGGAAAAAGGAACGCTGACCGTCCGCAGAACACTCCACAACAAGGAGGGCGGCGGTTACTATGTGGGCGAAACGAAAACCGGTGCGGGACGCAGGATCATCAAACTACCGCCCAGCACGGTGCAGCTGCTGTCCGAGCGAAAAAGGACATCCATCTCCCAGTGGATATTCCCGAACCCGATCCACCCGGAAGACCCCATCATGCCGAACAGCGGTTACACCCGCATGAAAAAGCTGCTGGCGGAAGCAGGACTTCCGGATATGCGCTTTCACGATCTCCGGCACACCTTCGCCACTCACGCGCTGACCAGCGGCGTGGATGCCAAAACGCTCTCCGGCATTCTGGGCCACACGAAAACCTCGTTCACGCTGGACACCTACACCCATGTCACAGGGGATATGCACCGCAAAGCGTCGGGAATTGTGGGCGAGTTCATGAGTGACTTTGTAGTGAAGGGGTGATCACATGGCAAGGAAACGCAAAAACGGTCAGGGTACTGTCCGCTTGAGAAGCGACGGACGGTGGGAAGGCCGTCACATCGTGGGCTACGATGAAAACGGAAAGGCAAAGCAAAAAAGCGTCCTGGCAAAAACAAAGGCGGAATGCGTGGAAAAGCTGAAAAGGCTTCGGGAGGAGTACACCGAGGTCGCCCCCTTCAAGGTAAAACCGGATATGCGGTTTGGGGATTGGATGAATTACTGGTATGAAAATCACTGCAAGCCATCCATCCGCCCCACTACGCAGAAGGGCTATGAGGAGTGGATCTATGTCCACGCCATCCCCGGTCTCGGGCATATCCCACTGAACAAGCTGACGCAGGCGGACTGCCAGAAGTTTCTGAACGAAATGAAGGCCAACGGCAGAAAGACACATCGGGATACCAAGGGGGCGGAGATGGCGGAGCGGTCGGTGCGAAGCTGCTATCATGTAATACGGATGGCGCTGGACAGGGCGGTCAAGGATGGCTTGATCAAGAAAAATCCCATCCTCGGCGTCAAGCTCCCGCCGCCGGAGCCGAAAGAAATGAAGGTGCTGTCCAAAGAAGAAATTCAGCGATTTCTGATACAGGCCAAAGCGGAGGGGATGTACGAACTCTTCCTGCTGGAGCTGACCACAGGACTTCGCCGGGGTGAGATACTGGCACTCACATGGGATGACCTGAACTTTGAGACAGGGGAACTCCATATCAGCAAGCAGGTCACACCGGTTGGCGGTAAGAATATCATCAGCGAGCCGAAAACAAAAGCAGCGTTTCGCACGATCATCCTGCCGCCAGTCATGGTAGGACTTCTGCGGGAATATCGGAAAGAAGTATTCTCCCCGCTGATGTTCCCGTCCCGCATCAAGCCGAACCAGCCCATCGACCCCAGCTATGTCCGCAAGCGGCTCCAGCAGATATTGGAACGGGCAGACTGCAAAAAGGTGCGCTTTCACGATCTGCGCCATACCTTCGCCACCATGTCACTGGAACACGGCATGGATGTGAAGACACTGTCCGCCATCATTGGCCATGTCTCCGCCAAGACCACGCTGAATATCTACACCCACATTACCAACGAAATGCAGGAAAATGCCGCAGCCAGCATCGACCGTGGCATCGCAAAGGCAGAAATATCCCGACAGAAAGCAGAAGCTGCATCAGAGGCGCAGAGGTTTGAACCGTACACACCGCCGCGCCGCAGACCCGGCACGGGCTACATCAAGCAGCTCAAGGAGGATCTGTGGGAGGGACGGTACTCGCCCGTCTGGCCAGACGGCAAGAAGCACTCCCGCAATGTATATGGCCGCACGCGGGAGGAATGTGAGGAAAAGCTGGCGAAGCTGATCCTGCAAATGAAAGCGGAGATCGCTGCCCTGCGGAATGGGACGGCTGCGGAGTATCCAGACGGCGTCAGCCCCAAGAAAAAG
The DNA here is from genome assembly GCA_900550585.1 of uncultured Eubacteriales bacterium. GTDB lineage: Bacteria > Bacillota > Clostridia > Oscillospirales > Oscillospiraceae > Vescimonas. Next base: position 15,301 of record URST01000011.1, read on the forward strand.
CAGCTGGCGGAGTACCTGCGCCAGCACCCCGGCGTGAGCAATAAAAGCTATATCGCACGGGAAACAGGCATGGACCGCACCACGGTGCAGAAATACTACGATGAGGTCAGAGCAGAACTTGCCGCACCGGCAAACACATAAAACGAAAATCCGCAGGTGGTGAGGGGCTGCCACTCACCGCCTGCGGATTTCAAAAGCGGTCAGAATTTTCTGCCGTCTGTGGTATTATTGTGGTCAAACGAAAAATCACCGCCAAAATGGCGGTGATTTTTCTCGAAATGGTGGACCTAATCGGGATCGAACCGACGACCTTACGGATGCGAACCGTACGCTCTCCCAGCTGAGCTATAGGCCCATATTGCCGCTTTTTGCGGGTTTTTGCAACAAAAAGCTGATTTTCAAGTTTTCCGATTTTAGAAGAATTCAGAGAAAAACCTCTCCGAAATCATGGACTGAAACTCGCAGGTCGATGTGCGACCATACGGATGCGAACCGAACGCTCTCCCAGCTGAGCTACAAGCCCATAACGTACCATATCATTATACACATCCTGCCGCAAAATGCAAGAGGTTTTTCCCGTGTTCTTCTCTGCATAAGTTCAGTTTTGCTAATGGTCAATATAAATATTTTTTATTTTACTTATGGCAAATCTGTGCTATACTAAGCCTGTTGTGCGGCGGCGCCCGTCTGCTGCGCGGCCTGAAACTTTGATCACAAAGGAGCATCCGCTATGAGCAGAACACTGGGTACCGTAGTGCGGGGTGTGCGCGCCCCCATTTTCCGCGAGGGTGACAATGTGGTGCAGATCACCACCGACACCGTTCTGAACGCACTGAAGGACAACGCCATCACCGCCCGGGACGGCGACATCGTGGCCGTCACCGAGTCCGTTGTGGCCCGCTGCCAGGGCAACTACGCCACCGTGGAGCAGATCGCCGCCGACGTGAAGGCCAAGACCGGCGGCCAGACGGTGGGCGTCACGTTCCCCATCCTCAGCCGCAACCGCTTCTCCCTGCTGCTGCAGGGCATCGCCTCCGGCGTGAAGAAGGTCGTGCTGATGCTCAGCTACCCCTCCGATGAGGTGGGCAACCACTTGGTGTCCATGGACCAGCTGGACGAGGCCGGTATCGACCCCTGGCACGACGTGCTGTCTCTGGCCCAGTTCCGCGCCGCTTTCGGCGCCGTGATCCATCCCTTCACCGGCGTGGACTATGTGGACTACTACAAGTCCATCATCGAGTCCGCCGGCGCGGAGGCGGAGATCGTGTTCGCCAACCGCGTGCAGGCGGTGCTGGACTACACCGATACCGTCATCTGCTGCGACATCCACACCCGCAAGCGCAGCAAGCGCCTGCTGACCGCTGCCGGCGCCCGTGTGGTGCTGGGTCTGGACGACCTGCTGACCTCCTCCGTGGATGGCAGCGGCTACAACCCCCAGTACGGCCTGCTGGGCAGCAACAAGGCTGACGACGACCGGGTGAAGCTGTTCCCCCGGGACGCCAAGTCCGTGGCGGAGGCCATCGGCAAGGCTATGTGCGCCGCCACCGGCAAGCGCATCGAGGCCATGGTCTACGGCGACGGCGCCTTCAAGGATCCCGCCGGCAAGATCTGGGAGCTGGCCGACCCCGTGGTATCCCCCGGCTACACCGCCGGTCTGGTGGGCACGCCCAACGAGCTGAAGCTGAAGTATCTGGCGGACAAGGAGTTCGCCGGCCTGTCCGGCCAGGCCCTGCAGGACGCCATCTCCCAGAAGATCCGGGAGAAGGACGCCAAGGTCAGTCTGGTGGGCAACATGGTGTCCGAGGGCACCACGCCCCGGAACCTTACCGACCTCATCGGCTCCCTGTGCGACCTGACCAGCGGCTCCGGCGACAAGGGCACCCCCATCATTTACATCCAGGGCTACTTCGACAACTACACCAACGAGTAATTTATCTCCTCCCAAATAAACAGACAGGCGCGGGCCGTTGGCCCGCGCCTGTCTGTTTATTATTCCGCGGCGTAGGGCAGCTGCACCAGCGCGTCATCCGCCCGCTGGTAGAGTCTGCCGTCCCGGGCGTAGTATGTCTCGTTTCCCTCGTCGCACGTCACCGTCCACACTGGGGTGATGATATAGCTGCTGATATCCTTCTCGTAGCCGAAGTAGCCGGTGGGCGCCGGCAGACTGCCGTCCGCCTCGATGCTGCGGACATGGCGGCCGATATGGATGTGTACCGGCAGCGTGATCTCCACCGCGTTGACGGGCATGGTGTACTGCGCCCGCTCCGCACCCCGGTACCTCTCCGGCATGTTTACCGCCAGCCCCGCGGCGGGCGCCTTCTTCAGCCCGCCGGTCAGACCGCCGATGGCCGTGACCTTCACGCCCTGCACCGTATCGGGTATGACGTAGTCGACGGCATCGCCGCTGCCGTCCCACTGATAGGCGCCGGCAAATGCCTCCCCGCGGTCCTTCCGCAGGTAGAACCGGACGCCGCCTTCCTCCACGGTGTCTGCCGCGTCGTAGCTCCGACGGCTTTGCAGCCACAGCATGCCGGCAGCCAGCACCAGCGCCGCCGCGATGCACAGCAGCCCTCTTTTCATGGCGTGACCTCCACGATCTCCGAGCGGTCACCGATGACCTCGTTGAACGTCAGTCCGGTGATGAAATCCCGCATACGGGTGCAGTAGCTCATCATGGTCAGGCTGTGCGCCTCATCCTGCTCCTTTTCACCGCCGCCATAGATCACCACCTGATAGCGGTACATATCCCAGTCCGTGTCGGCATCCGCCGTTTTCCCGTTATTCGACAGCATGGCGTCCAGCACATCGGTATCGCTGCCGTCCGCGGCATCCTGCTGCGCCAGACGGCACAGTTCCACCGCCTGCTCCCGGGTCAGGCTGACCTCGGCATCGGTGTAGCCGTCGCGAATGTAGCCGCCACGGATGCTGTCCAGCCCCGCGGTATCCAGCCAGCCCAGCCCCATGGCACCGCTGCGGAACCGGGGCATGTTCAGAAGCTGGTTGGCCAGCCGGTACATCTCCGAACCCTTCACGCTGATGATGCTGTAATCCCGCCGCATGGAATCGCCGTTCTTCAGGTCATAGAACAGCCGTATCTCCATCCAGCCGGCGCCGTTTTCGGGGGCGTTCTCGCCCTGGGCCAGAATGGCGCGGTGCAGCTCTGTGGCCATCTCGATGATGGCGGGATCGTCGGTGTCGCAGTATCCGCCGTCGTAATAGGTGATCCGCAGGGTCACGTTTTCTACGCGGGACGGGTCAGGAACGCGCTGCTGCACGCCGAAGATGTCCGCCTGGATGGCCAGCGTCAGCGCTGTCACTGCCAGTACCAGCGCCGCAGCCTCCTTCCAGCTACGGCGGAACACCCGGAACGTCTTTTGCAGCAGCATCTGCACGGCGAAGAAGCACAGCAGGCCCATGAAGATCTGGCACAGGATGAGCTTCACGATGCCGCTGCCGAAGCCGCCCAGCACGATGGTGCTGAGGAACACGCCCAGCCCCAGACCGCCGCACAGGCCCGCGATCCACCGGACGATGGGCCGCAGCCAGCGGAAGGCGATGGCGTCGCCCGCCGCCTCACTGGGCCGCTTACGGTACAGCAGCCAGCCCAGCGCCAGAAGGACCAGCGCCGCCGCGGCGTAGACGGCCAGCACGGTGACAGCGCCCTCCGGCAGGGTGCGGAGATAGACCTCCCGGTCGTCCCGGGCCACCCAGTCGCCCTGATAGCTGCACACCGCGTCCGCCAGGGTGATGATGGGCGTCAGCCACTCCACAAAGCCCGGGTAGGTGGTGCTCTCAAAGCCGAAATAAAACAGCCGCTGCAGATACTGCACCACCATGCACAGCAGGATGGCGATGAAGTTCACTGCGCCGTACAGCACCGGGATGGCCAGCAGCCAGCCGGTGGCCATGGCGCACAGGGTGCCCAGCGCCAGGAAGAACAGCTCCAGCAGCTCCGTCACCAGCAGCCACAGGCCTGCCGCCGCCCAGTCCGCCCCGCCGTAGGGCAGCTGCGCCAGCACGGACAGCAGGAAGATCAGCACGTTGCCGCCGGTCAGCAGGCCGAAGCCCGCCGCGAAGTGGGAGATATACTGGGCGGTGCGCTTCACCGGCAGGGCGTGCATCAGCCCCACAGACCGGGGCGTCATCAGATAGGCGTACACCGCCATGGGTATCACGATGCCGCTGAGCACCGCCAGTACCATGGAGCCGGTCATGGCGCCGTAATAGGTATTGTGCAGCTCCGCCGCCAGCAGCCCCGGACGATCCGGCCAGCTGTGTACATAGTCAAAGCCCGTCTGCAGCAGGGGGATGGGCAGCACCATCAGCCACACCAGCACATACAGGAACCCGGCGGGCCAGTAATGGCGCAGATCGCTGCGCAGCAGCGTCCCATTAAAGAAGGATGTCTTTCGCGGCATATTCCACACCTCCCAACTCGTAGATAAAGATCTCCTCCAGCGTCAGCGGGATGGACTCCAGCAGCACCGGATCGGTGATCTGCATGCGGCGCAGGATCTCCTCCCGGCTGCCCCGGACGATATAGGTGTACACCCGTCCCACATGGCTGCGGTGCAGGATGTTCAGCTCCGCCGGCAGCACCGGCTCCGTCACGCCCTGATAGGCCACCTGCAGCTTCACCGTGTTGTCCTGCAGGTCGGACAGGCTCCGCTCCAGCAGCACCCTGCCCTTGTTGAGGATGCCCACATGGTCGCACACGTCCTCCAGCTCCCGCAGATTGTGGCTGGACACCAGCACCGTGGTGCCCCGCTCGGCCACGTCGCCCAGCAGCAGCGACCACACCTGCCGCCGCATCACGGGATCCAGTCCGTCCACCGGCTCATCCAGAATGAGGTACTCCGGCATGCAGCACACCGTCAGCCAGAAGGCCGCCTGCTTCTGCATGCCCTTGGACATGCGGCGCAGCATCATCTTCTCGTCCAGCGGGAACACCTGCTTCAGCTTCTCGTACCGCTCCCAGCTGAAGGCCGGGTACAGCCCCGCGAAGAACCGGGCCATCTCCCGGATGTTGGCCTGGGGGAAATAGTACCAGTCGTCGCCGATCACCGTCATCCGCTGCTTCACGGCGGGGTCCTCGTAAACCGGCTGCCCGTCCAGCAGCACCTCGCCGCTGTCCTGCCGGTAGATGCCGGCCAGATGGCGGATGATGGTGGACTTGCCCGCGCCGTTGGGGCCTACCAGTCCGTAGACCGCGCCCTTGGGCACCGTCATCGTCAGACCGTCCAGCGCCCGGAAGCCGTCAAAGCTCTTGACCACGTTTTTTGCCTCAAGCATGTGTCTCTCCTCCTTCCCAAAGCCGCAGGAGGTCCTCCTGCGTGCAGCCCAGCGTTTTCAGCTCCTCCAGCACCGGCGCCAGCTGCTGCGTCAGCTCCCGGATGCGCCGCTGCCGCTCACCGCCGCCGGCGGCGGCAAAGCTGCCCTTGCCCGCCACGGAGTAGATGTATCCCTCCGCCTCCAGCTCGCTGTACGCCCGCTGGATGGTGTTGGGATTGATGGCCAGCTGCGTGGCCAGGCTCCGCACCGACGGCAGCTTCTCGTCCGGCGGCAGCAGCCCCGTCAGCATCATCCGCCGCAGGTCGTCCTTGACCTGCTGGTACAGGGGACGTCCGTCCCGATAATCCAGGGAGATCATCCCGCACTCACTCCTTCCCTGCATAATGTGTGCCAACTGTATTATGCGTGTTAGTACAGTTAACATATCATAGGACAGTCCTCCTTGTCAAGCATATTTTGGCAAAACGGAGGTGCGGCCCCGGCGCCTCCGTTTCCCGCATACTTTTTCCGGTGCGGGGCAAACTGCCGGTATCCCGAATTTTTGCTTATGGAGGAAACTTTATGGAAGCCATCGTTCTGCAGAAGGCCTGCATTCAGTGCGGCCTGTGCCCCACCATCTGCCCGGAAGTGTTTTCCCTGACCCCCGGCGAGCCGGCCCAGGCCATCACCGGCCCGGTGCCTGACGACCAGAAGCTGGCCGTGCAGGAGGCGGCAGATTCCTGCCCTGTGGCCGCCATCGAGGTGCGGTAAACGCCTGCCGCCGCACCGCGCACGCCGCCTGAAAGCCGCTTGAAGAAACCACATTTCTTTAAGTTGCTTTTAGGCGGCGTTTTTATATTGGTATCATCGGGTGCAGGTTGCATTTTTTCGGTTTTTTCCGTATACTGCACCTATATTGCAGGAGGTGATGACGATGCGTCTTTTGATTGCGGAGGACGAACTGGATCTGGCGGAGGCGCTGACGGTATTTTTCGAGAAGAACCACTTCACGGTGGACGCGGTGCACAACGGCTTCGACGCCTACGAGTATGCCGCGGCCGGCGGCTACGACGCCATCATACTGGACATCATGATGCCCAAGCTGGACGGCATCCAGGTGCTGGAGCGCCTGCGGGCGGAGGGGATCGGCACCCCCGTCATGATGCTGACAGCCAAGGGCCAGAAGGACGACCGCATCACCGGCTTCAACGCCGGCGCCGACGACTATCTGCCCAAGCCCTTTGATCCCGACGAGCTGCTGAGCCGTGTCCGGGCCATGCTGCGCCGGGGCGAGACGTACCGGCCCACGGTGCTGGCCTATGGCGACCTGACGCTGGACCCCGGCTCCGGCCTGCTGACCTGCGGTGATGCGTCCCTGCGCCTCAGCGGCCGGGAGTTTCAGGTGCTGGAGCTGTTCATGCGCTCTCCCCGGCAGGTGTTCTCCGCCGAGCGGATCATGGAGCTGGTCTGGGGCTGGGACAACGAGGCGGAGATCAACGTGGTGTGGGTCAACATCTCCAACCTCCGGAAAAAGCTGCGGAGCATCGGCTCCCGCGTGTCCCTGCGGGCCAACCGGGGTTTGGGCTACATACTGGAGGAGGATGCCGTATGATCCAGCGACTGCGCAACCGCTTCATCCGCATCGCCACGCTGTCCGTAGCGGCGGTGATGCTGCTGCTGACCGTCATCCTCAATGTGGCCAACTACGTCTCCACCGATGCCGACCAGCGGGAGCTGCTGGCGCTGATCGCCGGGAACCGGGGCACTATCCCCGTGTCCGACACCGCGCCCGCAGACGTGCCGGAGCCGCCGGACATGCCGGAGGGCCAGACGCCTCCCGATGCCGGGCAGAGCGCGGATACGCCCCCCGCCCCCGATGCGGCAGATCCCGGACTCCGCGGCGGCCCCTTCACGGCGGAAACGCCGTTTTCCACCCGCTACTTCGTCCTGCGCTTTCAGGCCGACGGCACGCTGGTGCAGGCCGACCTGACCAAGATCGCCTCCGTCACGGAGGACGATACCGCCGCCTATCTGGCCGCCGCTCTGAAAAAGGGCGAGGGCTACGGCTACTGCGGCAATTACCGCCTCTATGTCACCGCCGCCGACAGCGGGGAGCACATCGCCATTTTCCTGGACTGCTACCAGTCCCTCCGGGCCGTGCGGACGGTGCTGGTGTGGTCGCTGGCGGCGGATGCCCTGTGTACGCTGCTGGTACTGCTGCTGGTGGTGCTGCTGTCCCGCCGGGCCATCGACCCGGTGGTGCGCAGCGCCGAACAGCAGAAGCAGTTCATCACCGATGCCAGCCACGAACTCAAGACCCCCATCACCGTCATCGCCACCAGCCTGAAGGTGCTGGAGATGGAGGTGGGGCAGCAGAAGTGGATCGACAAGGCCCGGGCCCAGACGGAAAAGCTGACGGCGCTGGTAAACTCGCTGGTAACGCTGTCCCGCATGGATGAGGAGACATCCCCCCTGAAGCGGGAGCCGTTCCCCATCAGCGACGCGGTGCGGGAGACGGCGGAGTCCTTCACGGATCTGGCGGCCTCCAACGGCCACACCCTTACCATGGACGTGTCGCCGGATCTCACCTGCTGCGGCGATGAGTACGCCGTGCGCCAGCTGGTGTCCATCCTGCTGGACAACGCGGTGAAATACGCCGCGCCGGACTCCCCCATCCGTCTGACGCTGGCCAAAAGCCGCCGGGGCGTGACGCTCACCGTGTCCAACCGCTGTGAGGACGCCGGGCATATCGACACCTCCCGGCTCTTTGACCGGTTCTACCGGGCCGACCCCGCCCGCAGCGGCGGAAACGGCTTCGGCATCGGTCTGTCCATCGCCCGGGGCATTGCCGAGGGCCACCGGGGCAGCATCACTGCCGCCGTCACCGGCGATACCATCACCTTCACGGCGGAGCTGCGCTGACGCGGCCCCGTACACATACGCAGAAAGGACGCCGCAGCGCTGCTGCGGCGTCCTTTTGTATGTCTTTGCGCTGTCAGCGGGCCTCCCGCCCGATCTGCAGCCCTGCCTCAAAGGCCCGTTTGTTCAGGGGCAGCAGGGCGGGCTTCCTGCCCAGCTTGTGCTCAATGGTCTGCCATACCACGTCCTCCGGCACCACCTGTGTATAGCCCACATAGGCCCCCAGCATGATGATGTTCAGCACCTTGGCATTGCCCATATCCAGCGCCATCTCCGTGACCGGCACCTTTACCACCCTGATATCCTCGCGGGTGATCTCGCTTTTCACGATGGAGCTGTTGATGAACAGCGTACCGCCGGGCACCAGTTTGTAGAGGAACTTGTTGAGACTGGGATCGTTCATGACGATGAGATCGTCCATGTGATCCCCCAGCGGCGCGCCGATGTCGTCATCGGAGATGACCACATAGCAGTTGGCGGTGCCGCCCCGCTGCTCCGCGCCGTAGGAGGGGAAGAACGTCACATTCTTGTCCGTCGAATCGCAGGCGGACTCCGCCAGAAACTTGCCCAGCGTCATGACGCCCTGCCCGCCGAAGCCGGCTACCATCAGATTCCGTTCCATCACACGCCCTCCTTGTCCTTATCCCGGATAACGCCCAGCGGGAACTCCCTGAGCATTTTCTCCTCCAGAAAGTCCAGCGCCTCCAGCGGGTCAAGGCCCCAGTTGGTGGGACAGCTGGTGACGATCTCCACCATGGAGAAGCCCTTGCCGTCCAGCTGGTTCTGGAAGGCCTTGCGGATGGCCGCCTTGGTCTTTGCCACATTGGCGGGATTGTTGCAGCTGGTGCGCTCCAGATAGTAGGGCGCCGTCAGCTGGTTGAGGATCTCACACATATGCATGGGATAGCCGTGCTCCCTGGGATCGCGGCCGTGGGGCGCAGTGGTGGCCTTCATGCCCACCAGCGTGGTGGGTGCCATCTGGCCGCCGGTCATGCCGTAAATGCCGTTGTTCACGAAGATAACGGAGAAGTTTTCGCCCCGGTTGGCGGCACTCATCGTCTCAGCAAGGCCGATGGAGGCCAGATCGCCGTCGCCCTGATAGGTGAACACCAGCGTGTCGGGATTGCTGCGCTTGGCGCCGGTGGCCACAGCGCAGGCCCGGCCGTGGGCCGCCAGCAGATAGTCGTATGTAAAGTAATCCATGTGCAGGCCGCAGCATCCGACGCCGATGGCGCAGGCAGCCTTGTCCAGCATCCCCATCTCCTCCAGCACCTCACCGATGAGCTTGACGATGGTGGAATGCATGCAGCCGGGGCAGAAGCCGGATACCATGTCGGCCTTGATGCCCTTTGTTCTCGCGTAGACTTTTTCCATTCTTCCGGCACCTCCTTTATCGCGCCAGCAGCGCCCTGGCGGCGCTGATGACCTCGTCCCGTCCCATGATCTCGCCGCCTGCGTGGAGGCAGGTGCGGATGGGGCAGCGGTCCATGACCGCCAGCTGCACATCGCTGACCATCTGGGCGGGGATGGACATTTCCACGTCCAGGATGGCCTTTACCCGGCTGAAGTCCAGCCCGGCGTATGTCTCATAGGGGAAGGGCGACACGGTCTTGGGCCGGATAAGGCCCACCTTATACCCCTCGGCCCGCAGCAGCTTCACGGCGCTGCGTGCGATGCGCCCGCAGATGCCGTAGCCGGTGAGCACCAGCTCCGCGTCCTCCAGGAACAGCGTCTCCACCTGCACGTCCTTCCTCCAGCTTTCGTACAGCGCCTCGGCGTCCCGGCAGCACTGTTCCTGCTCCTTGGTGGCCCAGCGGCCCGCCGCCACGATGCCCCGCGGCTCCTTTTCGGCGTCGTGGCCCACGGCGGAGATGGGACGCAGCGCGTCCTTCAGCGCCCTGACCTTCTCCTCGCTGCGCATCTCCGGCAGTTCCACCGGCTCCATGATGGTGCCCATGACGCCGTCGGTAAGGATCAGCACCGGGTTGTGGTCCCGCTGTGCGTAGTCGAAAGCGGCGTAGGTCATGTCCACCGCCTCCTGCACCGTGGCGGGGGAGAGCACCATCATCCGGAAGCCGCCGTTGCCGCTGGCCTTGGTGGCCTGGGTATAGTCCTGCTGCGCGGGCTGGATGGTGCCGATGGCGGGGCCGCCCCGCTGTACGTTGACATACACCATGGGCAGCCGGGCGCTGGCGCAGAAGCTGATGCCCTCGCTCATCAGGCTGATGCCGCAGGAGCTGGAGCTGGTCATGGCCCGGGTGCCGGTGCCGGCGGCGCCATACACCATATTGATGGACGCCACCTCACTCTCGCCCTGCACAAAGCTGCCGCCCACCTCCGGCAGACGGCGGGCCATGTACTCCGGGATCTCGTTCTGCGGCGTGATGGGATAGCCGGCAAAGAACCGGCAGCCGGCGCGGACGGCGGCCTCAGCGATGGCCTCGGTGCCCTTCATGAATTTTCTTGCCATATCCGCACCTCCTTATCTGTATACTTCGATGGCCGCGTCAGGACACATGCGCCCGCAGATGGCGCAGCCGATGCAGCTCTCGGGATGGACGGCCACCACAAAGGGATAGCCCTTGGAATTGACCTCGTGTCCCACGGCCAGCACGCCCTTGGGACAGAACTTCACGCAGTAGCCGCAGCTCTTGCAGCTCTCCGCGCGGATGGTGACTTGCGGCATAAGTGTTTCCTCCTTTTTATTCGTCAAGTCCCGCCTCCGGGACGGTGATACGGGGCGTGATGCGCAGCAGCGGCAGATCGGTGCGGTCCCGCACTTGCCGGTACAGGGCGTCCTGCACGGCGGCGGCCTCCACGGCGACGTAGGGCGTCAGCATGGCAAGGCCCTGTGCCAGCCCGTCCAGATACTCCTGCGCCGTGGTGTCCCGCCCCAGATTGGGGTTCAGCAGGAACCGGGGCGTCCGCAGGCGGGAGACCCGCAGCACGGCGCTGAGGGTGCCGTCTACATGCTCCACCGTTCCCGACCAGGGCCGGTAGGGGTTCACCACGAACCACACGTCGGCGTCACGCAGCAGATGGGCGTACCCGCCGATGAGCTTCGCGCCGGTGTCATTGCCGCCCACATCCAGCAGGACGGTTTTTTCTTCGTCCAGCAGCAGCGGCACAAGACCGCCTGCCTGCGTGGGCGCGTCGGCATATTGCTCCGCGAAATGGACAGTGACACCTGCCTGCTCCAGCAGCGCCGCCGCGTCCCGGCCGCGCATCAGCGGCTTTGTCTGATCCAGATCGAAGAAGTGAACGGCACGGCCCTGTGCCGCCAGCTCCAGCGCCAGCTGCACCGCGATCTCCGACTTGCCGCAGCCCGCCTCCCCTAAAAAGACCAGCTTCCGCACCGCCGGCAGAAAAACGCCGCTCATGCCTGCGCGGCGGAGAGGTCCAGCACCTTCAGACGCTCCCGCCCCTCCAGCACGCGGCAGGCGCCGGCGGCCAGCGCCTCCAGCTCGAACTCGCCCGCCATGACCTCCACCGGCGCGATGAAGGACAGCTTCTTCGTCAGATAATCGGCCACATATTTGGAGTGGGCGATGCCGCCGGTGAGGATAACCCGGTCCACCCTGCCGTCCGCCCCGGCGGCCAGACCGCCGATGGCCCGGGCGGCGCTGTACAGCATGCCGTCATAGACCAGCTTGGCGTGGGTATCGCCGTCAGTGATGCGCTTTTCCACCTCCCGGGCGTCGGCGGTGCCCAGATGGGCCACAAGACCGCCCTTGCCCCGGATGAAATCCATGATGTCCTTCTCCGTGTATTTGCCGGAGTAGCACAGGTGCACCAGCGGCTGCAGCGATGCACCGCCGAAGCGCTCCGGCGCGAACATCCACTCGTCGTCCCGGACGCCGTCCACCATCTTCCCGCCGATGAACAGGCGGGCGGACGCGCCGCCGCCCAGATGCAGCACGATGAGGCGGCAGTCCTCCAGCGGTCTGTGCAGCACCTCCTCGGCGCAGCGCCGGGCCATGGCCCGGCAGTTCAGGGCGTGGCCCAGCATGGTGCGGCGGATCTCCGGCAGGCCGGTGATCCGGGCCTCGTCCACCATCTCGTCCACCGACACCGGGTCGCAGATAAACGCCGGGATCTTCAGGCCCTGGGCCAGCCCCAGCGCCAGCACGCACCCCAGGTTGGAGGCATGGGCGGCGTTCTTCACGGTGTACATATAGTCCACCATGGCCTGATCCACCAGATAGGTGCCGGAGCCGCAGGGCGGCAGCTGTCCGCCCCGGGCGCAGATGCCGTCCAGCTCCGTCAGGTCGAAGCCGTGGGCGGACAGGGCGCTCTCGATGGCGGCGCGGCGAAAGTCCACCTGCTCCATGACCCAGCGGAAAGGCGCCAGCTCCTCCCGGCTGTGGCGGATCGTCTCGTCAAAGAGCTTCTCCTCCCCGCGGAACACCGCGATCTTGGTGGAGGTGGAGCCGGGGTTGATGACCAGAATGCATTTGCTCATGGGCGTGTCTGCCGGACGCGGTGCGCCCGGCGCTCCTTTCCTGTAAAATTCAGCTTGCCAACAGCATTTTGCTATGCTATAAAAGAATTATTCAGAATAAATACAGCGGGGGTGAGACGATGGATATTGAAAAGCTGCGGGCACTAAAGACCGCCGCCGACACCGGCAGCATCACCCGCGCCGCCGCGCGGCTGGGCTACTCCCAGCCCGGACTCACCGGCATGCTCAACCGCTTGGAGCAGGAGATCGGCTACCCCCTGCTGCGCCGCGGCAGCGGCGGCGTCTCCCTGACGCCGGAGGGCCAGGCCCTGCTGCCGTACATCGACAGCCTCCTGCGGGAGAGCGACGCCTTTGACAGGGCGGTGAACCGCTGCCGTCCGGCGCGGCAGGACGTGCTGCGCATCGGCTCCTACACCAGCATCTCCAAAAACTGGCTGCCCCGGGTCATCAAGAGCTTCTCCGGGAGGTATCCCCACATCCGCCTGACGGTGAAGGACGGCTCCTGCATGGACATCGAGCAGTGGCTGGAGGCGGGCACCATCGACGTGGGTCTCCTGAGCAACTGCTTCTCTGCCCGGCTGGACTTCTATCCCCTGTTCCGGGACCCCTACTACGCGGTGCTGCCGCCGGACGAGGAGCCGGGGGAGACATTCCCCCTCACAGCCTTCACCGGCCGGACGTTCTTCGTCCCCTCCAACGGCGTGGACACGGAGGTGCTGCGTCTGCTGGAGCGCAGCGGCGTGACGCCCCGTTTCTCCCACATCGCCACGGAGGACAGCGCCGTGATCAAAATGGTGGAGCAGGGTCTGGGATGCAGCATGCTGTCGGAGCTGATCCTCCGGGGCAGCACCGACCGGGTCAGCCTCTCGCCCATCGACCCGCCCTCCTGCCGGGAGATCGGCATCGCCGTCCGCGACCGGAAGCACGCCGATGCCGTGGTGCTGGACTTCCTGCGCTGTGCCCGCCAGATGACGGAGCAGGCACGGTGACCTTTTCTGCTTTATAGTATAAAAGCTGCGGCGCCCCGGCGGAAGTTCCGATTCGTTATGTTCCCATAGCGTAATGCTATGGGAACATTTTTTCCGCCGCGCTGAAACATTTTGCTGTTCCCATGTGTATTCCCAGTGAAGGGCCTTTCAAAACACAAGGAGATCGATCCATGACAGAGCAACAGTTTTCCCCTCTGGCGGAGCGGTATATGGACACGGTGTTCCGGGTGGCGTACAGCTATCTGCGCTCCCCCGCCGATGCCGACGATGTGACCCAGGACGTGCTGATACAGCTGTACAAAACGGACAAGGCGTTCGATGACGACGCCCATGTGAAGAATTGGCTGATCCGCGTCACGGTCAACCGGTGCAAGAACGTGCTGCGCGCCCCGTGGCACAAGACGGAGGACATCGCCGATTACGAGAACAGCCTCACCTTTGAGGAGCCCCGGTGCCAGGAGTTGTTTGACGCGGTGATGGCGCTGGACCGGCGCTACCGGGTGCCGGTGCTGCTGTACTACTATGAAGGCTACCGCCAAAAGGAGATCGCCGGCCTGCTGGACGTACCGGAGGAGACGGTGCGCACCCGGCTGGCCCGGGCCAGAGAAAAGCTGAAACACATTTTATCGGAGGTGCCGCAGACATGACGGAACACGAGCTTTTCCAGAAGACCTTCTCCACCCTGCACGCCTCCCCCGACACACTGATGGAGGTTCAAAGGACCATGGAGAACAATAAAAAGACCCATCGCACCCTGCGCAAGGGCGCGGTCATCGCCATTGCCGCCGCGCTGACGCTGACGGTGGCCGCGGCCGCCGGCGTGGTGACGCTCATCAGAGCCAACGTATCCCCCGCCGACAAGGTGGACGACACCACCTACCACGCCTTTACCGACGACATCAACTCCCCCACGCCCACCGTGGAGGACGGCAAGGGCAACTATATCACCGCCGCCGACATGGAGCGCATCCCCGGCGATCCCGCCGTCACGGAGCGGCTGGTGGGCCAGTACCTCAGCAAGTTGGACGCATCCATGACCGTGGCGGGCAACACCTATACAATGGGCACCTTCCTGGTGGATGAGACGGGCTGCGGCATCCTGACCTTCTCCATCGAGAACCCCGAGGGCTTCGAGTACGGCGATATGGGCTACGGCGAGACGTGGGTGGACTCCGTCCGCGCCGACCTGTCCTTCGGCAGCAAGGCCCCCGAAGACCCCAACGGACAGGACGGCGGCTATCTCTTTGCCGACATGAAGCTCTACGCGGATGAAAGCACCAGTACCAGCACCTGCCTGCAGATGGTGGCCTACTTCATCACCGGCAAGGGCTATGAGACCGGCACCAGCTTCTACTTCACCGTCCGGGGCGCTGACTACCAGCCCTATTCCATTGCCATCCAGCCCCATGCCTATCTGCCGGCCAAGACCCTCACCGCCGAAAACGGCCAGCGCCTGACCCTCTCCCCGCTGGGTATGACCGTGGTAGACACGCAGTACAGCGACAGCGAAATGCTCATCGACGAGCTGATCGTCCACTATCAGGACGGTGCCGACTTCGCAGTGGACAGCGCCCAGAGTAACCTGCGGAACTGGGTGGTGGGCCTTATCTCCAGCGGCCGCGACACCGACGAAGCGCTGCGGAACGAGCTGGGCATCACCGATCCTCCGGCGGGCGCCTATTACAGCTACGCCTTCAACCGCCTGGTGGACGTGGACACCGTGACCTCCGTCTCGCTGGAGGGCCGCTGGTACGACTTCAACAACGAGCAGCCCGTGGCGGTGCAGCAGACCTACCTGCCCTGACCGGCGCGGTTTTTCCGGAGCGGAGCGGCTTTCGCCGCCCCGCTCCTCTTTTTTGTCATTTCCCTATTGACAAGGTAGGCTGTTCGTCCTATAATCCCCAGTAGATTGGTAGGTATATTAGTCACAGGAGGCAACGAACATGAAAACACCGCTTCTTACCATAGAGAACCTGCACGCCGGCGTGGAGGGCAAGGAGATCCTCCACGGCGTGGATCTGACCATCGGCGCCGACGAGACCCATGTCCTCATGGGGCCCAACGGCACCGGCAAGTCCACGCTGGGCTGCGCCATCACCGGCAGCCCCGCCTATACCGTCACCGCCGGGCACATCCTGTTCGGCGGCGAGGACATCACCGCCCTGCCCGTCAACGAGCGGGCGAAGCGCGGCATCTTCCTGTCGTTCCAGAACCCGCTGGAGGTGCCCGGCGTCACCCTCAGCGCCTTTATCCGCACGGCGCTGGAGCAAAAGACCGGCAGCCGCCTGCGGCTGTGGGACTTCAAGAAAAAGCTGAAGGACGCCATGGCCATGCTGGACATGGACGAGAGCTACGCCGACCGCGACCTGAACGTGGGCTTCTCCGGCGGTGAGAAGAAGAAGGCCGAGATATTGCAGATGCTGATGCTGGAGCCGCGTCTGGCCATTCTGGACGAGACGGACTCCGGCCTGGACGTGGACGCGGTGCGCACCGTGTCCCGCGGTGTCCGGCTGTACCGGGAGAAGCAGCACGGCTCGCTGCTGATCATCACCCACAGCACCCGCATTCTGGAGTCCCTGCCGGTGGACGCCGCCCACGTCATGGAAAACGGCGTCATCGTGAAAAACGGCGGCGCGGAGCTGGTGGACGCCATCAACGAGCACGGCTTCACCGGCCTTCAGCAGTGAACGGAGGTGCCGTCATGCGCGAAAAGACCTATGTGGACGACATCGACCGCAGCGTATACGACATCCGGGACGCGGAGCACGACGCCTACCGCATGGAGGCGGGCCTGACCCCCGCCATCGTGGAAAAACTGTCCCGGGAGAAGGACGACCCCGCGTGGATGCAGCAGTTCCGGCTCCACGCCCTGCAAATCTACAATGAGACGCCGCTGCCGGATTGGGGCCCGTCGCTGGAGGGTCTGGACATCGACCACATCGCCACCTACGTCCGGCCCAACACCAAAATGCAGAACGACTGGAAAAACGTGCCCCAGGACATCAAGGACACCTTTGAGCGGCTGGGCATCCCCGAGGCGGAGCGCAAGTCGCTGGCCGGCGTAGGCGCCCAGTATGACTCCGAGCTGGTGTACCACAACGTCCGCGCCGAGGTGGCGGCACAGGGCGTGGTGTACACCGACATGGAGAGCGCCCTCCACGGCGAGTACGCCGACATGGTGCGCAAATACTTCATGAAGCTGGTGCCCCCCACCGACCACAAGTTTGCTGCGCTCCACGGCGCGGTGTGGTCCGGCGGCTCCTTTGTGTACGTCCCCAAGGGCGTGCAGGTGTCCATCCCCCTGCAATCCTACTTCCGCCTGAACGCCAAGGGCGCCGGCCAGTTCGAGCACACCCTCATCATCGTGGATGAGGGTGCCAGTCTCCACTTCATCGAGGGCTGCTCCGCCCCCAAGTACAACGTGGCCAACCTCCACGCCGGCTGCGTGGAGCTGTACGTCAAGAAGAACGCCAGACTGCGCTACTCCACCATCGAAAACTGGTCAAAGAACATGTACAACCTCAACACCAAGCGCGCGCTGGTGGAGGAGGGCGGCGTCATCGAGTGGGTATCCGGCTCCTTCGGCTCCCACACCGGCTGTCTGTATCCCATGAGCGTCCTGAAGGGCGACAACGCCAAGATGGAGTTCACCGGCGTCACCTTCGCCGGCGCCGGGCAGGATCTGGACACCGGCGCCAAGGTGGTGCACATCGGCAAAAACACCAGCTCGTATATGAACACCCGCTCCATCAGCAAGAGCGGCGGCGTCAGCACCTTCCGCAGCAGCGTGGTGGTGGAAAAGACCGCCAAGGGCGCCAAATCCTCGGTGTCCTGCCAGTCCCTGATGCTGGATTCGGAGTCCCGCTCCGACACCATCCCCGCCATGGATGTCCGCACGAAGGACGCCGCCATCGGTCACGAGGCCCGCATTGGCAGCATCAGCGGCGACGCCGTGTTCTACCTGATGAGCCGCGGCCTTTCGGAGGAGGACGCCCGCGCCCTCATCGTCAGCGGCTTTGCCGACAACGTATCCCGTGAGCTGCCGGTGGAGTATGCCGTGGAGATGAACAACCTCATCCGTCTTGAGATGAAGGGCAGCATCGGCTGAGCGGGAAAGGAGTTTTGACAATGGATACCATTCTTGTGAACAAGCTGCCCACCCGCACATGGAACCGGCTGGGCGTCAACGAAACGGCCCTCCTCTGGGACGAGACGGGCACCATGGACGGCGGCACGGAGGTGCTGTCCGCCGATGGACGGCTGTCGCTGTCCGCCGGTGCGCCCTATGCCCGGAAAACGGTGGAGATCACCGCCGCTCCCGGCCAGCGCGTCACGGTGTACGAGACGTTCCGGGGCGGGGAGCATCTCCACGTCCGGACGGTGCTGCGGCCCCAGGAGGGCGCGGTGATCCGTCTGGTGCAGGTACAGGCCATGGACGCAGGCGCCGTCCTGCGCAGCGAGGTCACGGCCCGCTGTCCGGCAGGCAGCGCTGTGGAGCTGTACCGCCTGCTGCCCGGCCGGGGCGACACCTACGCCGACGACCGGCTGACGCTGGCGGACGGTGCGTCCCTGAAGGCCGCCATGGGCTATCTGGGCCGGGAAGAACAGGTCATCGACCTGAATCTGACGGTGGACCATACAGGGCAGAACACCCGCAGCGACATCGACGTGTCCGGCGCGCTGTCCGGCAGCGCCAGAAAGGTGTTCCGCGGCACCATCGACTTCAAGCACGGCTCTGCCGGCTCCACCGGCAGCGAGCAGGAGACGGTGCTGCTGCTGGGCGACGATGTGGTGAACAAGACCGTGCCCCTGATCCTCTGTGCCGAGGAGAACGTGGAGGGCACCCACGGCGCCACCATCGGCGCGCTGGACGAGGACACGCTGTTTTACTTTGAGAGCCGGGGCTTTGACCGCGCTGCGGCGGAGGACCTGATGGCCCGGGCCGCTGTGGAGCGTCTGGCTCATGACCTGGGCGACGACGCCACGGCGGAGACGGTGCAGCATGAATTGAACGGAGGCATGTGACATGACCAACGCATATCGAAAGGATTTCCCCCTGCTGATGGCGCAGGATATCGCCTATCTGGACAACGCGGCCACGGCCCAGCGGCCCCAGTGCGTGCTGGACGCGGTGCGCCGCTTCTACTGCGAGCAGAACGCCAACCCCCTCCGGGGCCTGTACCCCCTGAGCATCGCGGCCACCGACGCATACGAGAACGCGCGGGAGGCGGTGCGCCGGTTCCTGAACGCAAAGAGCACGGCGGAGATCGTGTTCACCCGCAACACCACCGAGGGCCTGAACCTGGTGGCGTACAGCTACGGCCTCAGCCATATCAGGGCCGGGGACGAGGTGGTGGTATCCATTCTGGAGCACCACAGCGACCTGCTGCCGTGGCAGATGGTGTGCCGCCAGACCGGCGCGGTGCTGAAATTCCTGGACTGCGAGCCGGACGGCAGCCTTGATCTCAACAAGGCCGAGGCCCTCATCACCGATAAGACGAAGCTGGTAGCCGTGACCCATGTCTCCAACGTCATTGGCCGCGTCAATCCCATCCGCCAGCTGGCGGACATGGCCCATAAGCACGGCGCGGTGCTGGTGGTGGACGGCGCCCAGAGCACGCCCCACATCCCCGTGGACGTGCAGGCGCTGGACGCGGATTTTCTGGCCTTCTCCGGCCACAAGGTCTACGGCCCCATGGGCATCGGCGTGCTGTACGGCAAGCGCGCCCTGCTGGAGGCCATGCCCCCGTTCCTCACCGGCGGCGAGATGATCGAGTCCGTCAGCCGGGAGGGCGCGGTATTCGCGGAGCTGCCCCACAAATTCGAGGCCGGCACCGTCAACGCCGCCGGCGCGGCGGGGCTGCACGCTGCCATTGACTATGTGCAGTCCGTGGGCTTCGATGCCATGCACCGGCAGGAGCTGGCCCTGACGCAGCGGACGCTGGCGGGCATGGCGGACATGCCCCACATCCACGTCATCGGCTCGGATAAGCCGGAGGAACACAACGGCATCGTCACCTTCACCGTGGAGGGCGTCCACCCCCACGATGTCAGCGAGATCCTGGCCTGCGACGGCGTGGATGTCCGGGCGGGCCATCACTGCGCCCAGCCGCTTCTGCAGCATCTGGGCCTGAACGCCACGGTGCGGGCCAGCTTCGCCTTCTACAACACGGAAAACGAGGTGGACCGCCTGCTGCAGAGCCTGTCCACCATCAGGGAGCGTATGGGCTATGGAAACTAACCGCTTTTACAACGAGATCCTGACGGAGCACAACCTCCATCCGGAGTTCAAGCACGACCTGCCGGACGCCGACATCGAGCTGGCGGGGGTCAACCCCAGCTGCGGCGACGAGATACGCCTGAAGCTGAAAACCGACGGCGATACCATCACCGACGGCGCCTTTGTGGGCAGCGGCTGCGCCGTGTCCCAGGCGTCGGCGGACATCATGCTGGGCATGGTCATCGGCCGTCCCAAAGACGAGGCCCTCCACCTCTGTGACCTGTTCCAGCGGATGATCCGCGGCGAAGCCACGGAGGATGAGATCGACCAGCTGGAGGAGGCCGGCGCCCTGCGGGACGTGGCCCACATGCCCGCCCGGGTGAAGTGTGCCATGCTGGGCTGGCGGACGCTGGGCGAGGCCCTCCGCGGCAAAAACGACAAGACCGATTGACACCACTGTTTTTCTCTCATCATACAGCAAGGGACGGATATGCGTAAAACGCATATCCGTCCCTTGCTGTTTCTGTTCAGTTTTCCATCATGCTCCCGGCGAACCGTGCCGCCTCCTCCGCGATGTGGGGCAGCTTCACAAGGCTGCCCCGCTCGTTGGCCGTCTCCAGCAGACAGAAGTGGGGCGGCAGGAAGAAGGACTTGTTCATATTCAGCGCCGAGATCAGCTGCCGCGCCAGCAGGTCGCCGCCGGAGTATCCGGACACCACCAGCCCGAACAGCCGCTTGTCGTAAAACCGGTTCTGGCGGAACAGCGCCGTCATCCGGTTGACGCAGGCCGTCAGGTTGGCCGCCAGCGCATCGTTGTAGTTGGCGCACAGCATCACCAGCGCGTCGCATCGCCGGATGGCGGGGTAGACCTCCTCCACCATCGGGCCGCCGTAGAAGCAGCCGCCCTGCTCCCCGAAGTGGAGGCAGGCGGTATAGCTGCATCCGTTGCAGTCGGCCATGGTGCCGTTGCGCAGGCAGATCTCCTCCACCTCCACCGTGTCCGGCAGGGCGCTTTTCACCAGCTCCCACAGTGCCAGCGTGTTGGAGGTGCTGCGCTGGGAGGCGTGGAGCGCCAGGATGTGCCGGATGGGCGCGGGCTTCTCCCAGCCGGTGAGCCGCCCGATCAGCTCGGCCACAGCGGCGTGGAAGGCCGTGACCTCGTCGGTGCCGCCGATCTGGGCCTGCGTCCGGAAGTTCCGCAGGGAGCCGGTGGCCTCCACCAGCGGCCGCCCGATAAACGCGCAGCCGGACTGGTTGGCGGCGAACACCATGTCCCGTGCCACGTCCTTGGTGTAGAACTCCCCCACGCCCGTGACCACCAGCCCCGCCACGCAGCCCCGCAGCAGCGTCAGGCTCCGCCGCAGGCGGGAGAGCATCCGGTAATACGCCTCGTTGCAGCCGCCCTCGTCCAGCGCCACGGCGAACAATAGCCGCCGGCCCGTCAGGCCCTCCAGCCCGTGATCCGGGTCGCGGAACTCGCTGCCCGCCGGCAGCAGCGGCGTCAGCAGCGCCCGCAGCGCCCCGCTGTGGCCGTTCTCCGGCAAAAGTACCGTCAGCATGGCCGTCCCTCCTCAGTCGATGGCGCGCAGCCGCGCCGCCGTTTCCTGAATGCGCGCCTGCAGCGCCGCCGGCAGCGCCGGCTGCTCCACCTCAATGCCCGCGGGCGTCAGGCGGCTGCGGCAGCCCATGAAGATGCCGTCCATATATACGGAGGCGTAGTGCCACTGGCCCCGCAGCAGCGCCAGCAGCGTCAGCGCGCCGGAGCTGAGGGCCGGGGCCGCGTAGGGCTTGTAGCCCAGCCGCCGCATGTCCAGATTGGCGTGAGCCACCTTCTCCGTCAACTCCCGGGACAGGGCGTCGTCGTAGTGCTCGATGGAATTGGCCAGCACCAGATCCTCCCCGTGGGGCCCGAAGGCCCGCCCCTCCGTAAGATAGGCGGCAAAGCGGGGGTCCTTCCGGGCGAAGTACAGCGCCCGGGCGTGCATGACGCCGAGACCGAAGCCCCGCACCTGACAGGGCCGCAGACCCCTGCCGTCCGTCCTGCCGTTTTCGTCCCGGCTGCTCTCCCGCAGCACCGCGCGGCACAGAGGGTCCACAGGGTCGCTGACCACGCAGAACAGGCCCTGATAGCCCTTTTCCCGCGCCATGCGGGCATAGACGGCGGCCAGCTCCCGGTTCAGGCCGTACTGTGCCATGCGCACGTCGCCGCCGGTAACGGAGGTATCCGGCACCATCCGGGAGGCGCAGAACAGGAACACGTCGCCGTCAAACAGCTGCTCCGGCCCGATGATGTCCACCGGCGGCAGCGCCGAGCCGTCCGGCGGCTGGATCTGGTTCAGCTCGAACTCCCAGCGCTGGGCCGCGCCGGGGCGCACGTCGCAGATGCCGATGGACGTGATGACATCGCCGCCCATGAGCCGCAGGCCCAGCAGCAGGGTGCTGCCCACATCGCCCAGCGCCAGCAGCGTGACGCGGACTCTCTCCGGCAGGTGCAGCACGCCGCCGGATGCATTGTCAAACCCCAGTGTAAAGCCGTTCATATCGTTTCTCCTTTCCCGTCAGTCCGCCGGACGCATCCGCTTGAGCAGCTCGATGTCCCCCTCCAGACAGGCGGAGGCGGCGCGGCTCACGTCGTAGGTGATGCAGCCGCCCTTGTCGGGGCACAGCGGCAGCACCACCGCCTCGCCAAGACGGTTCAGCGTCAGGTTCCGGGCATACAGGCTGCGGAACTCCGTCTCCAGCGCCAGCAGGATATCCCGTGCGTTTTCCAGGCAGCACAGGCTCAGCTCCCACGCGGTGCGGCCGTCCATGGGGGCGAACTCCGGCGCGGCGTAGGGCAGGATGCGGTTCACCGAGGGCTGCAGCCCGCCGGGCAGCCGCTCCGCGCGGCGGACGGTGTCGCCGCCGATAAAGGGATACAGCGTGGATTCCACGAACCGCATCCGCAGGTTGGGCAGGTAGTAGATGCCGTCCACCGGATAGCCCAGCTGCTCCATCAGATCCCGGCCCACGCCGGTGAGATAGCCCACCAGCACCTGATCCACCGGGGTATGCGTCTCCTCCAGCAGCGGGGCCAGACGCCGGATGCGCTTGCCGTCGTGGAGCATGTCGTCCACCAGGATCACCGGCCGGTCAAAGGCCCGGATGGTGCGCACCTGGTCGGGCAGCGGCGAATAGTCGGGGTATGCCTCGATGGAATAGGCGCTGAGATCCGCCTCGTACACCTTGTCGGTGCGCAGCGTCTTGGTGACGGTGTTGGGCACCGCCACGCCCCGCAGGATCTTGCCGTAGGGCACGCAGATGTCGGGCCCCAGGACCCGGGGCGTCACAGGCTCCGACGGCACGCCGTTGCGGGCGGTGATGCGCTGCAGCAGCCGGTGGTAGATGACCCCGGCGGACAGGCTCAGCACCAGCGAGCCGGGCTGCAGCTTCGTCAGCGCGGCCTGCAGGCGCCGGTGGGCGCTGGCGATGGCCTCCGCCACGCGGGGCGATGTGCCCAGCGGCGCCTTGATGGCGGTGTCCACATTGCGGCTGAGGACGATGGGGCGGCGCATGTCCACGCCCAGCACGTCATAGCCCTCCCGGTGCTGGACGGGCACGAAGCCCTGCAGCTGCGCCAGCTGCCGTCCGTAGCCGGACACCGCGCCCTCCAGCGGGCAGTACAGCGCGTAGGTATACTCCCGGCTGAGGGCGGTGGTCAGCACCTCCGTCAGCAGCAGCTGACCCAGATCCAGCTGCCGCTCGCCCTTGGGGACGAACAGACCGCTGAGCAGCAGGGTGTGGCCCCCGGCGTTCTGGCGGACGATGCCGCTGAGCGCCGGGTCATTCAGCCGGGCAAACAGGTGCTGGGAGTCCAGGCACCGGTAGGATGCCGCGCCCAGCACATCGCCGCTGACGCCGTCGCACAGCAGCATCATCTGGTCGCCGCACTCCTCCAGACGGCGGCGCATGACGGCGGCGGACGCGCCGAAGATATCCCGCAGCAGGCTGTCCGTCCGCTCCTCCGGGCCGGGGCAGCTGACGAACAGCAGATCCTCCGTCCGCAGCACCGGCTTGTCCTGCGGCTCCCGGAGGTACAGGCCCTGCCGGTAGATGAACTCCTGGGCCATGGGGTCGATGAGGTTGGACACGTCCCGGTTGGCGTCCACCGCCTCCCGGATGCGGGTGGAGCTGATCTCCTCCAGCTGGGGCGGCAGCGTCAGCTCCACCA